>CAYUXK010000060.1:0-2525 GCA_964448835.1 uncultured Clostridium sp. | reverse complement strand
TCAACCCAGAGCGAGCCGCTGAATATCCGTAAGGAGCCTGTCGCCACGGCGGATAAGCTCGGCCAGTTTGCCAAGGGCGCGAAAGTAACGGTTGAGGGCGAGGCAATAACCGACGCGACGGGAGCCAAATGGTACCGCTGCACGGGGACTGACACAAAAGGCGCTGTTGTCACGGGCTATTGCAACGCAAGCTTCCTGACCTTTTAATAAGCGCTCAATACGATAAAATTTTCATCAGAGGCGGTCGATAATATGGCAAAACAGAATGAATACACGGGGCCGATGAGATTCGCTCACCGGGGTCTTGCTCAGTACGCTCCCGAGAATACGCTCGGCGCTTTTGAGGCGGCGATTGAGCACGGTCTTGAGGGGATTGAGATTGATGTTCAGCTTTCGGGTGACGGCGAAATTATCGTCGCCCACGACGGCAACTTCACCCGCATGACCTTGGGGCACCCGACAGGCTTCACAAACGGCGTTTTGAACCGCATGACCTGGGAAGATATTAAAAAGGTCGAGCTTCCCTACGCTAACCATATGCTCCCCTCCTTCCTCCCCGCGCATACCGAGGTTGAGGATATGGCGATAGTCCCGGGCCTCGTAATGGGGCAGTACGGGGGCAGCTTCTATGAGGATGAGCTTATTAACGAGCCGAGAATGGCTCATATCATGCGCTTTTGCGATTTTGACAAATGGTTCTCCGAAAAGAAGGAGAATGTGTTAATTGAGATTGAAATCAAGAGCACCGGGTTAATGCCGAGAATGCTTGAAATCCTTAAGGATTCCGACAATTGCGCCAGGTACATTCTCTTCTCGGGCTCGGCCGAAATCAACAGGGAAATTCAAGATACCTTCCGCCAAAACGAAAAGCCCGAGGGGCTGAAGCTCGGCGCGAATATCCGATTCCTGACCGAAAAAACAAAAAAATTCGTCGAAGAAAACGACCTGTTTGAGGTCGGGCTTAACGCCGAGAGCATAAGCGGGGATGATATCCGCTGGCTCAAGGAGAGGGGCGTACAAATCCTCTCGAACCTCGGCGACTACCCCTCATGGTGGGAGCAGCTCGTCAAGCTCGATGTGCTCGGCTTCAAGACAAACTACGCCGAGGCCTTCACCGAGTGGTGGGAAGATATTGAATAAAACTTAATCAAACATAAATGGGCGAACACATAGCCTCCCTCTGACGAGGGAGGTGGCACGCATAGCGTGACGGAGGGAGAGAATATGAAATAACTAAAGCATAAGCCATAACAAAATTAACATTTGATAAAGACTTTTTCTTTCCTCATGTTGATATGTACTGTATTTGAGGTGATAGATGCCTTGCCTGAAGCTCTCTCCCTCAGTCAGCTTCGCTGACAGCTCCCTCGTCAGAGGGAGCCGAAGCGGATTATACAGCAAATAAACACTTTTCTTTAATACACATAAGGAGCCGTGATGAAACTTTCATTTCGTCACAGCTCCTTATTATATAATCTACATTATATTATTTCACATACTGATAGCATCTTACATAGTCGACGAGCATTGAGGAGGGGATATACTCGTTTTGCTCTACCTTCTCATCTACACCCACGGAAATAATCAAATAAAGAGGGACTTGGCAAGCGCCGCCGAAATCGGTTCTCGCGGTTTCAACACCGTTAATGTAAAAGATATACTCCTCGCTGTTCCACTCAACGCCGTAGGTGTTGAATTTATTATACGGGTCATCGGCATAATACCAGCCCTGAACCTCCTGCTTATGCGCGTCCCCATAGGCGTCAATATGAATTGTCTGGAAAATCGAGCCGAACATCTTGCTGTCAACATCATAGTCTGTCGGGGTTTCAAAAACATCAATTTCGGCTCCGCTGACTCCGCCGTCGGTGTCATCCGCCCACATGCCGTCTGTCAAGAGCCAAAACGCGGGGTTAAGACCTGCACCCTTGGGCAGAATACAGCGCATTTCAAAGTAGCCGTAAAGCTGCTCATATCCCACATGGTCGCTCGAATAGTGGCTGGTGGGTTTGGTTTCCATTCCGTAGGAATACCAGCCCTCGCCCTTGGGACCGTTTTTATACTCTACCGTAAGCTTCAGGCATCCGTCATCGGTGAAGCTCACCTGCTGTCTGTTCCACCATGCGGTATCGCGAAGCTGAGTGTCATCCGCCCCGTAAACATAATGACCTTGCCATATTGTTGTGTCAAAGCCGTGGTCAAATTCATCAGCCCACACAAGCTCAAACTTATTCATATCAATGCTGTCCTTGTATGGGGTAACAGGCGTGCTGTAAATAAACGCGCCAAACAGCTGAAAAAACGCCACAATAAGCGCGGATATGCCGTGAAAATCAAAGCTTACTAAAGCATGAAAGATTCTTGACGGGATTTCAAATATTTCCATCAATGCGGCAGCTTCCCGTTTAGCAAAATAAGATAATAAGAATTCCATTGTCAGCCCCCCTTTTCTATTTTTGATTATACACAATCCGAATTATTGTGTCAACAAAAATCCCCGACTGCATTGCAATCGGGGATTCCTT
>CAYUXK010000059.1:0-11063 GCA_964448835.1 uncultured Clostridium sp. | reverse complement strand
ATTTGTGCCTGCCCTTCAACACCTATCCCTACGGCGAGCCGACGAGCGATATATACCCCGTGATGATTGCCGTTTGCGACAAAAAGAGCAATTTCAAGCGGGATTTGGATGCCGTGGCAACCCATGGGCTTGCCTACGGCGGAAATCGCGTTAAGGAAATCGTGCTGCTTACAAGCACCTGGGATACAAAAGAATTTCGGGATAACTTTGAGGATAAATTTTTGCTTGCCGCCGACAATGGCGTTAATATCGTAATTATCCTTGTTACCGATTACGGCGCGCACGAGATTGCTCATTACTCATAATATATAGTTACGCCTCCTTAAATGCCCCGCGCTCTGACCTCTCAAGTTAAGGCGTGGGGCGATGCTTTCGCACCGACATTGAGGTTATTTTTTATAGAATAAATACGAGGTGATATAATGGAAAGAAAAGAAATTGTGTCAGATTATTATGCGGGTCGTGAGTTTGGAATGAGGTTTGCACGAGCTAATGAGTTAAAATTAAAGAGAGTAGTAAAGTATATGGGAAACGGCTTTTTCACAATGTCCGCATTTAGGTCTGATAAGCTGGGCGGCACCGCTGAAAATAACGAGGAAAATCATTGGGAGCTTTGCAGTATAATCAAAAGTAACGGATTAGGTTTTATTACTCTCTTCGGTTCTTGGAGAGGGAAAGACGGGGAATCTGCAGATGAGGTAAGCTTATTCATTCCCTACAAAGATGTAATGAGCCGAGAAGAGTTTGATAGTTTCGCTAAAAATCTGTGCGTAAAATATGAGCAGGATACTTATATAATTGATAATGGTGACGGCAAGGTTTTGCTAAAGGACAAGAATGGGGAGGTGATGGCTAGCCGAGGTAATATGAAAACCTCAGCAGATTTTTGTGAAATCTATTCACAGCTAAAAAGCGGTAAGGACAGCGACAAAAACTACCTACTTGAGGGGATAAGAACCTGGAACGGTATGTATGCCGCTCAATGGACATTTGATTCCGGGGAGATAGTATAACACTGCAAAAAACAGAGTCACTTGAAAAAGAGACTCTGTTTTAAATTATTTTTTTGAGAAGTTAAGGCGCGGGGCATTGCTTTTTAAAATAGGCATAATAATAAAAGCCGTGTTAACTTAAACGGATGAATTCAGTATTATTCAATTAACAGATTATTTATAAACATTTTATGGGGTGAACTATGAGTATCGGATACGCTTGTCTGACCGTCGGTGTACCAAACACCGACATAAAAGGGTGCCTGATGAAAAACGCGAGTAACGAAAAACTGGCTGAATTGATTCGGCACAATTTAGCATCCCTGCAAAACATTATCAGATACAATGACGAGAATGATATACGCCTTTTCAGAATCAGCTCCGACATTATCCCCTTCGGCTCAAGCCCTGTCAACGCGCTGGATTGGAGGAGCGTTTTTGAGCCTGAGCTTGCCGCGCTCGGCAAAAGCATCAGGCAGGCGGGCATACGCGTGTCGATGCATCCGGGGCAATATACCGTGCTCAATTCGCCCAACAGCGAGGTCGCCCGGCGCGCTGTTAAAGACCTCGCTTATCACGCGTCATTTCTTGACAGCCTGGCGGTGGACCCGAGCAATAAAATCATCCTGCATTTAGGCGGAGTTTACTTTGACAAAAAGGCGGCGATTAATCGCTTCGCCGAGCGATACAGTGAGCTGGATGACTCTGTCAAGCGGCGCCTCGTTATCGAGAACGACGACAAGTCCTACCATATTGGCGATGCGCTTGAGGTTGGCACACGCCTCGGAATACCTGTTGTATATGATAATCTTCATAATAAGGTCAACTGCTGTGACAGCTCAAAAGACGATTTCTATTGGATTGCCCTTTGCTCGCCCACATGGAGGCGGGAGGACGGCGCTCAAAAGGTTCACTATTCACAGCAGGACTGTCTGAAGAGCGCAGGCTCTCACTCAAGGAGCATCGCCGTCGAAGAGTTCCTTGATTTCTATGAGGGGCTCGGCGGGCAAAAGCCCGATATTATGCTCGAGGTCAAGGATAAAAACCTCTCCGCGGTTAAGTGCATTAATTGCACAAAAAAACAAGAAGCAAAAGGCAACCGGAGATTATGATATATGATAAGTTTTTCAAGTCAAAAAAAGGCAGCCCCATTTTCGGGACTGCCTTAACTGATTTTTATTTGTACATTTCTTCCGTGTCGTACTCACCGTACTCGCAGCCGATATTCGTTGCATATACTTCGTCAATAAGCTTGCCGCTGCGGTAGAGCTTCACCGTGCCCACGCCGTTGCCGCCGTTCCAGAGCCTGCGGTGGCGCTTCTCGCCGTTAGGCGCCTCGTAGTTGACAAGCAGCATATCCGCTTTTTCGCAGGTGATGTCTGTCACCATGCGGTTGAGCCAGGTCTTTTGCTCGACATGCCAGATAATCTGGGTGTCGCTCTCGTGGCAATGGAACTTCGTGCGCGTAAATGTCCAGAATTTCGAGAAGTTGAATTCAAAGCATTTGCCCTCATACCAAAACGCCGAGAGAAGCTTTCTGTCTAACACGACGGGGCCGATTTTGGGCTTGCCGCCGCCGATGTCAAACACGCTGTTTTCAAGCTTTTTGCCCGAAACCTTGCTTGTAAGATTGTTTGAGGAAAGCCAAACCCACGGTGAGGTAAAGCCCTTGCCCCAGTTTTTATCGCTGTAGCCGTAGCAGGTTTCGCTGTCAACTATGTATTTCCTGCCGTTCCAGTAAACCTCGCCGACAAACGCGGATTTCATTCCCTCCGCATGCCAGAACATTTCGAAAAGCTGCGCTTTTCTCATCGGCTTGCTCGCGCCATAGCCGACATTGAAGGCTACCTTTTTATCGATTTTCAGCGACCAGGACATTTCGCCGGAGCCGCACATATACTCGGGGTGCGCCGCGGCTTCCTCGGGCGTGACCTTAACACTGCCGCGAAGCTCGGTGTCTGAGCTGTAGCAATCATCCGCCTTGACGGAATACGGTGCGCTCCAGGATACCTGCGTTTCTTTCCAGCCGAAGAATCGGTGAAGCTGCTGTCCATCATTGCCCCATGAGCCTGCCTTAACCATAAGATACGAGGGCTTTATGTCCTTTTGCTTGTTCGCCGGCAGCTGACCGAAAACCGGCTTGTCTGCTCCCGAAGCAGGATTTCAAAGGAAAAATTCAATAAAGAACGGTTTTTCCTCTCCCGTTTCGGCGTCGCGCGCCGTGAATGAATGCCACCACCAGTCATAGCCGCAATTTGCCTGCGCACCTGTGAGCATACACTCATCTCTGGAAATATCGTGCTTGTTGAACATAAGCAGTCCCCCCGTAATTATTGTAGAAAATCGTCGAATTTTTGCCATGGTTTTAAATCATTATATCAGAACGAATAAATATTAACAATACGAATGCAGAAATATTTATTTTTTTATTTAAAATAAACAAAAACTGTTTGTCAACTTTAATTTATTGAACAATCAATTAATATTATATTATCGTGGGCGATATACAGTAAAGCGACTCAAAATGTCCTGATGACTGACGCGAATAAATCAGCTGTTGTTATTGATATTTTTATTGCAAAATTCGCCAAATTGTGATATTATTTTTACATCAATTTTCAAGCTGTGTTATCCGAATGTAAGCAAAGAAAGGATTTGATTGCCTTGGCAAAATATCTGTTAGTCAACGCTGATGATTTCGGTATGTGCAACTCCGCGAACCAGGCGGTATTTGACCTGTTTGAATCGGGCTGCTTAAAATCCGCTACCGTTATGATGCCCTGCGAGTTTGCCGGCGACGCCGTGCGCTTCTCCATTGACCACCCCGAATATGCCATAGGCGTGCATCTGACCTTGACCAGCGAGTGGGGCAAATACCGCTGGAAGCCGCTCACAGACGGCAAGAGTCTGCTTGACGAGGAGGGCTTCATGTGGCACGAGGGCGAGGATGTCGGCCACAACGCCGATATCAAGGATGTTGAAGCGGAGATCCGCGCTCAAATCGATTTGGCGCACAGCATGGGTATGAAGCCCTCGCACATCGATAACCACATGGGCTCGCTCTATGGTCATCAGACGGGCAGAATCAGCTTTTTAAAGATGACGCTTGCCGCTTGCGGGGAGTATAAATACGCCTTCCGCCTTTTTACAAAGCATGATAAAAGAATTTGCCCGCGCGGCACACCTTACTTTGCCTACGCGGCGGCCTCGCACCTGACGTCGCACTGGGGCAAAAAGTTTAAAGTCCCGATGCCCGATTATCTGCTGTTCCCCGATTGGACCGATGACCTCAGGTCAAGCTATGAGCATTACCGTGAAGAAATTCTTCGCCTTTGGACCGATATTCCCGAGGGCATTACCGAAACCTTCGTTCACCCCGCGCTCGAAAGCGACGAGCTCAAATACATAACCGCCAGGTGGCGCGACAGGGTTTGGGAATATAACCTGATGAAGGACCCCGAAACTCATAAGTATCTTAAAGACCACGGCGTTGAAATGATAAGCTACCGCGAGCTTTTGACCATTTTGGCGCAGCGCAAGAAATAATTTATTTAATTAAACACGGGCTGTATCAAAGCGCCGAAGGGCGTAAGATTCGGCCCGTGTTTTTGTTTTGTTTATAAGTGTTTTCCTCTAAAAAATTCATTATTGTATAGCGAAACAAAAAAAGACGTAAAATAGCTTTACATACCATATTGTTTAAACGGAGGATGTTATCTTGGACGATGAGCAAAAGCGCATACACTTCCCCGCCGCTGAAACCTCGGCGGAATTTCTTGACTTTCCCTCGCGTGAACAGGTTCATTCGCGGCCACACACGGTGGACGAAAGGTCAAAAAGCAGATATAACGCGAGAAATAATGAGAAAGTAAAAAACAAAGAAAATCAAAGAAAAGACGAGAAAAATTAAGCTGTTTCCGATTTTCGGCGTACAGTAAATAGAATTTGACCTTTGCTGACCTTTGACAATTAATCACTGTACGCTATAATGGGAACAAAGGTCAAAGAAAGTCAAAGACTAACTTTGAAGCCTTGCGAAAGGATGATAAAATTGAGCCTTAGTAACGACATTGCCCATATGCTGCTCAAAATGCTTGAGGACAGCGGCGAGGCTGAGATACAGAGAAACGAGCTTGCCCAGACACTCGGCTGCGTGCCGAGCCAGATAAACTACGTTATCTCCTCGCGCTTTACCCCGGAGCAGGGCTACATTGTCGAGAGTCGGCGCGGAGGCGGCGGATGCATTAAAATAACCCGTGTTAAACTTGATAACCCCTCAATGATAATGCATGCGGTCAACTCCATAGGCGAGAGCATCGATTTTTTCACCTGCCGAGCCTATGTCTTGAATCTCGGCAACCGCGGGTGGCTTTCACCGCCATTCGGCCGCCTGATGCTTGCCGCGCTGAGCGATAACGCGCTTCGTCCGCTCCCCCCCGAAATACGAGATACCGCGCGAGCCTCAATTCTAAAACAAATGCTTCTTACATTAAATAACAACACAAATATTTGAAAGGAATGATTTTTATGTTATGCCAAAACTGCGGCAAATACGACGCGACAACCCACATTAAACAGATTATCAACGGCGATATGACAGAAAGCCACCTGTGCTCCGCCTGCGCCAAGAGCCTTGGCTGCGACGATATGTTCAAGAGCTTCAGCCTGAATCTTTCGGATTTATTCGGCGGATTTTTCGGCGATACTCTCCCCGCCCTCGCGCAGGAAAACACGCTTCGCTGCAAAAAATGCGGCAGCTCGTTTGACGATATCGCGCGAGAGGGCAAGCTCGGCTGTGCCGAGTGCTACCGTACATTTTATGATAAGATGCTGCCCTCGCTTCAGCGAATTCACGGCAGGGTCAGCCACAGCGGCAAAAAAGGAAACGCGCCTGTCGCCCCTCCCGCCCCGGAGGAGCCGCCGCAGAGCAAGGTCGAGAAGCTGCGCGCCGAATTAACCGAGGCGGTTTCGTGCCAGAATTTTGAGCTTGCGGCAAAGCTGCGTGATGAAATAAAAGAGCTTGAGGGAGGTGAAGCGAAATGAGTAAATGGTATTATGAAAAGGGCGAAAAAAGCGATGTTGTTTTAAGCACTCGTGTACGCCTGGCGCGAAACCTTGAGGATTATCCGTTCCCCTCAAGGCTTGATGTCAATGGTATTCACATAGTCAACGGACTTGTCAAGCAGGCGATTTTTGAGAGCAGCAATAATGATTTTCACTATATTGAAATGAATTCGCTCTCGCAGATTCAGGCGGTTTCGCTTGCCGAAAGGCATCTTATCAGCCCCGAATTTGCCATGCGCCGTGACGGCAGTGCGCTGATGCTCACCGATGACGAGAGCGTGAGCATCATGCTCTGCGAGGAGGACCACATAAGGCTGCAGGTTATGCGGGCGGGGCTTGCCCTTGAGGAAGCGTACGCCCTTGCCGACAAAATTGACACCATGCTTGACAGCCGCCTTCACTACGCCTTTGACGACAGGCTCGGCTACCTTACCCAGTGCCCCACCAACCTCGGCACGGCTATGCGCGCCTCGGTTATGCTCCACCTGCCCGCGCTCACCCAAAGCGGAAAAATAGCGGGGCTTGCCTCCACCGTTTCAAAGCTCGGGCTGACCATTCGCGGGGCCTACGGCGAGGGCTCGCGCCCGACGGGCGAAATCTATCAGCTGAGCAATCAAATCACTTTAGGCATAACGGAGGAAAACGCGATTGCTAACTTAAAATCAATTACCCTCCAACTTGTCAATCAGGAGCGTGCCGCGGCCGCGGAGCTTATCAAGCAGCCGCAGCAGGAGGATAAAATCTTTCGCTCGCTCGGTCTGCTCCAAACCGCGAGGCTTCTCAACACAAGTGAATTCATGGAGCTGATATCCGCCGTGCGCTTAGGCGCGGTAAGGGGAATCATTGATATCGGAGAGGAAAAAATCAACGAGCTGATAGTTAATATGCAGCCCGCTACCATCAGCGCCGCCCATGAGCAGGCGCAAACCCCCGAGCAGCGTGACGCTGTGAGGGCGCGTGAGGTAAGGCAGGCTCTGGCATAAAATCGGTCAATCAAGGGGGAAATATAAATGTACAAATTCACGGGCTTTACTGAAAAAGCAAATAACGCTCTTAACGCCGCCATTACCTCGGCGGAGAATTTAGGTCACACCTATGTCGGCAGCGAGCATCTGTTGTACGGCCTTCTCAGCGAGGGCGGCGGAGTTGCCTCGGCGGCGCTCGCCGCGCGAAAGGTGACCGCCCCCGCCGTTGAGGAGCTTATAAAGTCCATCGTGGGTATCGGCAGTCCGACTGTCCTTACGCCCAACGATTTCACTCCGCGCTCAAAGCATATAATAGACACCGCGATTTTGCAGGGCAAGAGCATGGGACACACATATATCGGCACGGAGCATATACTGATGGGAATTATCCGCGAGGGTGTGAGCGCCGCCTCCGAAATACTCGGTCAGCTCGGCGTTTCGCCGCAGGATTTGTTAAACGACATCAACAGATCTCTCGGCGCTTCGGGCGCGAAGCCCCGCACGCCTGCGGCAGCAAAGGAACAGAAGAACAACGCCACGCCCACCCTGAGCCAATTTGGGCGCGACCTTACCGCTTACGCTCTTGAGGGCAGGATTGACCCTGTTATCGGAAGGCAGAAGGAAATTGAGCGAGTGACGCAGATTCTCTCCCGACGCACAAAAAATAACCCCTGCCTCATCGGCGAGCCGGGCGTCGGCAAGACTGCCATAGCCGAGGGGCTCGCGCTCAGAATCGCCACGGGCGAGGTGCCCGAGCCACTTCGCGACAAGCGCATTGTCGCGCTTGACCTGACGGGAATGGTCGCGGGCACAAAATACCGCGGTGACTTTGAGGACAGAATCAAAACGGCTATCGACGAGGTTCAGAAGGCGGGAGATATTATTCTCTTCATCGACGAGCTTCACACACTTATCGGCGCGGGCTCTGCGGAGGGCGCGGTTGACGCGGCAAATATCCTCAAGCCCTCTCTTGCAAGGGGCGAAATGCAGGTTATCGGCGCAACCACAATTGACGAATACAGAAAACACATCGAGAAGGACGCCGCGCTTGAACGCCGCTTTCAGCCTGTCATGGTCGGTGAACCCAGCGAGGAGGAGGCCATTGAAATTCTGCGCGGCATAAGGGATAAATACGAGGCGCATCACAAGGTCAAAATAACTGACGGCGCGCTGATTGCCGCCGTTAAGATGTCCGCCCGCTATATCGGCGACAGGTACCTGCCCGACAAGGCGATTGACCTTGTCGACGAGGCGGCCTCCCGCGTACGGCTTCGCGCTTATACCGCTCCGCCCGATTTAAAGGAGCTTGAGGATAAGCTCAAGGCGCTCTCGCAGGAGAAAGCGAGCGCCATAAACGCTCAGGAATTCGAGCGCGCGGCGAAGCTGCGTGACGACGAGGGCAAGCTCTCGGATGAGCTCGAGTCCATGCGCAAAAGCTGGAAAGAAAAGAGCAGCAACACCGCCGGCGATGTCAGCGAGCGTGATATAGCCGATATCGTTTCGCAATGGACGGGTATTCCTGTCGTTGAATTAACACGCGAGGAAAGCGAAAGACTGCTCCACATGGAGGATGAGCTTCACGCGAGAATAGTCGGTCAGGATGAGGCGGTCAGCGCTGTTGCAAAGGCTATCCGCCGCGGCAGGGCGGGGCTTAAGGACCCGAAGCGTCCCACAGGCTCTTTCATATTCTTAGGTCCCACGGGCGTGGGCAAAACCGAGCTGTGCAAAACTCTCGCCAGCTCAATGTTTGGCGATGAGAACGCGATGATAAGAATGGATATGTCCGAATATATGGAGAAGCACACCGTTTCAAAGCTTGTCGGCGCGCCTCCGGGCTATGTCGGCTACGACGAGGGCGGTCAGCTCACCGAAAAGGTTCGCCGCAGACCATACTCCGTGGTGCTTTTTGATGAGATTGAAAAGGCGCATCCCGATGTATTCAATATGCTTCTGCAAATTTTAGAGGACGGCATTCTCACCGACTCGCAGGGCAGAAGGGTCGATTTCAAGAACTGCATTATCATCATGACCTCAAATGTCGGCGCGAAGCTTATCTCGTCGAGCGGCGCGGGCTCACTCGGATTTTCGGGTGATGACAGCGGCACAATTTCGCAGGCAAAAATTCGTGACTCCGTAATGAAAGAGCTTAAAAACGCCTTCAGACCGGAATTCCTTAACAGGGTTGACGATATCATTGTTTTCCAGCGCCTTACTCAGGAGGATATCAAGCAAATCGCCGCCCGTATGCTCACGGTGCTCTCAAAGCGCATTGAATCGCTCGGCATCACGCTAAGCTTCAGCGACGAAGCGGTTGAGGCAATTGCAAAGGCAGGCTTCGATCCTGTCTACGGCGCGCGTCCGCTTCGCAGAGCGATTCAGTCGAGAATCGAGGATAAGCTGTCCGAGGCGCTGCTCGAGGGAAACATCGCGAGCGACAATATGTATGAATGTGTCATAAAAGACGATATTTTTGAGTTTATTAAAAAATAATGTCAAATCAGGGCGGCAAGCAGAAAAATCTGCTTGCCGCCTTTTTAAACTAAAAGTAAACTTTTACAATTTTCTATTGTTTTTTTAGATTGAATCTGCAATAATTGAACCGTTAAGTTTTTGAAAGGTATGAAACAGATGAAAAATAAAAAAGCTATTATCGCCGTTGTCACCGTTATTGTGGGCGTTGCTCTCATCATCGGCCTGTGGCAGATTTTCGGCAGGGACTATACCGATAATTCAGGAACATTGAGCATTACCCGAAGCGAGTTTACGCCGAGGAACGATATAATCAATAAGTACACCGCCGACCCCTCGCTCATGACGGGCAAAATCGCCGCCTCATTCGGTATGGATATCGTCGCCGAAAACAGCTTTCATAATTCCCCCGAGGAATGGCTCGCATATGACATGGTTCTCTCCGCGGTGAATAACTCCAATGTTCCCGTCACTCTTCACAGCCTTAATGTGCCCAACAACGGTCAGAGGGATGTGTATATCTGCACCGAGCTCGAGAGCGGCATTGGTCTTAGCGTGGGCGGCAACGCCGCTATCAGCGTTACCGTTTTGTGCGGCAACGGCGACCTGGGCGATGCCGAGGTTGAGGCGATTGCGAGAGAAATGAATATCGCCGTCAATTATTCCGTCGGCTCGCTTGATGTCGACAGGCAGACCCTGACCGACACCGAAAAAATGACCGTTTATATTGACGCGTGAGGAATTGGTATGAACTTTTTTAGCCGTAAAGCTCCCCGCACGGGCGGAGCGCCCGATTATATAATAGCGGGTCTCGGCAACCCGGGCAAGAAGTATGAGCGCACAAGGCACAACTCGGGCTTCATCTTTGCCGACCTGCTTTCTTCCTCGCTCGGCGTAAAGCTGACCAAAATTCAGTTCAAATCCGTCACCGCCATTGCCGATTTCGGCGGTCACCGCTGCCTTATTATTAAGCCGCAAACCTTTATGAATAACAGCGGTCAGGCGGTCAGCGAGGCAGCTGCTTATTATAAAATACCGCCCGAGAATATTCTCGTTGTTTTTGACGATATTTCCCTCCCCTGCGGCACTCTGCGCATACGGCGCAAGGGCAGCGACGGCGGTCATAACGGCGTGAGCAATATTATTTATCTTCTTAACAGCGATAATTTCCCCCGTATAAAGCTCGGAATAGGCGAGAAGCCCCATCCGCAGATGGAGCTTGCCGATTGGGTTCTGTCAAATTTCTCACAGGGTGAGCTTAAAGAGCTTGTCACTGCCTGCGAAAACGCCGTTAAAGCCGCTGAAATCATTGTAGGCGGCAATATCGAGAAGGCAATGAGCGATTACAGCAGGTGACTTTTATCTCATCATGGTCTGCGCGTCATCGAGAATACCGCTGACGGTCTTCATTAATCTTGCCGCGTTCTTTTTGAATCCTCTGCGCGTATCTCTGCTCATCATTCTTGAGCTTGCCATTGCTGCAGCGCTGCCGACTGCAATACCGACACCGATGCCTTTAATAATGGCGGTGGTTTGCTTACTCATCATATCATTCTCTCCTTTTCAAATTTTG
>CAYUXK010000058.1:0-11247 GCA_964448835.1 uncultured Clostridium sp. | reverse complement strand
TCCTGATGCCTGATCGGCGAGGCTGTGCAGCTGACCACTTGAGCTTGAACTGACACGGCAGTAAACGCCGACTTTTTTCACATGGTAGTCCCATTTTGGCGTCCGGTCTATTCTCGTAATTTCTTTTGGCAAAGAGTTCACCCCTCTCAAACTTGGGCGCAGTACATCAAAATATTATGGTTTACCGTCCACAGCATTTTTTGTATTTCTTACCACTACCACAGGGACAAGGATCGTTCCTTCCGGGCTTCGGCTGTTTTGCCTTGTCTGTTTCGGAAATGAGGCTTTGTTTCAAATCGCGCGGTATGTCCATCGCCTCAAACCCCTTTACCAATTCATCTGCGTTCATTTCTCCTCTTTGGATAAGCTTTTGAATGCCGGGGCCAAAAGAAATGGATGTTGGCAACGCACCATGCGGATTATACCTTTGAGACAATTCGGCAGGAGTATATCCTCGATTAACCATCAATCTGGTGTTGTTGTGGAGATTTGTGTAGAGGTCAATTGCTTTCTGGGCGATTCCAACGTTTGGAAATTCTTGCCCTATGGTATCGATAAAAGCTTGAATATCGAAATTGTCCAGCCGGAGGTTCAGAACGATTTCCAGTAGTTTTCTCTGCCAGTCATTTACGCGCAGCTTCTTTTCCAGCAACTGCGCCATTTCATCAGTATACTGATTTTCTTCGTAGTATTCTTTTTGGGCGTATTTCAGAAGCTCATCCTTCGCCGGGACATAGAAATCCTTGTCCGATTGATGGCTGCGAACATAATTATATCCGCCGTAATCATTGTAATACACCAACATTTTATTGACGATCTCACGGCGCATGGGTGTAGTAGCCGGGACGTTGGCATATATCTCGTCCGGCGATACGATTTTCCAATCACCGATGTAATTGTCCGCAAATCCGAGAATTTGCTCCTTTGTAAGTTCCTGCTCCGGGTTCTGGCAGTTTATGATCTGCATGGCTTTTTGAAGCGAACAGATTCCATAAAGGTTGGAAAATGCCTGAAAATACAGCTTTAGCAGTTTCGCATCAAAACTGTATATCAAACTTATTTCTTTTAGGGTCATAGCGTTCACCTCATACACAATATGTTATCAATTAATGCCGCCGTATGGTCTTGCTATTATCCCGGTTTAGAGTGATATATGTCATACCAAAACAATCGGGAGGTGCGGAATATGTATTATTTGAGATTGAATAATGACGATGGGTCGTCGGAGGAGATTGAACTACAACGGGGACACATCTTTTGCATATGCCATATGTGCGGTCAAGAGATTGTGCCATTGAGCATCGAGTTCGCCCGGCAGCTTGATTCCGAAGGAGAATACCTTTTGTGGAACTCCTGCCCAGACTGCTCCGAAAAGCGTAAAGCGGAATACCACAGGCAGGAGGGCCAAATGTCGCACACGGCGCTCGGTTCGCACTCCTGCATTGTCCTATCCGCCGTTACAGCTATATGCATAATTATGGTAACATGAAATTAGGAATACGTCAATATTCAACACCGCGAACCCATGCACAATATTTGCAGAATCCGTGCACGGTCTTGACGGAATAATCAAACCCCGAGAAAAACATTCTAATTACCTATTGACAAAGTGGGTAATTGAGTTGTATAATACTAACAACCCACAGGATTGGTAGGTAATAGTATGAACAAGCTGTTTGAAAAGCTGCTAAGACGCAACTTTCGTTTCGGGCGAATGTGTATTGTACCATTCGCCGGCTCTTTGCCGGCGCACCGATACATAACACACTAATCGCTGACGAAACGAAAGGAATTGTTTAATATGAGTAATCATTACAGATTTGAAACCATCCAGGTTCACGCGGGTCAGGAACAGCCCGATTCCGCAACCGACGCCAGAGCGGTGCCGATTTACGCCACAACGTCCTATGTCTTCAAGGATTCCGCGCAGGCAGCCGGCCGCTTCGCCCTGACGGAGGGCGGTAACATCTACACCCGCCTGATGAACCCCACATCCTCCGCTTTCGAGGCGCGTATCGCGGCTCTTGAGGGCGGCGCAGGGGCATTAGCCACAGCCTCGGGCTCGGCCGCCATCACCTACGCAGTCCAGAACATCGCGCGTGCGGGCGACCACATCGTATCCGCTGTCAACCTTTACGGCGGCACGCGTAACCTATTCGCCAACACACTGCGCGAGCAGGGTATTGATACGACGTTTGTCGACCAATCTAACCCGGGTAATTTCGAGGACGCCATTAAGGACAACACAAAGCTGCTTTACGCCGAGACACTCGGTAACCCAAATTCGGACGTTACGGATCTTAAGGCCGTAGCCGACATCGCCCATAAGCACGGCATCCCATTCATCGTCGACAGCACATTCGCCACGCCCTATCTCCTGCGTCCCATCGAATACGGCGTAGATATCGTGGTTCATTCGGCGACCAAGTTTATCGGCGGTCACGGCACGGTTATGGGAGGAGTCATCATCGACGCGGGTCGCTTCGACTGGGCGCAAAACGACAAATTCCCAGGTCTGTCAAAGCCCAACCCGTCATATCACGGCGTCGTGTTCACCGAGGCGTGCGGCAACCTCGCCTACATTCTTAAAATTCGCACGACGCTCATGCGGGATCAGGGCGCGGCTATCAGCCCGTTCAATTCATTCCTGCTGTTGCAGGGGCTTGAAACGCTGTCCTTGCGCGTTGAGCGCCATGTTGAAAACGCCCTAAAAGTCGTGGATTACCTCAAAAACCACCCGCAGGTGGAACGCGTTAACCATCCGGCGCTCGCCGAGGGCAGATCGAAAGCGCTCTACGACGAATATTTTCCGAAGGGCGCGGCATCAATATTTACGTTTGAGATCAAGGGCGACGCGGAAAAAGCAAAGAAGTTTACGGAAAGTCTTGAGCTGTTTTCGCTGCTCGCTAATGTCGCCGATGTTAAGTCGCTGGTCATCCACCCGGCCTCTACGACACACAGCCAGCTGACACCGGAGGAATTGCTGGAGTCCGGCATTAAGCCAAACACCATACGGCTTTCAATCGGCACAGAGCACATCGACGACATCCTCGCCGACCTTGAGCATGGCTTCGAGGCGGTTAAATAACCGAAAGGAAGATTCATATGTCAAGAATCTATACATCCGCTGACCAACTCATCGGCAACACCCCGCTGCTTGAGCTTACTCATATAGAAAGCGCTTACAGCCTTGAGGCGATAATTCTCGCAAAGCTTGAATATTTTAACCCCACCGGTTCCGTCAAGGATCGCATCGCAAAGTCCATGCTTGACGATGCCGAGGCTTCAGGCAGATTAAAGCCCGACTCGGTCATCATTGAGCCCACCTCGGGCAACACTGGCATCGGCCTCGCCAGCGTAGCGGCGGCGAGGGGTTACAGAATCATCATTGTCATGCTCGAGACCATGTCGGTCGAGCGCAGACAGCTGATGAAAGCTTACGGTGCCGAGATTGTGCTCACCGAGGGTGAAAAGGGTATGAAGGGTGCCATTGCCAAGGCCAAGGAACTGGCCGCCGAAACACCCAACAGCTTTGTTCCCGGCCAGTTTGAGAACCCGGCCAATCCAAAGGCACATTATGAATTTACCGGCCCCGAAATCTGGGCGGACACCGACGGCAAAATTGACATTCTTGTTGCGGGTGTCGGCACCGGCGGCACCGTCACCGGCGCGGGTGAATACCTCAAGAAAAAAATCCGGCTATAAAGGTCGTCGCCGTTGAGCCTGCCGCGTCACCTGTGCTTTCAAAGGGCACGCCCGGACCGCACAAGATTCAGGGTATCGGCGCGGGCTTTGTGCCTCAGGTGCTCAACACCTCAGTTTTCGATGAGATTATTCCCGTCGAAAACGACGACGCGTTTGCGACAGGCAAGAAAATCGGCAAGTCGGAAGGCATTCTTGTCGGAATTTCCTCCGGCGCCGCAGCGTGGGCGGCCATTGAGCTGGCCAAACGCCCTGAAAACAAGGGTAAGACCATTGTCGTAGTGCTGCCTGACACCGGCGACCGTTATCTTTCCACACCGCTGTTTGCGGACTGATTATTAAACTGATTCTGAGAAAGGATGAACAAAATTATGAAGGTTTACGCTGATAACGCGGCGACAACTCAAATGAGCCGCACGGCGATTGACGCCATGCTGCCGTATCTGGAGACCGATTACGGCAATCCTTCAAGCCTTCATTCCGTTGGCCAGCGCGCGGCGGAGGCGCTCCAGAGCGCACGCGAGACGACTGCAAGGTGTCTCGGCTGTGACGCTAAGGAGATTACCTTCACCTCCGGTGGCAGCGAGGCGGATAATCAAGCCATCATCTCGGCAGCAATGCTCGGCGAAAAAAAAGGCAAAAAGCACATCGTTTCAACATCTTTTGAGCATCACGCAGTGCTGCATACGCTTAAAAAGCTTGAAAAGCAAGGCTTTGAGGTCACGCTACTCGATGTTCACGAAAGCGGCATTGTCACCGACGGGGAGGTAGCGGCCGCCATACGCCCCGACACCTGTCTTGTCACGGTGATGTACGCCAACAACGAAATCGGCACAGTCCAGCCCATTGCCGAAATCGGCGCTCTCTGCCGCAAAAAGGGTGTGCTGTTCCACACCGACGCCGTTCAGGCCGCGGGGCACCTGTTTATCGATGTCCGCGCGCAAAATATCGACCTGCTGTCCGTCTCCGCGCACAAATTCCACGGTCCCAAGGGCGTAGGCGCACTGTACGCGAGAAAGGGCGTTCTCCTTTCAAGCCTCATCGAAGGCGGCGCACAGGAGCGCGGCAAGCGCGCGGGAACCGAAAATATACCGGCTATCATGAGTATGGCCGCAGCCTTTGAGGAAGCCTGTCTGAACCTCGGCGAAAACGCCGCCAAGGTCTCTGCGATGCGCGACAGGCTTATCGAAGGACTGTCGAGGATTCCGCACAGCGAACTGAACGGCGACCGCTTAAGCAGGCTACCCGGCATCGTCAACTTCTGCTTTGAGGGCATCGAGGGCGAGTCCCTGCTGCTCCTGCTCGACCAAAAGGGCATTTCCGCCTCGTCAGGCTCGGCGTGCACATCAGGCTCGCTTGACCCAAGTCACGTCTTGCTCGCCATCGGCCGCCCGCACGAAATTGCCCACGGCTCGCTGCGTCTGTCGCTGAGCGAATGGAACACGCCGGAGGAAATCGAGTATATCCTCAAAGCAGTCCCGGAGGTTATCGGCTACCTACGGGGCATGTCACCGCTTTGGCGAGACCTTGAAGTCGGCAAGAGACCATTTATCTTGAAATAGCAACGGGTCAGGTGGAATTTTTCAATACGGAAAGGACGTGTATTTTATGGCACTTTACAGTGAAAAGGTGATGGATCACTTCACACATCCGAGAAATGTCGGTATCATCGAAAATGCCGACGGCATCGGAGAGGTCGGCAACGCCGTATGTGGAGATATCATGAAAATATATCTCAAAATAGACGCAGATACCATCAGTGACGTTAAGTTCGAAACATTCGGCTGTGGCAGCGCCATTGCGTCCAGCTCGATGGCCACCGAACTGATTAAGGGAAAGCCGCTGTCAGAAGCGCTCGCGCTCACAAACAAGGCCGTCGCTGAAGCGCTTGATGGGCTCCCCGCCCACAAAATGCACTGCTCCGTGCTTGCGGAGGAAGCCATTAAGGCGGCTGTTCAGGACTACTACGAGAAAAACGGCATAAACTACAACCGTTCGCAGTTCCCGAACTGCGCCGACTGCGGGCACTGCGATCACTGTGCCGGCGGAGACTGAGGTGACGCATGGCAAAAGCGTTGATTGCGATGAGCGGCGGCGTGGACTCCAGCGTTGCCGCCTTCCTGATGAAGGAAGCGGGCTACGACTGTATCGGCGCGACAATGCGGCTGTTTGACAATGAAGCTGCCGGAATCCCGCGCGAAAAATCCTGTTGCGCCCTTGAGGACACCGAGGACGCGCGGGCTGTGGCTTATAGCCTCAAAATGCCCTATTATGTGTTCAATTTTACGCAGGATTTCAAGGAGCAGGTCATCGATCGCTTCGTAGCCGCATACGAGGCCGGGAAGACCCCAAATCCCTGTATCGACTGCAACCGCTACTTGAAATTTGACCGATTTTTCCGCCGCGCCAAAGAGCTTGGCTGCGACTATGTGGTCACCGGACACTATGCGCAAACGGAGCTCAGAGACGGTCGCCGGCTGCTAAAAAAGGCGGCGGATGAAAGCAAGGATCAAAGCTATGTGCTTTATAATCTGACCCAAACACAGCTAATGCACATTAAGCTGCCGCTGGGCGCGATGAATAAAACCGAGACGCGACGCATCGCCGAGGAGCATCGCTTCGTCAATGCCCGCAAGCGCGACAGTCAGGACATCTGCTTCGTGCCCGATGGCGACTATGCCAAGGTCATCGCGCTCAACACCGGCAAAACCTATCCGCATGGTCGTTTCGTCGACCGTGACGGCAACACTCTGGGCGAGCACTGCGGGATAATTCGCTACACCATCGGCCAGCGTAAGGGTCTCGGTCTCGCGCTGCCCGAGCCGCTGTATGTCTGCGAAAAGAATCCGGTTGACAACACCGTCGTTTTGTGCAAAAACGACGCGCTGTTTTCGCGCGAGCTGGACGCGGTGGACTTTAACTGGATTGCCTGCGACGCGCCGCCGGAAGCACTGCGCATCAAGGCGAAGATACGTTATCGGCAACGAGAGCAATGGGCGACCGCTTACGCGACGGGACAGGGCACTGCACACATCGTATTCGACGAGCCACAGCGGGCGATAACACCCGGACAAGCCGTCGTTCTCTACGACGGCGATGTGGTCGTGGGCGGCGGAACTATTATTTGATTGCTTTTTTCGCCAACATATAAATAATTATTGATAAATGGAAGGATAGACTGTTATGATGGTGTCAACCAAAGGCAGATACGCGCTGCGCGTCATGGTAGACCTCGCCGAGCACAGCCTCGGCGCATATGTTCCGCTGCGTGATGTGGCCGAGCGTCAGGAAATATCGCAGAAATACCTTGAAAGCATCATGTCGGTGCTTTCAAAGGCCGGTCTTGTCGATGGTCAGCACGGCAAGGGCGGCGGCTACCGCCTCGTTCGCGACACTAAGGATTACACCGTTGGCAGCATTCTCAAGCTGACGGAGGGCACCTTAGCTCCCGTCGAATGCCTCTCAGGTGATGGTCACTGCGGCTGCTCGCGCGCGGCGATTTGCCGGACGCTTCCAATGTGGTCGGAGCTGGATAGGCTGATAGACGGCTTTTTTGAAAAATATACGCTCGCCGACCTTGTCATGCAAAAGTCTGCCGAAGAATATGTCATATGATACTGTGAAGATATTTACGTTACTTTGGCGTCGGTCACCGATTTTGATACAAAGTCGGTGACCTATCATTTTGAAAACCCTTGAAATAAGAGCTTCCCGGAGATTGTGTTCTCCCCGGGAAGCCCTTTTCTTTGTTTACACTTGTTTTAACATAACAGAATAAACTGTCAAAAAATCGAGTTAGTTTGGTTAGTGGTGTTACAAAATTGCTTGACCACAACAGACACTGAATCCCGTGCAGCATCAGCTACGCGGGGTTTATTTTTTGCATAAGAGAGTGGATGCGAAAGGGCGGCACGCAAAGCATGAAAAAGCCGCTACCAGCAGTTCCTATTTGTTTTAGTTGCATTTTCCTGTATTCCTATGCTACAATCATATTGACACATCTGAATTGAAAGGAAAACTAGCAATGAATAAACATTGGGACATCATAGTAGTCGGGGGCGGATTCGCCGGCGTCGGCGCGGCAATTTCAGCGGCAAGAGAAGATAAGAAGGTTCTTCTTATCGAAAAATTTAACTGCCTGGGAGGAGCAGCCTGTTATGATCTTGTTAACCCTTTTATGAAATACTGGACTACAGTTGATGATAACGCGAGAAATAATCTTTCCGAGGGTATTTTTTCGGAAATTATCATGCGCCTCAAATCATCAGGAGCTATGCAGGACAACAGCACACGATTTAACGAGGAATATCTGAAAATAATACTTAACTCAATGGCTGTTGAGAATAATGTTGAGCTTCTTTTTAACACAGTTGTTACCTCTGTAAAGGTGTCAGACGGGCGGCTGTCATCTGTAACAGTCAGCAATGTTTCAGGGTGTGAAGAGCTGGAAGCTGATTACTTTATTGACTGCACAGGCGACGCAAATCTTTCATATCTCAGCGGGTTCCAATATAAAGTTGGCCGACCGGAAGACGGACTCTGCCAGCCGATGACTCTCTGCTTCAGAATGGCTGATGTTGACAGTGAAAAATTCAGCAGAACCGATATCAATGACCTGTATATAAAGCTTCACGCTGAGGGTAAGTTTAAAAATCCCAGAGAGAATGTGCTTATGTTCAGGACACTTGTGGACTCAATCATTCACTTCAACACAACCAGAGTAATCAGACTTGATCCGACCAACGCTTGGGATGTAACAAAGGCGGAGATTGAAGCGCGTGAACAGATTCAGGAAATGGTTGAATTTTTGAAGGAGAACTTTGATGCTTTCCGCAACAGTCAGCTTATTTCAAGCGGTATGCAGATAGGCGCCAGAGAAAGCCGTATGATAGAGGGCCTTCATGTTTTAAGCAGGGATGAGATTGTTGCCTGTACAAAGTTTGATGACGGTATCGCCGCGTGTAACTATGATATTGACATTCACAATCCTGACGGCTCAGGGACTTATATCTATTCTTTTGCGGAAGGGACATATTACACTATACCTTATCGCTGCCTTGTTCCTAAAACAAGCAGAAATCTTCTTGTTGCCGGAAGATGTATTTCCTGTGATCATGAGACTCAGGCATCAATGAGAATAATGCCTGTCTGCTGTACTCTTGGCGAGGCGGCAGGAACTGCTTCGGCAATATTAGCGGATACAGGCTCGGATGTTAATGATATTGACACAGCTCTTTTGCGAAATAAACTCAGAGATTACGGCTGTGTTGTCGACTGATAGGCGGACACAAGGCTTTGAATGAATGCTCCGTCATTTTACTAAATTCTTTCGTTTATATTGTAATTGTAATTATAACTATGGTATAATCACTTCGACAATAGGAACTAAATTTTTATCTGAATCCGGAGGGTGAAAAGAACATGAAATACATGAAAAAATTCCTTGGCGACAGGGAAATATCCCGCGTCGCGCTCGGCTGCATGAGAATAGGCAATATGTCAGACAGGCAGGCCGATGAGCATATTCTCAGCGCTTTTGAATGCGGCATCAACTTTTTTGACCACGCCGATATATACGGCGGCGGTAAATGTGAAGAGGTTTTCGGCGGTGTACTTAAACGAAACCCCGGTCTGAGTGACAAAATCATAATTCAGACAAAGTGCGGTATTCGCCGCGGTATGTATGATTTTTCAAAAGAGCATATTATTTCAAGCGTTGATAATTCCCTGAAGCGTCTGGGAGTTGAGCGTGTCGATGTGCTTCTTTTGCACCGTCCCGACCTGCTTATGGACCCTGATGAGGTTGCCAGCGCTTTTGATAGGCTTGAAAAAGAAGGGAAGGTCGGGGCTTTCGGCGTTTCAAACCACAGCCCCGCTCAGATTGAGCTGCTGAGGAAATCCGTCAGGCAGAGGCTTGTTGTTAACCAGCTGCAGCTGAGTATTCCTCATGCTTATATGATAAGCAGCGGCGCGAATGTGAATATGACAAACGATGACGGCGCTGTCCGCGACGGTTATATCCGTGATTATTGCAGACTTAACGACATCACGGTACAGCCCTGGTCACCCTTGCAGCACGGTTTTATCGCCGGAGCGTTTCTCAACAATGAAAAGTACGCCGATTTGAACAATGTTCTCAATGAAATTGCCGCCAAGTATGACATTACAGATACCGGTGTCGCGATAGCGTGGCTTCTTCGCCTGCCCGAAAAAATGCAGCCTGTTGTCGGCACGACAAATATTCAGCGTGTTAAAGAAATCGCGAGGGCTGCCGATATAGAAATGAGCGCCGAGGATTGGTATCGCATTTACACATCAGCAGGGTATAAATTGCCGTAACTTAATCTTGTATCATCACAGCCCGAAGCATCGGAATACACTCCTTTGCTTCGGGCTTTAATTGAAATTACAACAAAAATCAGTTATAATGGTAAAAACAAAACATTGATGAAGGAAGAATGACATGGCTGAGCTTGAATATTTGCGTGAGCTTATATCGCTTGAGCTTACCGAGCGGGAAGAGGAAGGCTGCAGGGTTGAGGACATAAGAAAACACTATGCGGATTGCGGCGATAAAATTGAGGCTCTTCGGGAGCTTTACAGCGAGCTTGTTTCTTTGCCGGTTTCAGAGGATTTTTTGTATCACGAGCCCGATTCACTTGACGAAATAATAAAAGCGTCAAGCGGCTTTGCCGCTCAAAGTGATGTCGATATACCCGAAAGCCGTTTCTTGGGTGCGTGGCTCGGCCGCTGTATCGGCTGCGCGCTTGGCAAACCGCTCGAAACCTCTCCGTTTATCTGCGGTAAAGACGGCAAACACGGCTGGGAATTCATTTATGAATGGTTTAAGGGGGCAAATGCTTACCCGATTGATAATTATGTGCCCGAGCATTCTTCAGCGGAAAAGGAGCTCGGCATCTTTGTTGGGTCCGGTAGCTCACCGAGTTTTAAAGAGAATATCAGCTTCATGCAAACGGATGACGATATCAGATATATGATTATCGCGCTGATGATACTTGAAAAAAACGGAGCTGATTTTACAGACCGCGATGTTTCCGATATGTGGCGGCAGCATCTCCCGGTAAACTTGGTTTTTACTGCCGAAAGGAGGGCATATCTTAACGCCTGCTCCGCCGAGGAAATCTTCGATGAAACAGCGGAAAAGTACGAGTATATCCGTATGCATCAAAACCCCTACCGCGAGTGGATAGGCGCGCAGATAAGGATTGATGTTTACGCCTATGCCTATGCGGGGAATCCGCGAAAGGCATCCTTGCTTGCTTATAACGACGCGTCGTTTTCTCATTCTAAAAACGGTATATACGGCGCGATGTTTTGCGCGGGCATGATTGCCGCCGCGTTCACCCTGAATGATGTTTCCGAAATCGTCGAGGCCGGGCTTTCGGTTATACCGAATAACTGCCGCCTATACCAAGCCGTTAAGAAAGCCTGTGAAATTGCCCGCGGCGCGGCTGACGAAATTGACCTTGTAAGGAAAATCAACCTTGAATTTTCGAGGTATCATCATATTCACACAATCAATAA
>CAYUXK010000057.1:0-12541 GCA_964448835.1 uncultured Clostridium sp. | reverse complement strand
CTTAATTAAACAGTTATCAATATATAACTCATCGTTGGTCCAATTTGCTGCATTACTGTAATAACCGGTATTATAAAACGCATTTTCGCCTATTCTCGTCACAGCTTCGGGAATATTAATACTTGTCAGAGCGGTGCAGTCGTAAAACGCTTCACTGTCTATGCGCGTCACAGCTTCGGGAATAGTGGCGCTTGTCAGAGCGGAGCAGTTGGCAAACGCCCCATAGCCTATGCTCGTTACACTTGACGGAATAATGATGTTTGTCAGAGAGGAGCAGCCGTTATAAGAACCGTCTGCTATAATCGTCACACCGTCGGGTATATTGATGCTTGTCAGAGCGGTGCAGTTTAAAAAAGAACTATTGCCTATGTTCGTTACGCTTGAGGGGACGCTGACGGTTGTCAGAGCGGAGCAGCCGGCAAACGCATCGACGTGTATGCTCTTCACACCTTCGGGAATAGTGACGCTTGTCATAAGGGTGCAGCCGGAAAACGCCTCAGTGCCGATGCTCGTCACAGGAAATCCGCCAAGGGTTGACGGGATAGTTATCGAACCGCTTGCAGTGGTTTCGCAATCCGTAATAATTGCTTCACCGCCTATGACCTCATAGGTATAAATTCCATCCGTTGCTGCGTTTGCCTGTGTT
The DNA here is from genome assembly GCA_964448835.1 of uncultured Clostridium sp. Classification (GTDB taxonomy): domain Bacteria; phylum Bacillota; class Clostridia; order Oscillospirales; family Acutalibacteraceae; genus CAG-177. The sequence goes on along the minus strand of CAYUXK010000057.1, from coordinate 11,895 downwards.
GAGAAATCAATGCCGAGTATCGGAGCACCACCGAAAGCCAGAATAACAGCAAGAAGCATTGCTAAGGAGCTGTAAAAAACCTTTCTCATAAAAAACCGCCTTTCAAGCATTTTTATAAAATAAACAGTAATTTAAGGATAATACATATTATATAATTTGTAAATATCTTTTTTGGGAATTATTTTTATATCAATCATAATTACAAAGAAAGCGACAAAAAAGTTTTGAAAAATTTGTGTTAATAATAGACTCAAAAATAAAATTCACCCTATGCATCGAGCTGTTATGACTCTTTGCACAGGGCGTTTTTCTGTTTGCACCTTTACTATTAGAGCGCACAAATATGACAGTCTGCTCATAAGTCGTGAGTTGAAATATAAAATAAACAAAAATATTAAACTTATTAAATCATTATGTAGAATATTGTTGGCATTAAACATAAGCTTTTTTTATTGTAGGATTAAAATTGATGTGTTACAAAAAAATGAAAAAAGAGTAGCGAATAGTAAAAACCTTCTGTACAGTTGTTGAATAATCAAAGCGATTTTTGAGCTTGACTTTACGCCTAAAATACCTTATACTGATTATAGTTTCTGACACTGAAATTAATATTTGAGGTGAAAGATACAGTTGAAGCGTATAAGCCGAGGGGCGGGGGATGTTTGACATCTATCGCCTGAAGGTAAAATTTTGACTGCATCTTTCGGATGCGGTCTTTTTTTGTTTCAGCGTCGGTTAAAAATGTTAAAAGGGTGAGATTAATGAAAACAAGAATTGCAGTTATTTCAATCATTGTCGAGGACACCGACTCAATTGAAACGCTCAACAATATCCTTTTCAGCTTCAGGGAGCACATCATCGGCAGAATGGGCATCCCATACAAAGAGAAGAGGGTTAACATCATAAGCATTGCAATAGACGCGCCGGAGGATATAATCAACGCTCTCTCCGGCAAAATCGGCAAGCTTAAGGGCTTAAATGTAAAAACCAATTATTCGAATGTAATTACGGAGATATAAAATGGGAATGAACGATACTCCTGTGTCCGAAAGAGCTCATATCGCTTTTTTCGGATGCAGAAATGCAGGCAAATCGAGCCTGCTCAATGCCGTTACCGGTCAGCAGATGGCTGTCGTGTCCGCGGTTAAAGGCACAACCACAGACCCTGTGTATAAGACAATGGAACTGCTCCCTGCCGGTCCGGTTGTGATAATTGACACCCCCGGGCTTGACGATGATGGCGAAATTGGCAGTCAGCGAATAGGTAAAGCCCTTCAGGTGCTGAGAAAAACCGATGTAGCCGTAATTGTAATCGACGGCACATATGCGCCGAGTCCATCTGACGAAGAAATTATTCGGCGAATAAAGGAAATGAATATTCCGTATCTTGTGGTATATAACAAAGCCGACCTGATCTCCGATGAAAAGCGCGAAAAGGGCAAGGCATATGTCAGTGCATTAAGCTCAGAGGGAATATTTGAGCTTAAGCAGTCTCTTGCCGTCCTTGCGTCAAAAAGCAGTCAAGAAAAGCCCATAATCGGCGACCTTGTGAAGCCCGGCGATTTGGTTGTGCTTGTTGTGCCTATTGATAAGGCGGCGCCAAAGGGACGGCTTATTCTGCCACAGCAGCAGGTGATACGGGATTTACTCGAGAACGCCTGCGCCTCAATTGTTGTGAGAGAAACAGAGCTTCAGGGCGTTATGGATAGGTTAGGCGAAAAGGTAGCTCTCGTCATAACCGACAGTCAGGCCTTCGGCAAGGTTGCCCCGATAGTACCCGAAAGCATTTCGCTCACATCTTTTTCAATTCTTTTTTCAAGATATAAAGGTGAGCTTATCGGACAGCTTGAGGGGCTTACGGCTATTGATAAGCTTTGTGACTCGGATACAGTGCTTATTTCAGAGGGCTGTACACATCACAGGCAGTGCGGTGATATCGGCTACGAAAAAATCCCCGCTCTTCTTAAAGATTACACGGGTAAAAAATTAAAATTTGAATTTTCAAGCGGTCAGGAATTCCCCGATGACATCGGCAAATATAAGGTGATAATTCACTGCGGGGGGTGTATGCTCACCGAGAAGGAAATGAAGGCGAGAATTGCCGCCTCCCACAGTAAGAGTGTGCCAATTACTAATTTTGGTATGGTGCTCGCCATGGCATCGGGCATTCTCAACAGGAGCGTTAAGCCGCTGGGTCTTGACTTATGAATAAGGAGCTTATCGACAACATTAGCAAAATAGAGAAAAGCGACATTGCCTTTCTGATTAAAAATTTTACCGCCGAAGATGCTCAATACGCAGGGCAGAAGGCGCGCGGTATAGCTGACAGCGTTTATGGCAGAGGGGTATACATACGCGGGCTGATTGAAATAAGCAATTACTGTAAAAATAACTGCTATTACTGCGGTATCAGATGCGATAACAAAAAAATTGATAGATACAGACTTAAAAAAGATACGATTCTTTCGTGCTGTAAAGAAGGGTATCCGCTGGGCTTTCGTACCTTTGTGCTTCAGGGCGGCGAGGATTTATATTACACGGATGAACGCCTGACGGATATTATCAGCGCTATAAAAAAACAGTATCCCGATTGCGCCGTAACCCTTTCTTTGGGTGAAAGAAGCGAGGAATCCTACAGAAAGCTTTTTGAATCGGGGGCAGACAGGTATCTGTTAAGGCACGAAACCGCTGACTCCATGCATTACTGCGCACTTCACCCCGACTCAATGACACTTAAGAACAGAATCGACTGCCTAAATCGGCTGAAAGAAATCGGCTACCAGACGGGCTGCGGAATGATGATAGGCTCGCCGTTCCAGACGACCGGCAATCTCGCCGAGGATTTAATATTCATACGCTCCTTTCAGCCCGAAATGGTCGGCATGGGACCGTTTATTCCACAAAGCGACACGCCGTTTGCAGATAAGCCCCATGGCTCGGTTAAGCTCACGCTCTTTCTAATGAGCCTGGTTAGAATAATGCTCCCCGAGGTTCTTATGCCGACAACAACGGCACTTAACACCTTGAGCAAAAGCGGAAGAATTGAAGGTCTTAACGCGGGGGCGAATGTAATTATGCCCATTCTTTCCCCAAAGGAAGACAGGAAAAAGTATCTAATATATGACAATAAAGCAAATACAGACAATGACGCCGCCGAGCAGCTTGATATTATTTCAGAGCAATTAAAAGGCGCAGGTTACAGTATTGCTGCGGGCAGAGGCGACTACCAAAACGGTAAAAAATGATAAAATCAAATCAACAAGGGTTTCCCTTTTTGAAATATTATCGATGAGAAAGAATTGTCTGACTCAAAGAAAGGAAAAATTATGGCTCTTTACAACCCGAAATCACTTAAGGCGGATGAATTTATCAATGATGAGGAAATCCGTGAATCCCTTCGCTATGCCGAAGAGAACAAAGCGAATCTGCCCCTTATAGGGCAGATTCTCGAAAAATCACGACCGCAGAAAACTGCGGCCGGTCATATATGCAGCGGCCTTACCCACAGGGAAGCGCTTGTGCTCCTCTCGTGTGAAATCCCCGAGGTTACAGAAAAAATATATCAGATAGCGCAGGAAATTAAGCTCGCTTTTTATGGCAACAGAATCGTAATATTTGCACCCTTGTATCTTTCAAATTACTGTGTAAACGGTTGCGTTTATTGCCCTTACCATATGAAAAACAAGCACATTACACGCAAAAAGCTCACGCAGGAGGAGGTTCTTCGTGAGGTTGTCGCCTTGCAGGATATGGGGCACAAGCGCCTTGCTATTGAGGCAGGCGAAGACCCTGTGAACAACCCGATTGAGTATATACTTGACTGCATTAAAACAATTTACAGCGTTCACCACAAAAACGGCGATATCCGCCGTGTGAATGTAAACATAGCGGCCACTACCGTTGAGGATTACCGCAGGCTTAAAGAAGCGGGCATAGGTACATATATTCTTTTTCAGGAAACCTACCATAAAGACAGCTACCTGAAGCTCCACCCCACAGGTCCAAAGCACGATTATGATTATCATACCGAGGCCATGGACAGGGCAATGCAGGGCGGAATTGATGATGTCGGTCTTGGGGTTCTGTTTGGGCTTGAGCTTTACAAATATGAATTTGCAGGTCTTATTATGCACGCCGAGCATCTTGAGGCAGTTCACGGTGTAGGCCCTCATACAATCAGTGTTCCGCGTTTGAAGCGCGCCGACGACATTGACCCGACAGAATTTGATAACGGCATCGACGACGAAACCTTTGCAAAAATTACCGCTTGCATCAGGTTGGCCGTTCCTTATACCGGAATGATTATTTCCACGCGTGAAAACGAGGCGGTTCGCTCAAAGCTCCTGCGGCTTGGGATTTCACAGGTCAGCGGCGGCTCGAGGACCTCTGTGGGCGGCTATGCGGGCTACTCGCCGGATGAAAGACCTCACGATACCGAGCAGTTTGATGTGTCAGACCAGCGCTCGCTTGACGATGTGGTACGCTGGCTTATGGAAAACGGTCATATCCCCTCATTCTGCACGGCCTGCTACCGTGAGGGCAGAACGGGCGACCGATTTATGAGCCTGTGTAAATCAGGGCAGATTCTTAATTGTTGCCACCCCAACGCCCTGATGACTCTTTCAGAATACCTTGAGGATTACGCTTCGCCCGAAACAAAAAAGGCAGGGTATGAAATGGTGACGGATGAGTTAAAAAGAATACCTAGCGATAAAGTCCAAAAAATCGCTCAGCAGAATATAGAGGAAATTAAGAATCTTAACAGACGAGATTTCAGATTTTAATTTATATCAAGAAAGCCTGCAATACAAGGGATTTGCCCCATAGGGGTATTCAAAATCCTTTGTGTTGCAGGCTTTTTCAGTGTTTAGGGTATTTGGAACCACTATCGGCGCATGATTGTGTAGTAAATTCATATAATGAAAAATTAATCGGCGCTTTCTTGATATGTTATTCTGATTTGAGTGCCCTGCGTGATATCTGAGATTGCTATCCACAGTACGCCGTTCTCATACAGATAGCCCTCACTCATCGAGGAAAGCTCCTGCATTGATGCAGCTTCACTGATTGCACCGCCTTCGGGGAGGGTTATTCCGAGCGGTTGCCGTTCGTCACATATCCTAAAAAGCAGCTGCCTGTCAGTATTTGTGCAGGCAAGCGTAAGAGCGCCTTCGTCCATGGTGTAAGACAGCATGGAGCCCTTTTTGTCCTCCTCATAAAGCCCGAACTGCCCTTGCCCCTGCTCGGGATAAACGAGCACCGTTGTGCGCCCGCCCGATATCGGACATCCGAAAGCGGTTTCGTTATTGGGTATTTCCATGGGGATTATAGCGCCCTTGCGGATAAAAACGGGGAATTCGTCAAGCTCAAAGCTGAGTTTTTCCGTGCCCTTTGTATAGGCTGTTTTTTCATCAAACATATAAATCCATTCGCCCTGCGGAAAAACAACTTCCCTTTGAGCTCCGGCCTCAAACATCGGCGCAACGAGAATATCACTGCCCAGCAGATACATATATTCGCCGAGTTGAGGGCGCATTGTCGGCTTTTCAATTTCATAGGAATATGCCGCCGAACTGTAAATGTAGGGAATCAAAGAGGTGTGAAGAATTGCGTAATCCCGATAGATATCAAGTGTCTCCTCGTCGAACATCCACGGCCTGTGCTCCCCGCCGCCTCCGTTTTCCATAACAGGACAAAATGCGCCCAACTGTGCCCATCTGATGAAAACATCCTTATACATATTATCATCGGAACGGAATCCTCCGATATCGGAGCCGTAGCTGACAAAATTATATTTTGCCGATGCGAACATATTGTTTAGCGCGTGCCGCAGTCCTCCCCAGTCGTTGTCATTATCACCGACCCAGCCGGCAAAATTTATATCGCGCGTGGTTGACGACGGCCATATTCCGAGTTTGAAAAGTTGATCGTCAACGGGTCTTGCGGAAATAATTCTGTCATCACCGAGCTTTTCGCGTGTATAGTCAAAAAAGTCCCGATAGGTTTGCTCCCTGTATTGCTCCCAGCTGACGGTTTTGCCGTCGTACCCCCTCGCAGGAGCGAGCAGTAGAATATAGGGGTCGGTTCCGTCAACCTTCCACCCGTCAATTCCCATGTCCAGCACCTTGTCCATCTGAGAATGCCACCAATTAACGGCTTCGGGGTTTGTGTAGTCTATAAAAGCACCCTTGCCGCCCCACCATTTTACTGTCTTGCCGCCGTTTAGAAAATATCCGTTTTCCTTGCCCTGCTGATAATTCGAGGCGGTTTCGTTCACCACGCTTGTCGCCCACATAATGACTTTTACGTCCTTGTCGTGAAACGCCTCAACATAATCACCTAAATCGGGGTATCTTTCAGGGTCAGGAACAAAGGTGTTGGAGTCAGTCGCCCATGGCCTGTCGATTATTACTGCTCCGACAGGTACTCCCATCGCCCTGTAATCGTCAACGAGCTGCATTGCGGACTGCTGCGTGCCGGAGTTTTCCCAAACCCAGTGCTGATGTGACCATATCGGCCACGCAGGAGACTCCAGTGACGGCGGCGCGACATTTGAAAAATTGCCTGCACCCGAGCTCAGAGCCGATATTGCCGCCATTATCATCACAAGAAATGCAGAGACACGCACAAAAATATAATCAAACATATAATCTTCCTCCATAGATATCACAATAATGGTAATGTCATAAGACAAAGGCGTCATTTCTTGTACTATCCGCTTACCTTTCAAAAAGAGGGACTTGTGCCGTTCACAGATGCTTTTTATCTTACAAATATTTTACCAGGATAGCTCGGTCGTTGCCCTTCAGCGTGACAAGATTATCATACAGGCATATTACTCCGCCGGATCCTCTTTGGATTCCCGGAATTTTATCAATCAAATTAAATACATCGACATCTTTCTTCTGCGGGTCGGCGTGATTTTTGATTTCAAGTGGATACAGGATTCCGCTGTCCTCTATCAGCAAATCGATTTCTCTCATATCCTTATCTCTATAGAAATATAGAGGCGGCTCGACAATACCCTTGTTATAGTAACTCTTTATTATTTCCGAAACAACGAAACTTTCAAAGAACCCACCTGCCATCGCACCGTTTTTTAAAACATCGGCGTTGTTCCAGACAAATACAAAGAAATTTAAATTGATTCTTTTACTCATGTCTTTATTGCTTCAACAATAATTTGAAATGGTTTGAATCCACCCTAATCGGGTTTTGCCGATACTTTGCCGACGCCCTTAACCGTAATTGTTCTTGGCATAATATATCTCCTTTACGTGTTTAATTTATTCGTGTTCTATATTTTATGTTACCATTAATCAATGAACATTTCAATATGAAGTTTGAGTTCAAATGGAATCATTTACCTTTAGCGGACAAAGCTCATCAAGCTTCGCTCTGATTATCTCCGAAAAACATCTATTTCGCTCCTGCTAGTGATGTTTCCTTTGTATCCGTTCCGGGCAGAAACGGCGATGTTCTCATTGACAACAACCGCTATGAAAACATAAACATCTCATACACGGTTTCGACAAAGCGGATAAACACAAGAGCCACAGCGATAAAACTGTGGCTTTCTAAATCCGGATATTACCGCCTGAATTACACCTATCCTTTTTTTGCGCCTTTGCTCGAATGATTTGTTATTCATGATGAGCATAAACGTGCAACAAAATTACGGTATCGGCCATAGAATACTTTGCTTCTTAATCTATCAGGCTTAGCAGGAAACCATATCCTTCACGTTCCATGTCCTCTTTTGGAATAAATCGAAGTGAAGCGCTGTTTATACAGTAGCGCAGACCTCCGGATTCTTCCGGCCCATCAGAAAACACATGGCCTAAATGGGCGTTCCCAACTCTGCTTCTTATCTCCTTTCGTATCATACAATGGGAGAGGTCTGATTTCTCATGGATGACATATGGATCAATAGGCTTTGAAAAGCTTGGCCAGCCGCAGCCTGACTCAAATTTATCACTTGACGAAAACAGAGGTTCTCCCGTCGTAATATCCACATAAATGCCGGGCATAAACATCTGATAGAATTCGTTTTTATACGGCGGCTCAGTGGCATTGCGTTGTGTCACCTCAAACTGCACAGGAGTCAGATTTTGTCGTAGCTCAATCACATTCGGTGCCGGATACGCGACTGGATTTACAATGGTTTTCGCCACTTTCTCAAATTGTGATTTTCCAATATGACAATATCCGTTCGGGTTCTTATTCAGATATTTTTGATGGTATTCTTCGGCTACGCAGAAATTACGAAGCGGAAGTACTTCAATAGCAATGGGCATTCGATAGCGCCCTTGTAACCTTTCAATGGAGTTTTTAATCACAGGAGCATCTTCCTTGCTAACGTAATAGATGCCGGTTCGGTATTGTTCGCCTCTATCGCCGCCCTGTCGATTGTGCGAAACTGGATCAATCGCTTCGTAAAATAAATCCAGAAGAAATTCCAGCGTAAGCACGGTGGGGTCATAGGTTACCTTTACGGTCTCTGCGTGTCCCGTGTTGTGATGGCAAACATCTTCGTAGGTGGGAGATTCGGTGTTTCCGTTGGCATACCCAACTTGAGTTGACTTAACTCCATGAATAGCGGCAAGATACTTTTCAATCCCCCAAAAACATCCGCCCGCAAGGTAAATCTCGGACATACAATACCTCCGTTTATTTAATATCCTTAAGTTTGTAAATAGTAGTAATCAGCTATAGTTTTCTTCGCATAGTGTTAGTAATCATGGAGCTTCCTTATCTGTTACGATATATATAGCGCAGGAATATACGCCCTAAGCTTTTTTGCTCGTTCTTTTATATTCATTTCGTTTCTCCACAAATTCCGATTTGTCTCCATGTCAAGAATACCATATTTATTCACAATTTACAACCATAAGGCGGTGATTCAATGGATTCATTCACTTTCAAAGGCCAGCCTTCATCCAGTTTCGGCCTGATTATCTCCGAAAAAGACATCTATTCTGCTCCTGCTCATGATGTTTCCTTTGTATCCGTTCCGGGCAGAAACGGGGATGTGCTCATTGACAACAACCGCTATGAAAACATGTGCAACCGCAGAAATATATGAAACCATACCGATAAATATATTCTATTTTCTCATAACACTCCCATTAACTTCTTGCCAGCAAATCTTTTTTCTCAAAGCTAATGAATGCAAAGGCTGTAAAGCAAACGCACAAGATGATTGCCAACACAAAATAACCCACACTCAATGTTCCGTTAAGCATCTCAGACGGAAGAAAAAATCTAAGCGGTGTAAAAAATCTCAAAAACTCTGCATTTTCAATCATATCATAGAGCATACCAAGAACAAACACCGCAAAAAAGCAGAGGTTACCATATAGAAATCCTTTTTCGCTTCGCTTTGTGACCGATACGACCATTGCAGACATAGCGTAGAAAACAAGCCCTACTATGATAACGCTGAAGCTAAATAGCAGTATTTCTGAGGATATCTGCGTATCAATTTTCAATGTGGCGAGTGCTGCTACAGAAAACAGATAATTTAAAATTGCAAAAACAACAAGGTAAATTGCTCCCGACGCAAGTTTCATGGAAAGGATATAGCTTCTTGAACGCGGTTTTGTAAAAACAAACTCATATGTTTTGTCAACCGCCTCACGCCCTACCGCATTAGCACCCAAAGAAATTGCATAAATAGCGATACAAATCGTAACATAGAAAATAACAACTGCGTAGTAGCCGTCAATTTGCGAAATATTCACGCCCACAACACCAAACATTGCTTGTACGGGCTTTGGAAACTGTGCAACTAATTCGGCTACCTTTGCACCCCCCGCTTCAATGCCTGTAAATTTTACAACTCCGGCAAATACAAGCATAAACAAACCAATACACCAAAACACAAAGGTTTTAAGTCCTAATTTTAATTCTCGTTTTAATATATTCATAGCCTCACCCCCTAAACTGATTTGGTATCGCTTTTAATGAAACGAAGATAAGAAAGTGTTATGCAAATAATTATTACTAATATTCCGGTGACAGCATATTTGGTTTCATATCCACCGTCAGCGAAAACGGAAAACGGGTCAAAATATTTTAGCGGTGTTATATAACGCAATTTTTGTTCTTCTAAAATGTTTATTAGTGCAGACAAAATAAACGCAGCAATCCCAAAAACGGTCGCCGCTCCTGAAACAGAACGCACTTTTTTTGCTAATGAAGCGTATAGCACGCCCATTGCATAAAAGACAAGTTGTGTAAGAAATAGCGAAAGTGATGCTAAAAGCATATCTGTGTCGTTTGATTTGCCAATTGCCATACAGACAAAAATATAAACTGCATTCGTGGCAACAAGTAAAGTTAAGCCTGATAATAATTTTTGAACAAAGATGCTTGACCTTGAAATAGGTTTTGTTAAAAGAAAATCGGAACATTTACTGCGACTTTCTCTTGAAAACGAATCTATAGCAAGATATGTTGCCATAACCCCACCAATTATCGAAATATATGAAAAAGAAAAAGAATAAAATCCTCCAAATGAAAACAGATTCTCAATATTCATGCCAAAAGCGGCAGCAAACGCAGGTGGAAATCCCGCTAACACTTTCATTACATCTGTTTTGCTTTCGGAATATGCAGGGAAAACAGCAAGCATAAGACCTGCTAAAAAGCCAATGATGATAACCGCCCAAATAATTGCAGTCAAGATTTGCTTTTTACTTTCAAATTTATATATTATCATGACACTACCTCACACATAATAATGCATAAATATTTCCTCAAGGCTGGGCTCGGAAATATCCACATTGGTAAGCATATGATTATTTACAGCGGCAAGCAAATCATTAGTGTCAACGACTGTTGCTGTCAGGGTTGCCGTGCCGTTGCCGGTAGACTTGACATCACAGGTGCTTCCGTTGGTTGAGGGATTAATCTCAACGCCGCTGCCTACAACGCTCCAGGCGATTTTACTGCCTGCAGGTCCATTTGCTATATTTGCGTGCAAAACGAGCGTGTCGCCTAAATTGACTGTTGTTGTGGACGGCAGCTGAATGCTAACGGCACACAGCATCGGAATATCACGGGTTACATAATGCTCGCAGTTCACGCAATCTCTGCGCTCAGTTCCTGCTGATGTGGTGGTTGCCGGAGTGACAACAGCCCAATCTCCGTAGGTATGCCCTGCTGCAGGGACTTCTTGCTGTGCAGTAATTACTGCTTGACAAACCGAGCAATGAGAGCCCTCTGTGAGGCCGGTTTCTGTGCAGGTCGGGGCAACCGCGGCATCGATAGCCGGCGTATGCCCTGTTGCAGCTATTTCAACATATGTCGTGTATGCGCATCTTGAACAGGTGTCATATGCATCCCAGCCAACTTCGGTGCAGGTTGGTGTCTGCGCAGCGTGATTAACAAGGTTGTGGCCGAGAGCTGGAACTTCTGTCTGAACTGATATTATTGCATCACATACCGAGCAATGCGAACCCTCAGTAAGACCTGTTCCTGTGCAGGTCGGAGCAACCTCGGCAGAGTCAATAACGACTGTATGCCCTGTTGCAGGTATCACGGTTACATCTTTGATTTCCTCACAAGCTGAGCAGTGGATTGACTTACTGCCCTCTGCTGTGCAGGTGGCGGGCGTATCAATGGTGAAATCTATTTCCCAAGGTGCGCCGCATATCGGGCAGCGACAAAGAATAAACCGAATATTATTAGCCAACGCATAACATTCACCTCCTTATAGTTTCCGGCATATGTCGCTTACAATGATCATTACACCCAGTTTCGGACATATGTCAATAACTATTTCAAAATTTCCCGGATTTTTTGCAAAAAAATAGCCGGGAAATCCCGACTTCAAGATTTTAAACACTCCATGCCCCCTGCACAGCCATGGCGATTGTGGGGTGGAGAGAG
>CAYUXK010000056.1:0-12976 GCA_964448835.1 uncultured Clostridium sp. | reverse complement strand
AAGCGTCTGTTGCCCGTGCAGCAGGCAAGCAGATAAAGCCCTGCATGGTAAAACAGTTCAAGCTCTTTATCCGAAAGAGTTGCATCGGATTGCGCGAAAAAACCTTGCCAATTGTTTTGAGTTGCTGCTTTCGCGGAGTCATAATCGGCGGCTTCAGCGAGATAAAGGCTTTTTTCAATGTAATCGGGCGAATCAAAGCTCGTAACCACGGCAAGCGCAAAGCGCTTAGTTTTTATGCCGTCCGCTTCACGGTCGCAAAGCTCCTTTTGACAAGTGGCAACAGCCGAGCTTATTTTCAGACCGGGTGAATCAAACTCCCTGGTAAAAATCTCACAGCCGTTTTTGCCGAGCCTGCCTGTTTTTGCTCCGCAGCCGTCGCTTACCGAAACCGCGACGACTGGGAAGCTTCCGCAGGGGGCTGATATTTCAAAATAAATTATGTTGCCGGGTGCAACAAAAAGCTCAAGGCTTGTTTCACCGAATTTGCCGCTGATAAGCCCGTCCCTCATGCGCTGCTCAACGCGGTAGGAAGCAAGGTCAACCTCGCCGATTCGCACCGAGCAAACAGATTTGATTCCGCCGTCGCTGTTGTCGCCTTCGCACAGCTTCCAGAAATCGCATTTTGAAACGCACAGCACAAGCTCAGACGAATCGTTTTCGGCGATAACGGCTAAATCCCCGTTGCCGCAGATTGCACCGGCGGGGGAGTAAGTTCTTCTTACCTTTTCGGGGATACGGTCAATAACCCTTGTGTATGTATCCATTTTTCACCCTTTGAAATGTGTTAAGAATTTATGTATTGTACAATGTAAATTTTGTGTTAAAGGTGCCGAAGGAGATCATTCTTTCAATTTGAGTTGAAGTTAACGTAGACAATCCTCCGCCAGATTATTTATTTTGAAGTATTCAAACCGTTTTTTGGACATACCTTGATACAAATTCCGCATACCGCTCCCCTGCCAATACTCTGAAAATTATTTTTCATGTATTCGCTGCAGGCAAATGGGTCAAAGCCGTTTTCGACGATTGCATAAGCCGGGCAAGCCTCAATGCACAGGCGGCAAGCGCCGCAGACGTCCTCTTTGAGCGCCTCGCCGCATACCGGCTCAAAATCCGTGAGCAAAGTGCCCAGGCGCACCATACTGCCGTATTCGCGGTGAATAAAAAGCGAGCTTTTGCCGACATTACCCATGCCTGCAAGGCACGCCGCTTTTTTATGCGAAAGCCTGCCCTCAAAGCGCTTACCGGGCATATTGATGCTTTGCGAGGCAGCGACGGTTATATAATCATAGCCTTTGCGCTGAAGAAAAAGCCCCGCCTCAAGCAGAGTACGGTCAATGAAGGCGTTAACAGTACGATAATGATTAAAATATGTATGCGTAGGCTCATCGTTAATTTCATTAATAATCGCGGGTGAGAGGCGCACTGCAATGCTCACCGCATATGGCAGAGCCTCACCCTCTATTTTTGAGAAGCCGACATCGCTGACTCCCCTGTCAAGCAGAAACTCCGTCAGCTCTCGCTGGATATCCGCGCTGCTCATACGGTCTTTGCCTCGGGCAGGTCAAAAATATACAGCCCTGTTTCGGGGTTAACCCGTCTGCCGAGCGAACCGTCAAGCATATTCACAAGGATTTCGCCCGTTGCGCCGATAACAGCACTGTTGAGATGTCCGCCGATGGCGTGACATTCCTCATCGCTGAAACAGGCGTGAAGATGCAGATATACCTCGCCGTTTTTATCGGTTACGCTGCCCGTTAAAGATAGCATCTCCATAGGCTGCTCAAAGGTCTTTGAATAGTATTTTTTCTCCGCAACATTATACAGCCCGACCGTCGCGCTTTTGACCGCGCCGATACCCGAGACCTGCGCGTACCTGATATTCTCTTTTACGCAAAGCTCTGTAAGCGAGGCAAGAATTTCATCGCCCACTTCAAGGCGCACTGCGTAGGTTTTTCCTGTTAGCTTGTAAAACATTGTTATCCTCCTATCGGCGTGTACGGAAACTCGATGCCCGCCTTTGTTCTTATTTCAAGCATTTTGCGGCTTACCGCCAGCGCTGTTTTGCTCGCGAGAAGATAACGCTCATCGAGGGTATTCGCGATAAAATCGCAAAGCGCCCGAGCCTCGTTGCCCATAAGCACCGCTTTATCAATATCGCCGACAATCTGCTTCTCGGAGCCGTCATTATATACAATCTTAATATCTGTTAGCTTTGAGATTGAGCCGATTACAATGGTGCCCTCATCGCCGAAAATCTGGGAACCCGCCCAGTCCTGCCCTAACTTTGAGTAGGTCAATGTGACATATTTATCCTTATATTTAAGCGCCGCGCTGCCACAGGCGTCCGCTCCTGTCATAATAAACAGTGATGAAGCAGATGTTTCAAGAGGCTCGCCGAAATAGTCAAGCGCGGGATAAACGCAGTAGATGCCCAAATCCATGAAACAGCCCGTGGCCATCTCGGGGTTAAAAATATTGGGAAGTTCGCCGCTTTTAAGCGCGGGGTATTTTGACGACAGCTGCGAGAAATCAAAATGAGCGCTCGTAATTACGCCTATTTCATTCATTGCCTTGCGAAGCTGCTGCCGCACGGGGTTAAACATATGCATTATCGCCTCAATATAAATAAGCCCCTTTTCCTTCGCGAGAGCCTGCAAATATTCTAGCTCCTGAGGGCAAACGGTAATCGGTTTTTCGCATATTACATGCTTGCCCGCCCTCAGCATCAGCTCGCTGTGGCGCGCGTGCAGATGATTAGGACCTGCAATATAGACCGCGTCAAAGTCCCCGACCGCAAATTTGTCTATATCGGTATAAACGGTGTCGCACCCGTTAAGCTCTGCCATGGCAAGGCCCTTTTCATATGACCGCGAGTAAACCGCGGCAAGGCTCATATCGTCGTGTAGCTTCGCGCCGTCAATAAATGACTGAGTTATCCAGCCCGTGCCGATAACAGCGTATTTCAAATCGAATCACTCCTTACCTGATTTTATACCCCATAACAACGCCCTCAGATATCTTTTTGCACTCGGCAAAACCGTATTTTTTATAGAAATTCCTGCCCTTTTCGTTGCCCGCGCCGACTATTAGCATAACGCCCGTAACATGTTTTTGGCGAAGATGATTAATCAGAGTGCTCATGAGCTGAGTACCCGTGCCGCTTCGCTGATAGCCGGGGTTGATATCAATGTGTAAATGCGCGGGATAGGTTCGCTTATAAAGCCCGACAAGAAAGCACTCGCCCCACGCGTAAACCTTCTTTATGAAGCCCGACTGCCCGGCGCGCTCAATGTATTCACGGAAGTCTTTTTTGAACTGTGTATAGTCCTCAGCGCAGAAAATATAACCCTGCGCGGTGTCGTTCTCATCAACGGCGACAAAGCAGTTACGCCCCTCAACCTCGATATAATAATCGCAGTAAGTTGAAAGAATATAGTTTGCCTCTGCCTTGTCAGTTCTTGCCTTAACAGGGCCTGTGTTAATGCACACACGCCTGACATCTTCCTTATATTTTTCTTCAAAGGGCTTTACAGTCAGCATCAGAAAGCATCTCCGTTCGATTCTTCAATATAATTCAATTGCGCGCTGTATTGTTCCCACTCACTCATTATTTCGAGCTGCCTTGCCGAAAGCTGCTCGGACTTTTGCGTAAGCTCAAGCACAAGCTCGTAATCCGCGGCGGTTTCGGGCAACGAAAGCTCGGCGGCAATAGCTTCAAGCTGCCCGTCGATTTCCTCTATTGCGGACTCCGCGCGTGAAACCTTGCCGGTAAGGCGTTTTATTTCACTCTCGCGCTCCTTGCGAAGCTTGTATTCACTGACCTTGGGCTTTATTTTTTCCTGACTCTTTTGCGCCTCGGCGATTTGCAGGCGAATAACATCGTCATAGCCGCCGTCAAACCTTTCAAAGCAGGTTTTGCCCATGCGGTAAATGCCAGTGGACAGTTTATTGATAAAATACCTGTCGTGTGAAACAGCTATTATCGTGCCCTCAAAGCTGCCGAGTGCCTCCTCAAGCGATTCGCGCGAGGGAATATCAAGGTGGTTGGTAGGCTCATCGAGCAAAAGCACATTGGCTCCCGAGAGCATCAGCTTCAAAAGGCACAGCTTTGCCTTTTCACCGCCGCTGAGGGTGTCAACCTTTTTGTAAACATCCTCACCGCGGAACAGAAACAAAGCAAGGCATTTGCGAATTTTTGTCTGAGTAAACGCCCTGTGCTCGTCCCAGATTTCATCAAGCACGGTTTTACCGCCCTTGAGGCTCTCAAGGCTCTGGTCAAAATAGCCCACCTTAACATTGGCGCCAAAGGTAAAGACGCCGCTGTCAGCCTTCATCTGCTTTGCAAGAATACGCAAAAGCGTGGTTTTGCCGCAGCCGTTAGGGCCGAGGACAAATACCCGCTCGCCCTTGCGAACATACATATCGGCGCCGTCAAAAAGGCGTTTTGCGCCAAACGACTTTGATAAGCCGTGAACGGTAAGTACATCGTTGCCCGATACCACCGGCACTTCAAACTTAATGCTCAGCTCGGCGGGTGTTTTTTCGGGCTCAACCAGCTGCGCCTTTTTCTTCTCAAGCATTTTGCGCTTGCTTTCGGCGGTTATAAAATTGCGTTCCCGCGCAAAGGAGCGCTGCTGGGCAATAATTGCCTCAATATGCTCAATCTCCTCAATCAAATTATTGAAGCATCTGCGCTCGTTTTCGAGCCGCTCGGCTTTAAGCTCCAGATAGCGTGAATAATTGCCTTGGGTTGAGTGCATTGTTCCCGCGGCAAGCTCCATTGTTTTATTGGTTAATTTATTTAGAAAGTATCTGTCATGCGAGATAATAATCACGGTGCCTTTATAATCGGCAATGAAGCCCTCAAGCCACTCGCACGCGGAAATATCAAGGTGATTCGTCGGCTCATCAAGCAGCATCAAATCCGCCCCGCTCAAAAGCAGGCGGCACATGCTGACCTTTGAACGCTGACCGCCGCTTAATTTATCGCAGGTCAGGGATAAGTCACGCTCTTCAAAGCCGAGGCCCATAAGCGCGGAGCGTGTCCTGCTGCGGTAAGTGAGACCGCCGAGCGACTCAAACCGCTCATAAAGCATATGCTGCCGCTCAATAAGGCTGTCCCTCTCGGCAGTGGCGGTATCAATTTGCCTATTAACATCGTCAAGCTCCGCCTCAAGCGCCATAAGCGGCTCAAAAACGCAGAGAGCCTCGTCGTAAACGGTGCGCGCGCTGCCCGCGCAGGCGTGCTGCTCAAGATAGCCGACGGAGAGACTTTTAGAAATAAAAATACCGCCCTCGGTGGGCTCAAGCTCACCGAGAATCAGCTTAAAGAGCGTGGTTTTACCGGTTCCGTTTGCGCCGATAAGGCCTACAATATCGCCCTCAAAGACATCAAACGAAACATTTTCAAACAAAACCTTGCCTGCAAAATCAAATTTCAAATTCTGCGCGCTGACAACTGCCATTATCGTTTATACCCGTGTTTCAAGAATTTTCATTTCGCCGTGAATTGTATATTCGCCCGATGAAGCCGGAACAAAAAAACTTTCGCCCTTTTTAATTGATATTTTTTCTTTGCCGCTCTCAAATTTGCCGTTACCCTCAAGCACGAGCAAGGATACGAAGGATTTTTCATCGGCTTTGTCGGTAAATTCGCCATTAACCCGTGTTTCCCACACCTTGAATAAGCTGCAATCCGTCAGCTGTCTTTTTGAGTTAGTGTAAAGTTCATCAGCTTTACAGAAATCACTCTGTGGAAACGGCTCGCATTTAGTGACCTCTATTGCCTGCTGAATATGCAATTCCCTTGGCTTGCCGTCAAAACCGAGCCTGTTGTAGTCAAACACACGGTAGGTTGTGTTAGAACTTTGCTGAACCTCGGCAAGTAAAACGCCTTTACATATCGCGTGCAGAGTTCCCGATTCAATAAAGAAGAAATCTCCCCTCTTAACAGGCACCTTCGCTATGTAATCGGTAAAAGTACCGCTTTCGATTGCTAATCTGAACTGCTCTTTTGTGATTCTTTCCTTAAAACCGAGTATCAGGCAAGCATCGGCGTCGCAATCGAGAATATACCAGCACTCGGTTTTGCTCTCTCCCGAGCCTGTTTTTGCGCAGTATTCCTCGGTAGGATGCACCTGCACTGAAAGATTGTCACGAGCGTCAATGAATTTAATAAGTATAGGAAAGTCGCTGAATTTTTTTGCATTATCGCCGCATATTTCGGGGCACTCGCGAACTGCCTCACTGAGGGCTTTGCCGTCAAGTTCACCGCCGATAACCGTGCTTTCGCCCGAGGGGTGGGCAGAGAGCACCCATGCCTCTGCGGCGTTCTTTTTATCGGTCTGCACCCCGTAATCATCAATGAGGCGTGTACCGCCCCAAATAATTTCGGATATATATGGTTTTAATTTGAATGCGTATGGTTTCATCGGAACATCTCCAAAAATTTCTGTTCTTTTATCAGCCGGTGAATGATTTTAGCATATTTGTCCAACAATTGCTATATATTCTATTGAAACCGTTGAAAGGACTGATAGAAAATGGAAAAATGTTTTTCGGTCATTAAAAAAGCTTGTCGTAAATCGGTCTTACAAGCCGAGCAGCCTCTCGAAACACACGCTCAAATAGTAAGAGACCTTAAGCTCACTCGCGAAAAGCTCGATAACGCCTATGCCCGCTTTGAATACGAATGTGACGAAAACCTGGTTGACTCCGTTATTTACGAGATAGAATCACTCAAGGCTCAGCACAGCTATCTGCTCAAGCTCGCACGTGACGAGGGCGTAGAATGCGCGGCAATAACGGTTTTCAAATAGAATGAGGTGAGATAATATGGGAGTTCGCTTAATACTCGGCATTATGGCGGGGATTGTCGTTCTTGTCATAATTATATGGGCATTAAAATCCCCGCGCGGAGTCCGTTACCTTTTTGTGACGGCGCTTGAAGGCGCGGCGGCGTTTTTTGCCGTGAACCTTATCGGTGTAATAACGGGCGTCACGATAGCTGTGAATTTCTACACCCTGCCCACCGCTCTGGTGTGCGGCCTTCCGGGTGTGATTTCACTGCTTGCCTTGAATTACATATTAAGGTGAATCAATAAATCCACCAATACCTGCCCCAAAGCAGAAGCCGAATGATCGCCATGGGCGGGGTCAAGCCGAAAATAAGGTTTATGAAATCCACCAGAGCGCGCATAAACATCGGTGAGTCAACCGTGGGCACGACAAGCGGCTTTTCGATTGTCTCGCCCTCGGCTGTTATCGGGAACGCCTGCGAATAAAGAATTCCGCCGGGGCCTGTGAGAGTGAAGCGCACATAGCAGCCGAGCTTATCCTCATAGCTGTTTAAATCAAGGCTCGTTATATCCTCGCCTTGAGCGATTATTTCGCCGTCAGAATACCAGCGGACATAATCATAATCTGTTGCTTTAACGGTAATGCTGTCAGCCGATTGGTCAACAACAAGATTTGTCACCTTCGGAGTCGCTCCCTCGCCGACAAAGTCCTCGCCAAGGTCAGCGCGCGCGTATCTAGCGGCAGCAAAAAAAGCTCCGCTTTCCATCGAATCGCGAAGCGCCTCTACCGTTAGCTCAGGCATACACATATATGTGAAGGCTCTATCGTACTGGTCAATATGATGCCCGTCGGTGAACGAAACGCAGTAAACATTCCTGCCGTAGGGAATAGTTGTTTTGAGCACATTATCCCACAGGATATAATCATAGCGGGTGCGGTTATTGACGCCGCTGTTAACATCCATGCCTATGCAGGACGGATTATTCAAAAATATGTTTGAGAGCTTGTTAATGTAGTAGGGCTCGCTCGCTCTTGCCGGGTCATCCTCACAGCCGACATATTCGCCGACATGGTCAAGGAAGGTTATGCCGCCCTGCTCGCCGACACGCTTGACAACCGTTTCGTAATCGCCGTAAACGCCCATGAGCGCCTGGCCGTAATTGGCGAAGAACGCGTTGACATGGGTATCGTTAATCGGGGTGGCACCGTTTGCCTCCAATGCCCCGGTGACCTCAAGCATAGGCCTGCCGTCTCTGCCGACGCCGCTTGTGATTTCAGCGTAGCGCTCCTGAGTGAGCACATCGATATCCTTCATTCCGGTGTTGCCGAATTTGACAAGGCGATAAAGCGGAACGGTCTGTGGTATTTCGGTCCACTTCGCGCCCAAAACGGCGTGGTCGGTGATGGCGAGAATATCGTAGCCGAGCTCATAGTGCTTCTCGACGCTCTCGGCTATGCTCGGCTCGGCGTCGCTCGCGTTTGTGTGGCTGTGAAGCGATGCTTTATACTGCCCCCATGTGGCAAAATCCACCGATTCATAGGGGTTAATGATTGTGTAATTCTTATTGCCTGTGACATCCTGCGCCGCGCGCGCCGGCAATGCCGAAACGGCGGCAACAAGGCTGACGCAAAGAATTAGGGAAAGTGATTTATTGATTATTTTCATTCCCCCGCCCTCCTACA
Organism: uncultured Clostridium sp.; assembly: GCA_964448835.1. Classification (GTDB taxonomy): domain Bacteria; phylum Bacillota; class Clostridia; order Oscillospirales; family Acutalibacteraceae; genus CAG-177. Next base: position 4,492 of record CAYUXK010000056.1, on the reverse strand, counting down.
GCACAAGCCCTATATCGGCAAAGAAAGAATAAATCGCCACCGTTGCATCGTAGAGAAAATAACTGATATTCGCAAGGAAATCACGCAAAATCGTGTTAAAATCCATACTTAACTCCTTATGACCGCTGATTATTTCGGCGGATTTTTATTTTAAAAAGAATACCTGCTCAAGCTTGGGCTGCGCGCCTGTGACAGGGTCCATCTCCATAACCATTACATCCTTCATGTACTCGTTCCAGCGGTCAACAACGCTGCTGCCCGCCTGAACCTGTGCCGCATAATCGGCACCCTTTTCACATTCATAATAGCCGAAGAGCTCACTGCCGACATTCCATATTGTATAGTTGCCGATGCCTGCTTCTTTAAGCACCTCAACAAGCTCGGGCCAGATTTCGTTGTGCCTTTTTTTATATTCCTCAAGCATACCGTCGCGAACAATTGCCTTCCATGCGTATCTTTCCATAAGCTCAGCCTCCAAAACAATATTTAATTTAGTATATCAAAGAAAACTAACCATTGCAATAATTTATAAGGGTTTTTTATTGATTTGTTTGACACGATGTGGTAAATTAGAAAGCAAGGATAACAATTTCAAGGTTATGCTTGCGAAAGGAATGATGACAGTATGAAAAAACTGCTAAAATCAGCACTCGCGCTTGTGCTTTGCGCAAGCTTGCTTCTCGGCTTTGCCGCCGTTTCGCCCGCCGTTGAGGCGCAAACAAACTCGCTCGAAAGCTACATTGAGCAAAGCCCGCTTTCACGCTCTCACGTCGCGACCGACAAGCAGGCGCTCGCGCAGTTAATTAACCGCATAAGCAACTTTTTACTTAATGATGTGTTGCTCAACGCCATAAGTATGCTGGTTTTGCGCGGCAGTCATATCGGCTCACTTTCGGACTTTGATTTTGCTGATTATGGAGCATTCTATGATGGCAACGATAGCTTTATCGATACCCCGACCGCGACAAGCTGGAGCGTAGGCTACTCTCAAAGCTCAATTGTTCCCGATGATTTCGGAACACCCTACAAATACGCCCGCGGCAGCTATGTTCCCTGGTGGTATTCAACCGAGATATATACCGATGATGACGGCAACAGCGAGGATTTGAAGGTTCGCACCGTTATTCTTGACGACGGTAGAGGCAAGGTTGTTTTCTGCGTCATTGACTGCATCGGTCTTTCTAATGCGGACGTTCGCAAAATCCGTGATGCGGCGGCAAGTGTTTCCGCTTCTGAGAACATAATTTCGCTCAATGTTTCCGCGACTCATACCCATTCGGGCATCGATTCTCAGGGCGTATGGAACGCTCCGCTGACAACTATGGGCAACAATATGCTCTCAGTCGCCACCTTAGGCGCCTTGCCAATAAAGAACGGCGTAAATGAAACCTTCCTTAACACATTAATCGCCCAAACAGTTACCTCGATTGAGGCGGCCTGCGCTGATATGACAAGCGGCGAGCTGAATTACTGCGCCACCGATATCTCAGATTATGTTTATGACCGCACTCCCCCGTATTCAAAGGACGGCACCCTTTACCGCATTATGTTTGAGCCCTTTGATGACACCAAGAAATCAACGGTTATCGCCACCTTCGGCTGCCACCCCGAGAGCGCGAGCTATGACTTCTTACAAACCGATGACGGCATTAAGACCGATACCAAAATCTCCGCGGACTTCGTCTATTATATGGAAAAGCTCATAAACAAGGCAGGGCATAATTTCATTTATATCCAGGGCGATGTCGGCACCGTTACCTCCTCGCGCGGCAAAAGCAACGACGGGCTTAGCTCGCTCACAAGCCACGACACGGCAATGCGCTACGGATACGAGATGGGCTACATTACCCTTGGCATGGCCATGAGCGAGAGTGAAAGAATAGCTCTCAACAATTCGCTCGGCGATGTTTTGGGTGTCAGCGAAAATTCAGGCAATGAGAATTACACCCCCTGGTATGAGGGCAGACCTGTTGAAACCGCAATAAATGTTGAGCCGATAATAAACATCAAATTGGAGCAGTTCCTTGTTGAGGTTCAGAATAATATGGCAAAGGTTTTGCTTAAGACGGGTCTTGCCAGTAATCAGCTCATATACGACTGGAAAACAGCGAAATATTACACAATTACCGAAGTCGGCTATATGGAAATCGGTGACGCTCTAAAGGTATTCCTTTGCCCGGGCGAAACCTTTAACGAAATCGTGCTCGGCGGCGACTGCCTGAACGAATTCCAATACGCCAGCCTTCGCAGCCTTTACGGCGATAACCTGATTGTTTTCGACCTTATGAATGACGCGGCAGGCTACATTGAGCCCGATAACTATTATGTCATCGCGGGCTATCAATACGACGCGGCTAAAGACACTTTAGAAAGCGACACATGGTGCCTTCTTATTTCGATGGGTAAAAACACCGCTTCGACCATCGTTGGCAAATTCATTGAGCTTGTTGACAGCGTAAGATAACGGATATAAGTTAATCGTAACTGTAAACGCCATCGGATAAATCATCCGATGGCGTTTTTATTATGTCTCTGCCTCAAGATTAGGCTATCGTTTATATATTCGCTGACTCTTTAGCCGTTTGTAATAACAGGCTTATTTGTTCCATTCGTAATTGGACGACAGCCCGCTTGGAATATTTGTGGTATTCTTCTCTCTGAAAACCATTCCTTCGTTACAGTTATCAAGCCCCAAAACATCTACAAGCCATTCGTCTTCTGACTGGCCCTTTAATCTGCATACATAAGTCCTATTCCCATCATACTCATAGTAGCCGATGCATTCGCCGACTTGAGCCGGGTCAAACGCGCAAAAGGGAACATATTCCTTATCGCCCCAAATAATTGACATATATGCGCCATTATCCTTTGTTTCAAATACAACCGGATTATCCGGTAATTTTATTTTTGAACCACAGCCCGCAAGTATTAGTAACGGTAAAATTATAATTGGTATTACATATTTAATCTTTATCAAACTTTAAACCTCTCATCATAGCTCTATTATTCTGTCATAGCCTTATTAAAAATTATCGGATATATACTGCGCGGCGTCGACTGAACATTTTGCGAGGTCCTCTTTGGCGCTCCCTTTAATCTGTTCAAAAGGTTTATGCAATGGGTTTGATTCAAACACGCGTAAAAGCCCGCGCTGACGAAAATCATCAATTTTTGAAATTCCGACTATCGCGATAACGGGCGCGCCCTTTGCCCTTGAGATTATGCCGTCAATCACCTTACCGCTAAAGCTCTGAGAATCAAGCGAGCCCTCACCCGTTATAATAATATCCGCCTTTTCGGCAAGAGCATCAAAATCAGCTAAATCGAGCATGGTGTCTATTCCTCGCTGAAGCCTGCCGCCGCAAAACGCAACCGCGCCCGCGCCGAGCCCGCCGGCCGCGCCCGCGCCTGGCATATCGGCAATGTCAGCGCCGTAGCCTTTAAGCACATCCGTGAGGTGTTTCAGCCCGCTATCAAGCATTTCAACATCATCTGCCGAAGCGCCCTTCTGAGGCGCATAAACATATGCAGCGCCGTTCACGCCAAACAGCGGATTGCGAACATCGCACAGTACGGTTAAATCACGTTTTGCGGCAAATTCGATTTTATCAATTTGACACAGTGACTCGCCCACGGGGACGAATTCCTTGCCGTTAATATCAAAGAATTTTATGCCCATCGCTGCGGCCATGCCGCATCCCCCGTCATTTGTTGCGCTACCGCCTATGGCGAGTATTATCTTCTCGGCTCCGAGGCTTTCGGCTCGCAAAATCAGCTCGCCAACGCCGTATGTCGTCGTTGATTTGGCACTTAAGGGCTTTGCAAGCGTAAGCCCTGCCGCCTGCGCCATTTCAATAACGGCGGTTTTACCGCAAAGCAAAAACTTTGCATTAACCGGGGAAAAATTTGGGCCCGTTACTTTTGCCTCAACCTTTTCACCGCCCAGCAAGGCAAAAAAGCAGTCAAGCGTGCCCTCGCCGCCGTCTGCAATCGGGATTTCGGTTATTTCGGCGTGCGGAATAACGCGCAGAATTGATTCTTTAATTATTTGAGTGACTTCAAACGGGCTTATAGTTCCTTTGAAGCTGTCGGGCACAATGATAATTCTCATGTTTTTTCTCCGCTTATGTTTTTTTATATCTTATCACAGCGGAAAATTATTGTCTACAGCTGTTTCATGAATTTGACACAATGAAAGCGCTCAAAGTGCCGTAACGCTTAAACACCCGTGCGCTATAACCAAGCGCCAAAATCAGAAGTCCGATTACAAAATGCGCCGGCAAAAGCAATATAGATTTGAGGAAAAAATATAAATTACGCAATTGCGTAAAAAACACTTGAAAAATTCAAAGCTTTACATTATAATACATAGGCACACGGAAATTTAATATAGTTTATGTGTTTTTTGCTGGTGTGGCTCAATGGCAGAGCAGCTCATTCGTAATGAGCAGGTTGTCAGTTCGATTCTGACCACCAGCTCCAAAAAACTCTT
>CAYUXK010000055.1:0-13695 GCA_964448835.1 uncultured Clostridium sp. | reverse complement strand
GTTAAATCCCGATTTTCCGCAATGTTGCAGGGGTCGGCATCCTCGACAACCCAACACAGGAATAAGATTAAACACCCTTGACGATGTTAAAACCGAATTTCACTCGGAATTGCGGCTTCGGGCGAAGCGGCGCGGGTTCATCCTCGTCAGTCAAGTCATATGCCGCGCGGTCATAATGACGGCTGAGCGTTGAGGTGAGCGCCTTGTTTTCTTTAAAGCTCTTTTTAGTCTGCAGAGCCTCGCCCCATTTTTTCATAATATCGTCGTAGCTGTCATTCTGAAGGTCGGCGGCCTCGGGGTTACCCGAGAACATAAACCAGTCGCTGCCCTGCTCGCATTTCGCGCCTTTATAAGTCCAGGTGAGCCAAGAGAAGCCTGCCTTATTATATGAATCAAGCACAAAATCCCAGATTCCTGCCGCCTGAAATTCACCAACCATAATCGGAACATTCCACTTCTCGTGGCGCTTCGCGTCAAGAAGCTTCGCGCGTATCTCAAAGCGGCTCCAATTATAGTTATGAAGCTGGTAAATAACATTTTCCCAGTGGAATTTCTGCGGACCAGGCAGGTTAGACAAATCCCAGATACCCTCAAGCGTTATTATATGCTCGCTGTCCTCCCGGCGCACGGTGTTATAGATTCTGTCATAAAGCCGCCAGAGAACGGCATCCTTTTTTTGCTTATAGCTAAAGCCGTTCATCGGCTCGTTGAGCAAATCATAGGCGGCAACCGCAGGGTTCGATTTATAATGCTTCGCGGTTTCACACCAGACGCGCAGGGTAAGTTCTCTTGCGCGCGCGCCCTTTGCAGAGGAATCATAAAGAACGCTCGAATTAACCTTGCCGCAGCTGTGGTCGTCGCTCTGGAAGCCCGGCGCGCCGTGCAAATCGAGAATCACATAAATTCGGCGCTTTGAGCATTCCTCAACAATCCAGTCGAGCCTTGTGAAATCAGGCTCGCCCTTGCAGTCATCGGTTTTGTAAAGATTCCTGTACCAAAATGGCACACGCACGCAGTTAACGCCAAGGGAAGCGAGATAATCAAGGTCGCGCGAGGTTATCCAGTTATCCTCATAGCTTTTTATCAGCTGCATAGCGCCGTAGTCGCCAAAGCGCTCGGTCAAAACGCGCAGAGTGTCGTGGTTTCCCCACACCTTATCCACGCCGTTGTTGGGAGTCATCCAGCTCTCCTGAAGCAGCCATCCGCCCAGGTTAACGCCCTTGAGCGTTACGGTTTCGCCGCGAAGGTTAATAAGCTTCCTGCCGCTTGTTTTCAAAAAATCCTTCTCGCCCAAGCCCTTGCCCTCTTTAGCCGACTGCCGCGCGCCGTAAAACGAAAACGCGCCGGCGCTGACCGCCCCGATAAGGCAGCCCGCGCACATGGTTTTAGCCTCTGAACATGTCATATGAAGCCTCCTAATCAAGCTTGATACCACGGATAAAGCACACATTATCGCCCGAGCTTGAGCAAATCAGCTGCGAAACGCCCGAGGCCATTGCGAAATAGCTGGGGCGCTCATACATCGGCAGGCACACGCCCGACTGCAGCAGCATACTCTCGGCGGTGAAGCAGCCGTTGAGCATTTCACTCTGTGAATCAACGCTCAGTATTTTTTCGGCAACAAGGTCATACTGCGATGAACTGTAATTGAAAAAATTATCCGCCGAGCCCTGCTTAAAGCACGAAAGAAAGCCCGCGGCGGTTTGGCTTGGCGAGCTTACGGGGCCCAAGGCGAGCTGATAATCGCCGCTTTTCATTCGCGCGACTATCTCAGCTTCGGTAAGGTCTTCGAGATTAACGGCTATGCTGATGCCGAAAAGCTTCTGCCAAATCTGAAGCTGGCGCCGCAAAGCGTCGTCGTGATTCTCACTGCAAAGAATTGTGATGCTCACGCGCGAGACACCAAGCTCAGTCAGCCCCGCCTGCCACTTCTCGCTCGCAAGGGCGGTGTCGCGGGTAAGGGAACGGGTGTTTTTGCCGACAGCGTCCCGATAATTAAGCGACCCTACTGCGCAGCAGGAGGGAACAAGCCCGTCGCAGTAATCGCTCATTCCTTCGAGCATACCAAAGCCTTCACGGTCAATCGATAGGCACAGCGCGAGGCGCAGATTCTCGTTTGAAAGGTACTCGTCGGCGCAGTTAAAGCACAGCCCGAATACCGTATCATCAATAGGCACAAGGGTTACGCTGCCTGAATCCGGCAGATAATACGGCGTAAGAATGGCGGCGGAATACGCTCCGTTGCCGAGCTTCTCGGCGATTGCCGCCGGGTCGTTATCAAAGGCAAAGGTCACGCCCGAGGGGAGAACCTCGTATTCGCCGACATAGCCCTCTGAGCGGAAGGCAACAAGCTTTGTTTCGCTGTCCCACAATTTAACATAAAAGGGGCCGTTGCAAAGAATATATTTCGCCGCGAGACCGTATCGGCCGCCCGTGGCGTTAAAAAAATCTTCGTTGCAAGGCATAAAAGCGCTCATCGCCAGGCGCTCCAACAGGTCGTCGCAGGGGTTCTCAAGCGTAATGACAAGCGTGCGCGCGTTGGTGGCTGAAACGCCAAGAGAGGAGCTGCCAAGCTTGCCCGACATAATCGCGGGAGCGTTTTTAATAACCGAAAAGAGTGCGGCGGAGGGTGAATTTGTTGAGGGAGAAACGGCGCGCCTGAAGGCAAAAACAAAGTCGTTAGCCGTGACGGGTTTTTCCTTAAAAGCGTCAAACTTATCCTCGCCCAAAACATTCTTAAAGGCGTTGATTCTGCTCCATTTAGTGTCCGCGCGCAGGGTGAAGGTATATTCAAGCCCCGAGGGGGAAACGCTCCAGCTCTCGGCAACGCCGGGGATAATTTTGCCGTTTTCGCCCTCGCGGGTAAGCCCTTCAAAGCAGTTGTTGATGATTATATCCGCCGCTGTACCCGAGCAATACTGCGGGTCAAGAGTTTTGGGGGAGGAGGAAAGGGGGAAGGTGAGCGCCTGGGAGACGCCGCCGTCAGAGCACGCGGAGCAGCAAAGCAGCAGCGCTGCCGCGACAATCAAGGCAATTGGGCGCTTCACTTGTTTTCCTCCATCCATTTTGCAAGCTGGTCGGCGAGCGGATTGCTGGCTGATTTTTGTTTTGATTGGGTTTGCAAATATTGCTCAACATCTCGCTTGCCCGCGCCCGTCTGGTCGCGGCGTTTTTCAAAATCAGAGAGCTTCTCGCGGAAGCCGCAAACGCAGTAAAACGATTTTTTGTCGCCTTCACCGCGCATTTCAAGGGATTTATGGCATTCGGGGCAGCGGGCGTTGGTTATGACGCTGATGCTTTTGCGGTAGCCGCAGTCCCTGTCTTGGCAAACAAGCATTTTGCCTTTTTTGCCGCTAACCTCAAGCATAAATTTACCGCATTCGGGGCAAGCCTCGCGGGTGAGGTTATCGTGCCTGTATTTTGCGTCGCTACCGCGAACCTCGCTGACTAAATCCGAGGCGTATTTGCGCATTTTGGCGACAAATTCACGGTCGTTTGCCTTGCCTGCGGCTATGAGCGACAGCTGCTGCTCCCACTCGGCGGTAAGAACGGCGGATTTCAAATCAGGCGGCACAATGCCGATTAGCTGAATGCCCTTTGAGGTGGGGAAAATCTCACGCCCCCTGCGCTCAAGGCAGAAGGAATCAAAGAGCTTCTCGATTATATCCGCCCTTGTGGCAACGGTTCCGAGACCCCCTGTGGTTTTAAGCACATCTTTAAGAGTATCGTCTGTAACTTCACCCGTCGGGTTCTCCATCGCGGTGAGAAGCGTTGCCTCCGTATACCTTTTCGGCGGCTTTGTTTTGCCCGTTATAAGCTTGATTTCACGAGCGAACACAGGCGTACCCTGCGAAAGAGAGGGAAGCGAGCGGGCAATCGCCGCGTCATCCTCGCCCTCGTCCGTCTCGTCATCAAGCGAGGAATCATAAAGCGCGCGCCAGCCCTGAACACGGACGGTTTCGCCCTTTGTGTAAAAATTATATTTGCCGAACGCTATGCGCACCTGAACTTCGTCATACTCGAGCGCGGGGCTCAGCACGGCGATAAAGCGGCGAACAACAAGGTCATATATCTTGCGTTCATCCGAGGTCAGGCGGTTCAAGTCAACATATTGCTCGGTGGGGATTATAGCGTGGTGGTCGGTCACCTTAGCGTCGTTGACGATATATTTTGTTGAAATCGGTTTCGTGCGAAGTACGGCAGAGGCCGCCTCCTTGTATGGCCCGACGGCAACCGCCTGAAGCCGCTCCTGGAGCGTGGCGGCAACATCCTTTGTGATATAGCGCGAATCGGTGCGCGGGTAGGTGAGGAGCTTATGCGTTTCGTAAAGACTCTGCATAAGCGAAAGTGTATGCTTTGCGGAAAAGCTGAACTTCTTATTTGCGTCCCGCTGAAGCTCGGTTAAATCATAGGCAGGCGGCGGAGCCTTATGGCGATAAACCTTTTTGACCTCCGCGATTACGCCTCTTTTTCCTGAAACCTCGTTTGCAACTGCCTGCGCCGAATCGAGCTCAAAGAATCGGGACTGATTGCGGCTGTCTTTATAAACGGCGGCGAAGCCGTCAAAATACGCCCTCACGGTGTAGTATTCCTTGGGGCGGAATTTGAGAATCTCATCCTCACGGCGGACTATCATGGCGAGAGTCGGCGTCTGCACCCTGCCGGCAGACAGCTGAGCGTTATGCTTGCAGGTGAGCGCGCGGCTGATATTAAGCCCCACGAGCCAATCCGCCTCGGCGCGGCATTTCGCGCTTTTGTAAAGATTATCATACTGTGAAGCCGGCTTAAGGCTTGCAAAGCCCTCTTTGATGGCCTTGTCTGTCTGCGAGGATATCCAAAGACGGCTCATTTTCTGCTTAAAATGCGCCTTTTCGATAATCCATCGCGCAACAAGCTCGCCCTCGCGCCCCGCGTCGGTTGCAATAACAAGCTCGGAAACCTCGGGGCTCATAATAAGAGAATTTACCGCCTTGAACTGCCGCGAGGTTTGGCCGATAACAACGGTCTTCATCCTCTCGGGCAGCATGGGCAAATCCTCCATGCGCCACTGTTTATATTTATTATCGTAGGCCTCGGGGTCGGCAAGGGTGACAAGGTGACCGAGCGCCCAGGTAACGATATATTTATCGCCGATGATACACCCGTTGCCGCTTCTGCGGCAGCCGAGCACCCTCGCGATTTCTTTTGCGACTGACGGCTTTTCCGCCAGCACAAGTATTTTGCCCACTTTTATCCTCCGTCAGCTCGCTTGCGCGGCTTGATTTTCTTCACTTTTGCTCTCAAGGCTTTTGTAGATAAAATCCTTGGTTGCGGCAAGGCACGCGGCGCCCTGCTTAGTATCGCTCGCTATGGCAAAGGCGTGCATGGAGCACAGCCCGCCGCAGGAGTACTCAAGATGCTCGACACCAAGCTCAGTTAAGCGCTCGTTAAAAGTGTCGGATTCCGTGCGCAGCGGGTCAAGCTTTGACTGAATAACTGCGCTCGGCGGGAAGGACGAGTCTGCCCAGTAAGAGGGGCTTATTTCTTTATAATACAGCGAGCCCGCAAGCTCTTTAAGCTCCTTGACTGTTTTGCCGGTGTAAGCACGCATAAAGCTTTTCATGTTAATAAAGTTGATTTCCATAAGGTTCTTTGAATCATACAGACCGCTCATAAGTATAGCGGCATCTATGTTAAAGGAATCCTTGAATTTAAAGCTGATACCAAGCTTTTCGTAAAGGTCGTGGTTCTTTGCGATTACGCAAACGAAGGCGGCAAGGTATGCGCCGGCGCTCTCGCCCGCAATAACAACCCTGCTTGTGTCAAGGTTAAAACGCTCCGCGTTGCAGAGCATAAATTCAATCGCCTTAAATACCTGACGGATATGCTCGGGGTGATGAATTGTGGGCGAATATTCATAGTCAAGATTAAGGCAGAAGAAACCATCATTGACATATTTGTAGCAATAGTGTTTTCTCATTTCCTTAACGCCCGAAACAAAGCCGCCGCCATGAACATAAATGAAAACCGGGCGTTTGCCGTCGCAGGGCTTGTAATAAAAGTCAAGCTTACAGCGGCGGTATTCATCAAGGTACTGAAGGTTATGCTCAACGATGATATCCGCGGGCTTTGGCCTTGCGACCAAAACACGCGCGCCCTGCTCAAGGGCATTGCTGACAACGGTTGTTGCTACGCAATAGGCATTGAATAATTTACTCATTATATGTTCCTCCCTAAATTTGACCGGTTTTTGCCGGCTCATAATATTATCTGGTGATCATGACATAGCGCGCACTTGTTTATCTCTCACATCAGTAGATATAAATCCAAGCATATCATAGCACAATAATGTATTTCGCGTCAAGGCTTTCACACAGGATAATATCTCTTTTTGTTATATAATGAAACAAAAAAACAGGGTGTTTTCAGCCGTAATTCAAGCAACGGGAAAGGGGAAAAATTTCGCTATACATATTGTATTAATATTTAAAATATGATAAACTGATAAATAATGTCACTTTGGAGGTGAATTATGGAGTATTATACTCTCGGGCTGTGCGCGGTGAACCTGATACTGCTTATCGCTTTGCTTGTAGTTGTTAAAAGGCAAAAAGGCACCGCGGGCGGGGATTCGTCCTCACAGCTTGCCGTTAACACCGCGAAGCTTGCCGACATCAGTAACCGCATTGATGAGGAATTTGAGCGCAGTCGCCGTGAAATGCAGGCTCAGCAGCGTGACATGCGGGCAGAAACGGCGGAGAATCTCGGAGCGATGAACGCGAAGCTTGCCGAAATTCTACGCGCAAACATCGAGCATCAGGGCAGACTTACGGCAACCCTCACCGAGTCGCTCGGCACAATTCGGCTCAACAACATTGAGCAAAACGAGAAGCAGAGCCGCGTTATCCGCGAGGCGATGGATAAAATGCTCGAAAGCAACGAAAAGAAGCTTGAGCAAATGCGGGCTACGGTTGATGAGAAGCTTTCCACAACGCTTAACGAGCGGCTCGACAGTTCATTTAAAACCGTTTCGCAGCAGCTCGAGAATGTCTATAAATCCCTCGGCGAAATGCGTGAGCTTTCAAACGGTGTTACAGCGAATGTTACAACCCTCAACCGTGTTCTTACTAATGTTAAGGCGCGCGGCACATGGGCGGAGGTTCAGCTCGGTACGATTCTTGACCAGACAATACCCAATATGTACGAAACCAATTTTGCCGTATCACCCTCGTCAAGGGAGCGCGTTGAGTTTGCCATTCGCATCCCCGCGGGTGACGGTGGTAACGACATAACCTATCTGCCGATAGATTCAAAGTTCCCAATGGAGGATTATATTCGCCTTTGCGCCGCCGCCGACGCCGCTGATGCCGAGGAGCTTGCCAAAGCGCGAAAGGCTCTTGAAAACAGGATTCTTGACGAGGCAAAGACGGTCGCCAAATACATAAATATTCCCGTGACAACGCCTTTTGCGATAATGTACCTTGCAACCGAGGGGCTTTACGCCGAGATTGTGTCCTCACGAAACGGCATTTCCGAAAAAATCCAAAACGATTACAACATTATGATTGCCGGCCCGACCACCATCACCGCTCTTCTCAACTCCCTTTCAATGGGCTTCAAGACGGTGGCGATTAATGAGAAGGCAAACGAGGTTCGTCTGCTGCTCGCCGCGGCAAAAGCACAATACGAGAATTTCGGCGGCATGCTCGACAAGGCGAAGAAAAAGATTGTGGAAGCAGGCGAGTCGATTGATAAGGCGCGAAACCGCAGCGATATAATCAACAAAAAGCTCAGGGGTGTTGAAGCCCTCGGCGAGATCGAGGCAAAAGAGGTTCTCGGATTAGAAGAAATAACCGGTTACGGTTCAGATAACAAGGAGGATGAATGATGAAAGACGCAAAGATAGTTCTTGCTACACTCTCGCTCGAAGAAAAAGCCGCGCTGTGCGACGGCGCAGATTTCTGGCATCTCAAAGGCTTTGAGGAGCATGAGATTCCCTCGATTATGGTTTGCGACGGCCCTCACGGTCTGCGCAAAAAGGATTATAACAGCAGTGGCTCCTCGCTGAACAACAGCGTTCCCGCGATTTGCTTTCCCACTGCCTGCACCTCCGCCTGCTCGTGGGACCCCGAGCTGCTTTATGAAATGGGAAAGGCTCTCGGCAACAAATGCCTTAAGGAGAAGGTAGCGGTCCTTCTTGGACCCGGTGTCAACATGAAGCGCTCACCGCTTTGCGGGCGTAACTTTGAGTATTTTTCCGAGGATCCGCTGCTCGCGGGTACTCTTGCCGCTTCGTTAATCAACGGCGTGCAGTCGAGAGGGGTAGGCACATCGCTTAAGCATTATGCCGCGAACAGCCAGGAAACCCGCCGCATGACAAGCTCCTCAGTCGTTGACGAGCGCGCGCTCAGAGAGATATATCTGACCGCCTTCGAAATAGCGGTTAAAAACGGCAAGCCATGGACTGTTATGAATTCATACAACAAGATTAACGGTGTTCACGGCTCCGAGAATAAAAAGCTGCAAACCGAAATCCTTCGCGACGAATGGGGCTATGAGGGCGTTGTTGTCAGCGACTGGGGTGCGGTAAATAACCGCGTTAAAGGTCTTGCCGCCGGCAACGACCTTGAGATGCCTTCATCCACGGGCTCGGGCACCAAAAAAATCATTGATGCCGTAATGAACGGCGAGCTTGATATTCAGGTTCTTGACGAAAGAGTGCTTAAGATTCTTGAGCTTATTAAAAAGGCCTCCGATCATGCAATTCCCGATTATAAGCATGACGAGGATGCCGACCATCTGCTCGCGCGTAAGATTGCCGCGCGTTCAATGGTTCTGCTTAAGAATGACGGGCTTCTGCCGCTTGATAAAACGGCAAAAATCGCCGTAATCGGCGAGTTCGCGAAGTTACCGAGGTATCAAGGCGCAGGCAGCTCCATTATTAACCCCACAAAGATGGATAACGCATTTGAGGAGCTTGAGGAAGCGGGCTGTAGCCTCACTTACGCTCAGGGCTACGAGCGTTCGCTGTCAAAGGCAAAGAAAAACCCCGCTCACATTAAAGAGGCGGTTGAGATTGCCAAGGCGGCTGACACGGTGCTGCTCTTCATCGGCCTTACCGAGGATTATGAATCCGAGGGCTTTGACCGCGCTCATATGCAGCTGCCCGAGGCGCATACCGCGCTTCTGGAAGCGGTTGCGGCAGTGAATAAGAATATTATCGTTGTTCTCGCCGGCGGCGCTCCTGTCGAGCTGCCGTGGGCGGATAAGGTTAACGCAATTCTCAACAGCTATCTCGGCGGCCAGGGCGGCGCGAAAGCGGTTGCCGACATTCTTCTGGGCAAAATCAATCCCAGCGGCAAGCTTGCCGAAACCTTCCCTATGAGCCTTGATACAACGCCGAGCTTTAATAATTTCCCCGGCAACCCCGCAACAGTTGAATATCGTGAGAGCGTTTATATTGGCTACAGGTATTATGACACGGCGAAGGTCGGCGTTCGCTACCCCTTCGGCTACGGCCTTTCATACACCACGTTCGAATATTCCGGGCTTGAGCTTGATAAAGCCGAGATGGCGGATACCGACACCCTTACCGTTACCTTCAAGGTCAAGAATACGGGCAAGCTCGCGGGCTATGAAACCGCTCAGCTCTATGTCGCCGACAAAGTAAGCACTATTTTCAGACCCGCCAAGGAGCTTAAGGGCTTCCAAAAAATTTGGCTTGAGCCGGGCGAAGAGAAGAGCGTTAAAATCGAGCTTTCAAAGCGCGCCTTCGCTTTCTGGAACATAAAGACAAATGACTGGTGTGTCGAGAGCGGCGAGTTTGATATTCTTGTCGGCGCATCAAGTCAGGAAATTCGCCTTTTGGAAACGGTTAAAGTAAATGCGCCCGAGGCTGAAATCCCCGATTATTCAAAGAGCGCGCCCAATTATTACACAGCCGATGTGCAAAAGGTACCCGACGACCGGTTCGCGGCGGTGCTCGGCGGCGAAATACCGCCCTCAATGCCCGACGAAAGCATTCCGCTTCTTATTACGGATAATTTTGAGAACGCCCGCAGAACAAAGAAGGGCCTCAAATTCTACAATTTAATTACCTCTCTTGTTAAAAAGTTTACCAAGGGTCCGGCGCAGGGCATGGCGCTTTCAATCGCTACGCAGACCCCGTTCCGCTGCTTTATTTCTATGAGCGGCGGCGTTTTCAGCGAGGATATGGCGCAGGGACTGCTGAATATCCTTAACGGCGAAAAACACGGCTGGAGCAAAATACTCAAGGGTATCCCAAAGGCAATCCCGAAAATCGGGCCGCTGCTTAAAAACATTTAATTAACGGAATATAAATGAGAGGAATCGTTTCAAGAGATGAAAAAATTCAGTTTATTTTTCAAGGTTCTCAGCGTAGTGCTGGCGCTTGCAATTCTTGTTGTTTCCGCGCCGATAGCATCCTACGCCGCCGAGAGCAAAATCCGATTTGGAGTAATTTCGGATATGCACTACTTCGGAAATATTCTCAAGGGCAACAACTGTGAGGAATATCAGGAATATATGTCATATACCTCGCGCCAATTTGACGAGCAGAATATTCTTATCGACACCGCGCTCGACGGAATTCTCAGCCGCGCCGCCGCAGAGGGAGCGACCTATGTGCTTGTCCCGGGCGACCTGACCAAGGACGGCGAGCTGAAATCCCACCAAGAGCTTGCCGCGATTCTTGAGCAGTTTGAGCTGGACACCGGCATTCAGGTTTATGTTGTCCCCGGCAACCACGATATCAACAACAGCGGCGCTATTTCGTTTGAAACAGGCGTTAAAACCGCGGCCGACAAGACCTCCCCCGAGCAGTTTGCTCAGATTTATGACGAGCTCGGCTATGGGGACGCCGACAGCTACTTTGTACCTGCCGACGGCAATAAGGGCGGTATGCTCTCTTACGCTAAATCGCTTGAGGGCGACTACAGGCTCATCGCCATTGACAGCAATATGTACAGCGAGGATAACGGCGCGGAAGGCAACGAGCATATTACCGACGGCATCATCGGCGACGACCTCATGGCTTGGGTAAAGGCGCAGTGCGCCCAGGCGGAGCAGGCGGGTGAAACCGTTATCGCTCTGGAGCATCATAACGCTATTCCTCATACCGAGATTGAGGAGTCCACCTTCTGGGCGTTTGCGAATACCGAGTGGCAAAAAACCGCGGACGCTCTCGCTGACGCCGGCATCCACTATATTTTCACAGGTCACCTTCACGCTAATGATGTCGTCTCTTATGTTTCCGACAACGGCGAGAAGATAACGGATATTCTTACCTCTACAATCACGGGCTACCCCAACGAATACAGAATTGTTGATTTCACAAGCCGCGGGCCGAACGATGTTGAATGCGATATCAGCACTCTGAATGTTGACGAGGATGTTCCCGTAACGGTTGACGAAACAACATACACACATTATAAATTTGATTATTCCTTCGGGCAGACCTTCGGTCACGACGATATGAAAAACTTCGTTATGAAGACTCTTGAAGGGCTGCTTCAGAGTGAAATGTTTACGGAAATTCAGCAGGGTGGACTGTATGCATACCTTCAAAGCAAGCTCGACCTCCAGAAAATAATTACGGAAGCTCTCGGCACCAACGGTCTTGAAATCGGCTCGGTTGAAATCCTCACGGTTTCACAAAACCTTATGGCGTTCATAGAGGAGCTTTGCGGTCAGGTTGACGAGCTGTATCTTAAAGATTTTGACGACCTTCGCTCTCTTGCCTCATGGCTCGTTGACGAGCTTCTCGGCTATGAGCCGAGCGCTTACCCCGCAACTGCGTTCAGCGAGTACGGTTTCGGCTCCGACGGCGAACCCGGCACGCTTAACAACCTTGCCCAGGAGGTTTTGCTCTATTATTATGACGGTGATGAGGATATATCACAAAACCCGTTTATGCTTGATGTTCTTGACAGCTTCGAGAACGGCGACGGCGCAAAGAACTTATTCAATCACCTTCGCACGGTGCTCATTAACGAGCTTATAGAAGATGAGCTGTTAAGTAAGCTTAGCTTCAACGCCGAGGCTCTGTTCCCCGACGGCTCGCTGCTCAAGGTTCTGGGCAGAATCCTCTCCGGAATTATCAGCCTGCTTCTCAAGGGCGATACGAGCTACCTTAATACCGCGAATTTCGTGCTCGGCATTCTGGGCTACGATTCAATTGACGGCATTCTTGATTCGCTTGTAGTTGACGAGTATTTAACCGACAGCCAATTCCAGGCATGGGGGCACACGATATCTTGGATGCTCTCAAGCCTTGTTACCGACACAAACCCCGCTCAAAGCGCCGACAAAACCCTCTCTGTGGACTATAACGGTCCTGTCGCGGTTGAGGCAACGGCTTCAAACTATCGCCTGCCTTCAAATATTGCGGTCACCTTCGGCGATGACTCGGCGACCACAAGGAATATTAACTGGTACACAAAGTACGGCGTTGACGGCACAGATATTGAGCTGATTACCTACAGCGAAACACCCGTCTTCAGCGGGGTAGCGACCACCGATTCCAGAGTTAACGCTACTCAGGAGGTTGTCAAGCGCGGGTATCCGGGAGCGGACCTCGGCATTTTCGGGTTATTCCAGTGCAGCATAAGCTATGTTTACCACCACATTGAGCTTACAGGGCTAACCCCCGGTACAAAGTATCTTTACCGCGTGGGCGATGCCGAGCGCGGCTGGTGGAGCGATGTGGGAACAATCGAAACCGCCGATAATTCGAGCAGCTTCTCGTTCTTACACATGACGGATATGCAGTCGCAAAACGAGAAGCAGTACAAAGCATTTTCAAGCGCGCTTGACGCCGCGTATGAAACCTGCCCCGACGCTAAGTTCATTGTTTCAAGCGGCGATAACGTTGACCTCGGCACAAACTTCAAGCAGTGGCGTTATATGCTTAACTCCTCGGATAAGCTTATGAGTACGCCGTATATGCCCGCAGCAGGCAACCATGAGGACGAGGGCAGCGTTTTAAGCACAATGTTTAATCTGCCGAATGTTCCGCAGCAGGATACCGAAACGGGCGTGTTCTACTCCTACGATTATAATAACGCCCACTTCATGGTGCTTAACACAAATAGTATTGAAAATGATATGCTCTCCGCCGCCCAGCTTGAATGGCTCAAGGCGGACGCGGCGGCGAGTGACGCGCAGTGGAAAATCGTTGTGCTTCACAAAGCGCTTTACTCCAACGGCTCCCACTATGACGATGATGATGTTGTCGGTATGAGAAAGCAGCTTGGCGCGCTTCTGCCCTCGCTTGGCGTTGATTTGGTCTTGCAGGGTCATGACCATGTTTATCTGAGAACCGATGCTCTCAACGCCAATATGGTTATCCCCTCCTCAAGCTACCCCGTCGATTATGACGGCGTCAGCTATCAGGTCAAGGTAAACCCGAAGGGTACAATTTATTCCATCCCGGGCACCGCAGGCGTCAAGGTCTACACCGCCAAGGATAACGCCGAAACGGATAAGCTTTTCCCGAGAGCCGAGGCGATTGTCAACGCCGACAATCCGATGTACTCCGCCATTACCATTGAGGGCGGTATGCTCTACTACAGGTCATACAAGGTTGTTGACGGCGAAAGTGTTCTCGCTGACAGCTTCGCAATTGAGAAAACCGAGGATAACGAAGGGCAGAGCGGCGCGTTCACAGGGTTAATGAACTTAATAAATTCCACCTCT
>CAYUXK010000054.1:0-13797 GCA_964448835.1 uncultured Clostridium sp. | reverse complement strand
CGCCACTCAGACAATTACCTGCAAGGCAGGCTTCTTCCAGAAGCTCATCAGCTTCATTAAGAATCTGTTCAGACTTAACCGCATCATTTTCCAGTCTTATAATTATAACTGATAAAAACTAACTATAATAAAGCAAAACCACCGGCCTAGCCGGTGGTTTTGTTCTTTCTAATATGTTGGATTGATCATCAGCTATAGGTCATAGTCAGCTTGAAATTCCAAAGAACGATTTAATACCGAGGAACTCTAACAGGTCGGTTCTGAATGCGTATATGCAAAGCTTTACAAATGCCCTGAACGCGTTTGTGAGGAATTCCCCGAGACTGATATCGGTATTTTCATCTCCATCCCAAACGGCATTAAGCGTGGTATCCTCATAAATGATTATTTCATCACCGGCATGGTATATTTCGCCCGATGAGCTGCTTCTCCATCCGAGAAACTCATTACCGTAAAGGGATACGGGTACATAATCGATGACAGTATAGGTCATGCCGCCGCTTTCCTCAAAAGTAGCTACCCCTTCACCACAATCATATTTAAGCGTAAGTGAGACCTCATCAGAAACCTTAGTGACAGAAAGCATATTCGCGTGAGTATCGGATTGTTCGTCATAATCTGAAAATGGCATGATGTAATATGTTACTCCGCCAATAAGTGAGCAGACACCGTTGGTCTCGTCTTCGAAATTAAACCACTTTACTATGTTTCGACTGTCGTCATATACATCTGCTTCGAAGTCGTATTTAATGCTGTTTTCACTGTTGGAAAGCTTGAATTGATACTGCCCGGTTGTTTGGGGCGTAAAAGCAAAGTACGGATATCGGCCGTTACTTAAACCTGCAAGAGGAACCTGCGCACCCTCTTCGAGCACCTGAGCACTCTTCCAAACGGCGTAAATAACTGTGTCACAGGTGAGAGTAATAATGTCGCCGGGCAAATATTCCGCGACGGTTGCATCGGGCTCTGTTGACCAACCGAGGAAGCTGAAGCCGACATTGTTCCCGCCCGAAAAATCAGTCGGATATGCCGCTCTGCCACATACAGAGTAATTATCGAGGTAGGGGGAGTTCATATCATAAGTCAGTGTATAGCTTACGGGCTCTCTTTTAATTGAAAATGTGAAGTAATCACAGTCATTATGGTACACCTCAAAACAAATGGAGTATTCCTTGCCGGCATCAAGCATATATGTTTTGGAAGTAATCGGGTGATCGTTATCATCACCGAGGACGGCATAAATCGGCTCAAGCCAATTATCCGGCGTAAGTATTTTTTGAGATGAATAACCGTCACCATCAATTGTATAATATCCGCTCTCTTCAGGGGTGAAGCAGTAGCACCTATCATATCCCTTATCAGGTATATTCATCTGATATGCTGTTTCACTGATTATTGCCTGAGCCCTTTCCCAAACAGCGTATATAACGGTGTCTTTTGTGACAGCTATTTCATCACCCCAATAATAATCGGCAACTTTTGCATCCGGGGTTAAAGCCCAGCCGCAGAAGTTATAGCCGTAGCGGTTGCATTTGTTATGAAGATGGGCAATTCCGCCTCTTATCAATTCTATTTCTGGATAATATACGCATTCACCGCCATTTGCGTTATAGGTAAGCGTGTTAAAGGCGCCATCAATGGCGACATAAACCATTCCTTCTTCGCTCTCGATAACCTTTGCAGTGCCGATGTTGTAGGAATTAATGTAATAAAATGCCGCCATACTGCTGTTGATTACCGCGCTTTCCTCCGAAGGGAGCGAATCAGCAACAGCCCTGTCAACATCGAGATCGTCAGCCCATTCCTCGCCGCCGAAGCCGTGAATTCCCTCAGCGTCGTTACAGTAGACAGCGAGCCAAAAATCGGTCAGCAGTTGCCTGCAGCGGGCATCGTTATCCTTGAGGTTGGGGTACTTGTCGTTAGGGTAAAGAATATCTGCGATAATGCCAAGCGTGTTGTTGTCATTATCCCTTGTTCTTGATTCAAGAACCTTTTTATAAATGCCCTTACCCGGGTACTCGCTCGCTGTGTCGTTAATCAGCTGCGCGTAGCGTATTCTGATATATTGACCAAAGACGAAGGAACGTCTGTAGGCATCATAATCTTGTGTCCAGTTAACCAAAGAGCTCTCTGCGGGCGATTGAATAGCGTATGAGAAACCATATGTATATCTGTCATAGTCATTAATAACGAATTCTGCGGCGGTAGAAAAAGCTTCGTTAATATATGTCTCGCTGTAATTTAAATAGTTTATATTGTTTTTACCGGCAAAGCAATATGACGCATTTAAATAATGCTCATATTCATGTAAAACAGTTGAACACATAAACTCAAGGCTATACTGTAATATATGCACGCAGTCGCAGGCGTTTCCGCTGCCGCGGGTTGTCATCCAGACATTGCCGATTCTGCCCACGCCGTCAACTAAATCGCGGTAACTGAAGTACCCGCCGACATCTTCCATAGCATATACAAAAATGGCAATTTTCCCGTCGCCGTCAGTGTCTATCCTTTTATCGCCGTAAAGCGAAAGCGCCTTTGAATAGTTGTTGTCAAAGAACTCTCCTAACCCGATGCAATCGTTTTTAACACCTTCGTCAATTTCGCTGTTATCGTCGGGGAGCTCGCCCCAAACAGTACAGTTATCGCTTGTGTAAACACAAACGAGGGACGCAGAGCCTTCAGGACTGTAGGAAGATTTAATAACTTTTTTATCCCCGACCTTATAATCAGCGGCGATGCGGTCCGGCGAGGGCGCGCTTGCCATTGAGGACTGCCGCAAGGCAGCTGCGGCGGGTGAAAGCGGCTCAACATCGTCAATTACCGCATCAAGCAGCTTATCACCGTCAGCGTTGCCGGCAGCTTCCTTACCGTCGGACTCACTGCCAGTTGCCTCGGGGCAAACGGCAGAAAAGGAGCTTTCGCTGTTGTCATAGTCGGTGTTGATTGCCGCTAGCACGCGACCGGTGTAGTCCGGGGTACGGTCAAACTCCGCGAGCGAAAACGCGGTCAGAAAGGTTTGCGATACCAGGGTAACAGCCAGAACCGCGGCAAGGATTTTTTTGATTGACATTGATTTCTCTCCATTCTTTGCAACCGTTGATATTTTTACGCTAAAATGACGGATAAGCATATTAATATATTATCATTGAGAAAATTATAAGTCAACACATTCCATAAGAATATATTCATCCGTAACATTTATTATCTCCTTCATATAAGTGCTGTTGACATTGTCGTCCTTTATCAGGGCCATCGCAAAGGAGGATTTTTTCTTGAATTGCTCATCCATCAGCGCGTTGGCAAGCGCCTTGCCGAGCCCGCGGTGCTCAGGCATTACGCCCATATAAAGCCAGATATATTTTTCGGCACGCTTACGATTAATAATAACCGACGCGTAATCGTGCAAATTGAGCTTTGCTTTATATAGCGAGTTTGAGTAATCGGGGAACGCCATGAGGAACCCTGCCGGCCTGCCGTCAAAATACGCCATCTTCATCATGTCCTTATCGGCAATTAACTTCAGATGCGAAAACAGCCTTGTGAATTCATCTTTTTCAATCGGTTTGTAGCCTGGAAAATCGCTGTAAAGCTCGGTAATGATTTCATAGCATTGCGCCATCATTTCGTCAATGCACTTGCTGTCAGGGCTTTTAAAAGTGTATCCGTTATTAATGAAGGTGTTGTACCGCTCAAAGAATTTATCGCGAAAGCAACCCGACTGCGGCATTTTGGGGTAATGATTTGTAATGTATCGCTTAAGCACGGTGAAGCCGTTGCCAAAGAACATTTCAGGGTAATATGGCTTATTATAAGGCTCGCCTATGTAGGGTGCGCCGAAGTTGTTGGTTTTAAGGCGGTACTTTATCCAGAAGCTCGCGTCATATGGCCCGATAAGCTTTTGCCGCCCGTGCTTGGCAGTGAATCTCTTGGCGTAATCAAAAATCGTTTTTGCATACTCCGCCGAATCAAAGCATTCAAAGTAACCGATGTAAGCGGCCTCGTCATCGGGGTACAGCGTAATAATGAAGCGCCCAACCGTATTTTTACCATCATACAGAACAAACGGAAAAACCCTAAACTTGCCGCTCAATACATGAGCACCGTTAATGATGGCAAGCTCCTCTTTTTCGTTTTGAGTGATTGTTTTTTTATCATAAAACCTTTTTGGCAGTTCGATAAAGTCCGAAACATACTTTTCCTCGCCGTTAAGCGCGATTATGCTAAGCATATTTTTTCACCGCCGCTCTGAGAATCGTTACCTCTCCGCTTTCGCCCGATATTCTTATCATATCGCCGCTTTTTATCGCCCTTGTCGCGCCGGTAACGCCCACAACTGCGGGTATGCCGAGCTCGCGCGAGATAATGGCTGTGTGCGAGAGCATTGAGCCCTTTTCGGATATAATCCCGTATGCGTTCGCGAGCAGGAATACCCAGCCCGGGTCGGTCATTTCGGCAACAAGGATTTTGCCAAAGGTGTCCGACGCTTCGTTTGGATTCTTTATTACTATGGCCTCGCCCTCAACTGTTCCCGAGCAGCAGGGTGTACCCTTGAGCATGACGGCGTCACCGTCGGCTGCGGCGCGGGATACATTTGAAAGGTTTTTGCTGAACTCCTTTTTAGTGAAAACAAGGCGCGAAAAGACGGGCAAAAGTGAATAACATTCATACATTTCCTTGCGCCGCGCGACGATTATTTGACAGTCAATTTCGCCAGAGCGGAATACCTCATCCATCGTCAGATAAAAAACATCGGAAATGTCTTCAAGTGAATTGCTATTCAAAAGCTGCTTCCCCGCGGCAAGGAAAAGCGTACGAACCATGCCGAAAACACGGCTGCGGTTAAGGCGTGATATTTCGCGGCATCTTATACCGCCGGCAACAGCTTTAGTTATAGCGTTGATAATTTTGCTATAAAGAAAACCGATTTTTTCGTTTTCAAGCGGATTTGCCGCCTGCGATGAGTCACCGCGTGCAAGCGAGAAAAGCCGCTGAGGGCTTTGCGCATATTCAATCATTGTTTTAATCAGCAGCAGTGGCTCTGTGCGGAATGTGGGGCTCTCAAGCTTAAGCTCCTGAAGGTATCTGTCGCCGTAATCGTCAATATAGTCATTCATTCTAAGTGAAAGCGCTGTGCCGGAGGCAAGAAATTCCCTTGCTCTCTCATTCGTATCAATGCTTCGCAGGGCGCTGATGTGTCCATCTGCATAGGCCTCAAGTGCCAGCCTTGCAAGCGCGCGAACGGGCTTCATGCTTTCAAGGTTTGTTATGTTTGAGATGCAGTCGTTTGCCCTTTGGCTGTAATTATGCACTCCGGATTTTTTGAGCGTAGCCTTAAGCAGACCCGCACAGATGAAGGTGTAAAGGTCGTTTAGAAGTGTAACATCCCATTGCTCAAGCAGCTCTGTTTCTATTTCGGTATAGATTTTATGCATTTGCTCAAGCGGAATATTTTCGTCAAAGCTCGCCTTAAAGCTGTGCTCAATTATTTGAAACTTGCGGCTGAGCAGGTTATTGCTCTTTTGCACATTGAGCATTTCTTTGATGAATCGTATCAGCTCCGCCGCCTTAGTGATAAACGAAACGCTTGCATCGCCCGCGCTCACGCTTTTTTTCGAAACTCCGAGCATATCCTGCCACACGGGGATTATCCTTTTGCCAAACGGCAAAACCTTTAGAACCGAATACCAGTTATCAATTTTGTAATACATTCTGCCATTTGCGCTTGCGGTCATCTGCTCAAAGGTCTGCTCGTATCGCTTAAGCACAGCCTTGTTTTTAATAAGCCGTGATATCATGGCGCGAAAAACGCCCGTATACATCCGATTAACAAAATCCTCAGTAAGCGGCAGGGTGATGCCGGGGTAGCTTTCAACAATATTGCTGTTGTCGAGCGTCACGGTCACCGAGGTGTCAAGCGTTGTAATCGGCCGCGCCTGTAAGATATATATTTCGCCGTCTTTGACAGCAAACTCAATGTCAAGATATTTGCCAAAAAGCTTTTTGATTTCTTCGGCTGTACGCATCAGTGAATGAACCGTGCCGCCGTCGATTTCGGGAGCGCCGAGCATACTCTCATAGTAGTAAATGTTGTCTGTGGTGTTGTAATAATATGTGGTTACGGGCACCTTATCCTCAACTACATTGTTGCCTGTGCCCTTGCCCACAACAATAACGCTTTCGTTGAGAATACCCATGGGGTTTGCGGTAAAGAGCACTCCTGAAATATCGGAGGATATCATCTGCTGAACGATAACGTTGACCTTGACGCTGTTTATATCAAGCCCCTTGCTCGCGCAATATACCGCCACGGCATCAGAGCTTGCGCTGCCCTTGCATCGCTCAACATAATCAAGAACAGACTCTCTTTTAACATTTAAAAAGGTGTCAAACTGCCCGGCAAAGGAATAATCCGCGCCGTCCTCGGCGTTTGATGACGAGCGGACGGAAAAAAGCTCGCAGGCGCCGAAATGCTCGTCAATTCTTTGCATCAATTCGTTCTCTTTAACGAGGGCGTCGTCGCTCTCAATGCATATAAGGGGCGGAACATTGATTCCCGCTTCAAGCATCTTTAAAAGATTATCGGCCTTGGCTCCGAGTGAATTCTTGGTTTCCATTATGTTTTCCTCCGCTTAAATCAGATTTTGCCAAACAGCAGGTATGCGGCTACGGTGAAAAGCATTATTGTTTCCTGAATGTATGTATATGCCTCAACTCGGCTCAGGTACTTGAATTTTTCGGGGTTCCTTGTGAATTTTACGGACTCAAAAATGAACCACGAAATATTAAGAAGAAGCACCGCAATTGTAACGCGGTTGAGTCTGTAAACAAGCAGGATGTTCGTTACAATGTCAATGAGCGTGACTATTACAACAAAGCGCACCGAGCGCTTATAACCGAAAAGCTTTGAGTAGGTGACATACTCCGTTTCCTGCGAGGGTGCTTTGATTTTGCGTGAAACCTCCCAGAGCAGCAGCGGGAAGTAGAGCGTAAAGGCAGCTAAAACAGTTGTGAGCGAAAACGCCGGCAAGCTGTATTTAATGCAGGTAAATGAAATGATGTAGATATTAATGGCCATTTGAATCGGGTTATGCGTTATGAGCGCGAGCGGCAGGCTTTTCTGAATCTTGTTCTTTTGAAAGAACCAAACCGACATCAGAAAGCCGTATGCCATAAGCCCGAGGAAGAATATGACGTTATTCATGAATATTAAGTTCAGCGAGACCGTGATGATAACAATCACCGTAAGGCATATGGCAAGGTCCTTCTTTTTAACTCTGCCTGAGGGCAGGGGACGCTCCTTAAAAAGGCGGCAGTCAAGCTCATAATCCTTGAAATCATCGGCGATTCTAAGCATCATCAAAAACGCGAATACGGTAAACGCGCCAATAAATTCCTGCCCGGTTATCCTGAAATCTGTTATTCCGAAATTAAGCAGAACAATGAAATATATCTCAAAAAACATGATAAGCCCGACGAAAATCCTCGGAATAATGGGATACATTTCTTTAAAATAAATGTGTAATCTTTTCAGCATTTGCAACCAATCCTCTCACCTAATTGAACTTTTGTTTCTGCCCCGTTTTCGGAGCGCGCCGTGATGTCCGCGTCAACTTTTATTTTGTTCTTTTCAAACAGCAGAATAATCGTTGAACCACCGTATTCGAAGTAACCTTTTTCGTCAGCGCGCGAAAAGCGTTCTTTATTATTGTTTTGAATTTTGCCTATGAGCATCGCCCCGACCTCAATAAAGACGCAGGCACCAAAATTCTCGGTTTCCATCACCGTGTATTCGCGCGAATTCTCGCAGTAAACCTTATAGCGTGAAAAGGAAACAGGGCGAACGGTGTGCAATACGCCGTTAATTTTTTTATGCTCAAGCGTACAGCCGCTGTCAAAGTGAATATATCTGTGGCAGTCGTCCGCTGTCAGCCTAAAAACAAGGCAGTCGCCGCCAGAGTATTTTTCGGCAAGCTCATTATTTCGCAAAAGCTCCGGTATGCCGAAAACGCTGTTTTTGACCTTCATATTTAGAGAATCGTCGATTTTATATGCTGTCAGCTTAGCGTCACAGGGGGCGATGAGCGAATCGGAGGCGAAATTAATCTGCCTTGCGCCGGCGCGAAGCTTTCTGGTAAAAAAATCGTTGAAGGAGGTATAATCCTTGCTTTCAAAATCATCTGTGTATATGCTGTATTCCTCTATAAAGTCGTCAATTCTCTTTGCCGAAAGCTTTGAATTGTAGTAAACCGCGCACAGCCTTGAGAACCATTTACTCACGAATATCGTGCGAAGCAGCAGCCTGCCTGCCGCGCAGCCGTAAAGAAGCTCGAGCTCTTTGCCCTTATACTGCGTTTCCACAATCGGCATTGCTCTTTGCCTGTCATAAACCATAATCTCACCCCATTATGAACAGCGCCGCGACCGCCGCGGTGCCGACACCCGCAAAAATCGTGCTTGATGCTTTGCCGGGCTTCGGTATTTTTATATTTAGCACGAAAAGAAGAGCTGTTACCGCAAGCGTGCAAGGTAAAACATAGACAAGGGCGGACTTGAACAAAATGGTGCAAATGAGCCACACGAGTGAAAATATCAGCGCCGAGAATGTGACCGGGAGCCCGCTGTAATGCTTAACGGGCGCGTCAGAATCGGCGATTATGTTAAAATAGCCGAGCCTTGTTATTCCGGCAAGCACATACAAAATATAGAGCACAATCTGCCATGCGGCGATAAATCCGCTGCCTATGCATATCGCAATGGGAAGCACCAAAAAATCAACCACATCGCACAGCGAGTCAATCTGGACCCCTAAGCGCTTTTCGTCCTCGTTTCTTTTGCATCTGCGAGCAACCGTGCCGTCAAAAAGGTCGCAAATTCCCGCGGTAATGAGGCAGATAATCGCAAGCCTTGCCCTTTCGGCGAATGCGAGCGAAATACCCGCGACGGATAAGGCGATTCCGAGATAGGTGAGGATTACCGATTTGTTGTATTTTCCAATAAACATCAGTGTCAGCTCCTTCTGATTAAAACATTGTTTTGCGCAGTTTGAATGTATAAAGCAAAAAGTTGACGGGCGCGTGAGCGAGTGTGCCAAAGAACGCGCCGATTAAGTACTCTTTCACGCCAAGCCCGCACAGCAGGCAAACCACCAGCATACACCCCAGGGCAGAGTCGGCGTTATCAAGCAAAAAGAAAAATGCTTTGAGCGCTTTGCCTTGCTCATAGTGCTGACCGGGTGTGATGTCAAATCGGCGTTTAATAAAGCTGTTGGGCAGCTCACTCAGAGCGTATGAAAGGCCATATAATGAGCCGAAAACATAATTTACCGCTACGGAGTTGCCATAGATTTCGTAAATGTACGAGTTCCCATACAGCGCCGGAGTGAGCGAGCAGATAAGCCCCCATATTATCATCGCGACACTTCCTGAGAACCACATGCCGATAAAGCCCTTGAGCGTTTTGTTATCGCCGAATATCCTTTTGCCGTCGTTAAGGCAAGCACCGAAATCAAGGGGAATCATGAGCTTTTTTGCATATGGCGTTTTGCACCACGCCATATTCAATGTGCCTGCTAAAATAAGCGGGATAAGCGCGGTTATTATTAGCTTCAATATCATATCAGTCACCTGCAAATATTTTGTAAAGGTTAAAGAATTCCACCG
Source organism: uncultured Clostridium sp. (assembly GCA_964448835.1). Lineage (GTDB taxonomy): Bacteria > Bacillota > Clostridia > Oscillospirales > Acutalibacteraceae > CAG-177. Next base: position 4,135 of record CAYUXK010000054.1, on the reverse strand, counting down.
ACCTCAAGCGCCGAGGCAACAACAAAGAATGTGATGAAGCACGATTGCAAGAAATGTGATTCTAACCTCGTGATAAGACAGCGTTTCCGGCAGATTCATATTTGTCTGTCCTCTCGTTCCTTTTGCGCTCGCCGCTAAGCCCGTATGCAACAATTGCCGCGTTGCCCGCAACGATTATCAGCGCGCCGGGTAAGGTCTCACCGGTTATCAGCGTGGCGCATAAAAGGGTAAACAGCACTGTGCCGAACGGAGCGGTCATCGGCTTTGAGCTTACAAGCATTATTGCCGCCGCGGCAACAACAATATAGAGTAACGCATTCGGGTAGTGCGCTTTATAAAGCACCAGAGCCACAAAGAGAAGCGCGCAGTATCTCAGAGCGCAGAAAAATGTTGTCACCATCGCCGCGGCTGAAATCATCGATGAAATGAAAAGCAATGAAATTAAAGCGGCAAAAAGAATGATTGTGACAAGCGAGAAGGCGGGAAGAGTTTTGATAAGCAGATAGGCTATAATCGGGATAATCAGGTTATCCGTTCCACGCGAGGAGAACATTTCAGCCATTGTGCAGCAAAGCGCGATAATAAAGGATATAAGTAATATCTTATTAATACCGATATTTGACCACACAGCGCATGCGAGAGTCGAGGCTGCAAATGAAACCGCGAAAAACGCGAGGCTGCCCTCAGCCGACTTTTTATCCTCACTGTAGCCTGCAAGGTTTGTTGTTCCGATAGCTTTGCCGACAAATGCCGCCGAGCAATCCGCGAGTGACATGATAAGTACCGGCAAAATGAAGCTTAAGCGGTCAATCCTTGTAACCCACGCCATTAGAAGCACCGCCGCGGGGAAGAGGATATCGCCAAGCGATTTTTCATCGCTGCCGGAGTACAGGAAGTCTGAAAAGCCGAGCCTTGAGAGAAGCCTCATCGCGACAACCGCCACGGTCGCCGCCAGTGCGGCAATACAGCCCTCTATATATGTCGGGCAAATTATCGCGCCTAAGCAGCAAATCAGCCCGCCGCCCATGTGAAACAGCTTTCTCGCTATGAAACCGGGGAGCTCCTCGCTCCAAATCATAATTACTGTCGTTAATAAGCAAAAAAGGATAATTAGAACTCCAATGCTTGTAAAATTGATTGTCATTTTAGCCACATCCTTTAATAGATTTCGTGTTTGCATTTACAGTATATCGAAATTATTATTAAGAAACAATTTGCTAACACCTTAACAATTCTTAAGGTTTGCTTAAGATTTATGACGATTTCGGATTACTTCTTGAAAAAAGCATTATGTTGTGCTAAAATTAAGAAAAACAATATAAGAGGTATTGATTGTGTATAATGTTTTAGTTTGCGACGACGAAGTAAGCATAGTTTCTTCTTTAAAAATCTATCTTGCGAGCGAAGGATACTCTGTTTCAGAGGCGAATAACGGCAAAGAAGCGCTCGAAATGCTTTCAAGCGCTTCGGTTGACCTTGTCGTTATGGATGTTATGATGCCTGAGATGGACGGAATCACAGCTCTTGCAAAAATCCGCGCGCAAAATAACGATGTTCCCGTTATCCTGCTTACGGCAAAGGGCGAGGATTATGATAAGGTTATAGGGCTTAATGTCGGCGCGGACGATTACATAACAAAGCCGTTTAACCCGGTCGAGCTTCTCGCAAGGGTAAAATCAAATATCCGCCGCTACTGCGGCTTCGGCGCTCAGGCGTCAAAGCAGCAGACGAAAAGCCCTAATATTCTTCAAAACGGCGGAATAATTCTTGACGACAAGTCAAAGCTTGTTACCCTTGACGGCGAGCCGGTCAAGCTCACACCCACAGAGTACGATATTTTAAAGCTTTTCCTTGAGAATATGGATGAGGTTATGTCCCCGGCGGATATATACAAAAAGGTGTGGAATGACAGCCCGCTGGGCGCTGAAAATACCGTTATGGTGCATATCCGTCATCTTCGTGAAAAGCTGGAGTTTGACCCTGCGAACCCGATTTACCTTCGCGTTGTGTGGGGCCACGGGTATAAAATGGAAAGAAGGAGCAGATAATGAAAGCACCTATTAAAAGCTTATCAGATAAGCTGCTGACGATTTTTTTCGCCGGCAGCTTGGTTGTTATTTGTATGTGTATTGTTTTATGTATACGCTGCTTAAAGGACTACCACATTTATACCGATGGCGGCGAATACGCAAAGCAGTATCAGCTTCGCACCGAAACCGAGACCCTGTCTGACGAAGCGGTGAATTATTATTACTGCACACAGCAGTCGCTTTCACCGAAATACAGCGGCAAAAACGATATTTTCCACAGTCAGATTGAGGTCTATGAGGAAAGATTCAGTAAAGAAAATAGCAATATATTTTTTGAAATAGTAAATTCCTCGGGAAAAACTGTTTTTGAGACCAAATCTCAGCGCGCGGACACCGATTATCAGTATTGTTGCTCATATCCGTATATGATTAACTATACTGACCAAGCAGGAGCTCAGGTTAGGGAGGAGGGCGTGATAACCTGCTATGTTGCTTCGCTCGACGAGAACGGGAAATTCCCCTCGGCAAACGATGACGGGTATTCAATCGCGTTTCGCTGGATTGACCTTTCGGCTAAAACCGGGATATGGCTGTTTGCGCTGTTTGCGATTGTTGCTCTCGCGGCGGCTATTCTTATCGGTTTGCTGCTTTGCAGCGCAGGTACGGAGGATGAAAAGGGCAAAATCATTTCAAAGTTCAGCGACCGTGTGCCTCTCGACCTTTACGCGGCAACGATTTTACTTATCTCGGCGTTTGCCGTGGGCTCGGTTAAGCTCACTCAGATGTCAGAGGAAACCATTGTTTCCGAGCACTCAATAATATTTATTGTTTCTGTAATAATCACAGCTCTGGTTATTGCCTTCCTGCTAACCGTAGCGACACGAATCAAAATATCCAACCAGAATCCGGGCTGCGAGGTATTAAAAAACACCTTGATTTACAAGGCGTTTGCGATAATCAAGAAAAAAATCGGTTTTACTCACAAGGCTAAAAAATCCGATAAAAACGCAGATAAAAAGAAAAAAATCAGCCTTGGCAGCATAACAACCTTTATTTCGATTATTAAAGTTCTTGGCGCGATGTCGCTGATTTATTTCGCATATCTTGAGTTTACTCAGCAGCCGAGATGGCAGCTCTATATTGTCATCTGGGTTATCGGCCACTCGATAATTATGCCGCTTTACTTCATGCTTTCATACAGTCTTGATAAGCTTAAAAAGAGCTGGCAAAACCTTGCCGAGGGTAAGCTTGATGAGGGTATTGACGATTTAGGAATGTTCGGCATATTCAAGGATATAAGCAGAAGCCTTGAGGAAGTAAGGCAGGATATGACTCATGCTTACGAAAACGAGGCAAAAAGCCAGATGCTGCGCAATGAGCTGATTGCGAATGTTTCCCACGATATCAAAACTCCGCTCACATCAATCGTCAATTATGTCGGTCTTCTCAAAAAAGATGAAAGTATTTCTCAACAATCAAAGGAATACATAGATGTTCTTGATTTTCAAGCTGAAAAGCTCAAAAAGCTGCTCGTTAATCTGATTGAAGCCTCCGCTGTTTCGTCGGGCGATATAACCATCAACTTCGAGCCTACCGATGTTCGTTTGCTTCTTGAGCAAACCGCGGCGGAATACAGCGAGGCGCTTCGCAAACAGCATTTGCTGCTCAATTTGAACTTGCCTGAAGAAGAGGTTATTATCAATGCTGATGGCCATCATATGTGGCGCGTTTTTGAGAATCTGATGAGCAATATCTGTAAATATGCTTCAGAGGCAACTAATGTTTGGCTTTCGCTTGAGGTTAAGGATAAAAAGGCGATAATTACCTTTAAGAACGAGTCAAAATACAAGTATGAGGACGGCACGGGCGATATGTTCCTTGAGCGATTTGTCAGGGGCGACGCGTCGCGCCATACCGAGGGGAACGGGCTCGGCCTTTCGATTGCCAGCAACATTACCAACCTGCAACACGGCACATTTGATGTTTCAACAAGCGATAATTGCTTCTGCGTTGAGCTTACATTTGATGTTTTAAGGTCCGATGGCTGTGAAGAAAGCGATGAAGCGCCTGTATTTGTCGATCCCGAAGAGGAAGACAAGTAAAGA
>CAYUXK010000053.1:9426-15639 GCA_964448835.1 uncultured Clostridium sp. | reverse complement strand
CCACACCCTTACAATAGGTAATCCCGTTGATCCGGGCGGAACCAAGGTTACCGTTACCTATGATGTAAGTATGCTTCCGGGCGTTATCACACCTGCCCCTGCCCTGCTTGATCGCGGAACGCTTATTCCTGTTCCTGCCGAGCTTGTCGGATATCCCGGCTTAATTGGCTGGTCGCTTGCAAACGGCACACCTATTGACATAAGCACTTACACAATCGGCTATGATAATATAACAGTTTTCCCGGTTGTCACGGGTGTAAATAACACATATAATGTTACTTTTGATGCAGGTATAGGTAAATTCCCGGATAATACCACAATCAAAACTACCACTGCAACCTTCACCAATGCTACAAATCCAATTACCGCCCCTGTCATTCTGCCGGCGGAAGTGCCCACAAAAGAAGGCTATATCTTTGGCGGCTGGCTCTCGGGCGCAGTACCCGCACCCCCCGTATTAACCTCCCTTAGGGCAGCATCCTTTACGGCAAAATGGGATAAGAGGAACATAACCGTTAACCTTTATGCAGAAAAGGCAGATGTTACCTCCGGCGTTCCTTACTACACGACAACTGTTCAATGGGGCAGCTCTTTAACGGTTAATGCCGCCAACCTGCCCACCAAGAGCGGTTTTGCAATTGACAACTGGTATGACGCGAAAGACGACAGCGTCAGAACCATGACAAGCGCTACCAATTTTGGGCAAATCTCAACACCCGACTCGGTCGTTAACTTCTACCCGCAGTGGTCAACCCGTTCGACCATAATTATGATGGGTAAGAACTACGCAGCAACAGGCGAAGATGACAAGTGGATTGAAATTACCACCTTGTCGGGCGTTCCGGGCCAGCCAACCAACACTAATCAGGAAAAAACTGTTTCAGATATTTATTACAACAACCCGAATGGTATTTTATATCACCCCGAGAAGCTCAACTCAGCCATTTCGTTTGTTAACATGGGCAATCCCGCGTGGTATTCAGACCCTGCGTTTACAGAATCAAGTAAGCTTTGCAGCGCAACCCCGACGGCTATATCTGCGACTGAAACAGTCTACCCGTTTTTAACATATCCCACAACAAGCTCTACTACGGTTGTTTACTTAAAAACTATCCAGAAGTCCGACTTGACAACTTGGAATGTGCCCACCTATAACGCTGCCACCGGCACCTACGACTATACTACCCCTGTAGAGATTTACAGAGAAATAAACAAATACGAGGGTTATGGCGCTACCGTCTATAACCCCTCATTTGAGAGAATTGCCGATAACGCTTTGAACAGCACAAGCTACCCCACGCTCGAAAAGGGCTGGATTCTTAAGGGATGGTCAACAACTCCCGGCGGCACAGTATCAGTTGATAACTTCTCCGTTTCCGGAAAGCCCGGACTTTCCACCTCAAACTTCTCGCTTAAGGGCGGCACAAATAACTACTACGCGATAATCGTACCCGAAACATATTTGGTTAATATGCGCGCGACAGATAGTGAAATGTTCTCGGTTACGGGTAAATCCCGCGGAGATACGCTTAATCAAGCCGATATTCCTGCGAACGACTACGACGGTCACATTGTTAACGCCCCGGTTGTGGGCGTTGAAGGCTCAAAATACGGCAAGGGCGGATATACCTTCCTTGGCTGGTCGCTTACCGCAAACGGCAGTGTTGTTACCCTGCCCCAGGTTCTTGACGGCGATATCGTTTCAAAGGCGTACTATCCTTCAATCACAGGTAAATTTGCGCTGGGCCAGTCCAAGATTGTTTTCCTTTACGGCATATGGCAGCCGAAAATCCTTACCACAACCTTTGTTTACAAAGATGCGAACGGCAACGAAGTAACCGTTTCACATGACGATCCCGCAGGCACAAAGTACAAGGATATTCTTACACTTAATTTCCCTGATGCTATTGATAACACCAAAGCTCCCTACGGATACTCCATTAGAAGCGACTGGCAATTCACACCGGGCGCTGTTGACCCCGTTACCGGCGACCTGCTTGATTTAGGTACTTACACGGCGGTTTACGAGCCCAAAATAATTAATGTCACCTACTTATTTGACGATGTTGAGTTTACCTTAAACAAGTATGTAGACAATTCTCGTCGCTTTGGCGATGACGCTTCAGATGTTCTCAGCCCTGAAAAAACTAAATTTGACGGTAACAAATGGCCCAACGGTTACATATTCAATGAGTGGGTTCTTGTCGAGGGCGCGCTTGCCGATGACGGCACATTTAAAGAAGACCTCGTTTATCAGGCAACCTTCACAGCGCGTAAAGAGTTCATGATCAGAGTTTACGACTCCAACGGTTTTGCTCAGTCAATCACCACGGGGCTGCGTTCAGACCAGAACCTCTACATGACCATTGATAAGAACGGCAAGAGAACATATTGGAACATGAATAACCCTGTTTCTAAAGAGGAAGCAATTATTAACCCGAATAGTCAGCAAGCCGTAATGCTGTTCCTTACCTTCTCACTTGAGAACTTCGATGTTGACAAGATATTTGACCCCGCAATGTGGAAGGAAGTAAGCATTTACGCCGAACCCTTCACACTGCCCAGGTCGCTGTTCACCAAGGAAGGCATATTGGGTCTGTTCACGATGATTAAAAACCTCATCTTTGGTAGCGGTGAAGAAACCACAGCAGATGAGACTTTGACCAACCCCCCCGAGGAGGTTACTACAGAGCCTATAACCGAGGCGCCGACCACCGCCGTATCAACTACCTTAGCTCCATAATCATAATTTTGCCGGGCTGTCAGATGACAGCCCGGCATTAGTTTTATATAGTTTACATTAATACATAAGTAACCTCACCGCGAGCGCTGAGCATGTAAAACAAGTTATGTCCGCGAGGATTGCCGCCGGCAGAGTGCATCTGGTTTTACTTATCTGCACTGCTCCGTAATACACTGTAACGGCGTAGAAGGTTGTTTCGCTTGAGCACATCATGACGCTGGCGACACGCCCCTGTAATGAATCCGGGCCAAATGAGGAGAGTATCTGCTCAAACACCGTAAGTGAGCCGCTACCCGAAATCGGGCTTATCACCGCAAGCGGCATAACCTGCTGCGGTATACCTGTCAGCTTTGACAAAGGGCTTAAAATGCCGATAATCGCCTCAAGCGCGCCTGATTCGCGCAGCATTGTTACTGCCGTTACAAGCGCCATTAGCGCGGGCAAAAGCGCCACCACACTTGTCATTGATTCGCGCACACCGCGCATGAAGCAATCAAAAACGTTAACCCTTTTTACGAAGCCCCAAAGGACTATGCCCAGCGCTGCTACCGGCAATATCCACGCGCTTATGCTTTGCATATAACTCACCTCCGTATTTCTCTGCTTTTATCATTATCCATGCGGCGGAGAGTCCCACCGTCAGCGTCGCCGCCGAGCTGATCCAGGAGGCGGGCATTATATCAAGGGGGCTTGTTGACCCGGCCTGAAGGCGCAGCATTGCGATTGTTGTCGGCAGCAAATGAAAAGCCGCGGAGTTCAGCACAACAAACCTAATCATATCATCGCTCGCGACATTGCCGGGGCTGCTCTCTTTTAAGCACCGCATGGCTTCAATACCAAAAGGTGTTGCGGCGTTGCCAAGCCCCAGCAGATTGGCGGTCACATTCATCGCGATGGCCTTTGCCGACGGCGAGCGCATATCCATTGAAGGAAAAACGAGCCGAAGAAACGGCGAGAGCAAGCGGCAGATTGCCGAGGTCAGCCCGCTCTCTCTCGCAACATTCATAAGCCCGCCCCACAGGCACATCGCCCCGGCGAGCTTTATGCACAGCGTTATGGCGTTAGTTGCCGCGTTCAGAATCGCATTTGAAAGGCTCTGCATTTCTCCGTTAACCGCCGCGGTAAAAAACGAGAATGCAAGCATGAAGACCCAAACATAATTCATCATTATGGTTCACTCCGCATCTTTTGTATGTTTTTGTAGAATTTTGTCGACGAAATTAATAATTTATTATTATTGATTATCTGCTTGACAAGTTTGTCAAAAAATGGTATATTATGGGAAGTACTGATCGTGCATTCAGGTAGTAATTTCAGGAGGATAAGTTATGCAATTCAAGGGTTTTGTAAGAGAGATTGACAGCGTCGGTCGAGTGGTTATTCCAAAACAGCTCAGGAATGAATTTGATCTCACAGAAATAAACAGTCGTGTTGTTATCAGCTCCGAAAACGGCAGCATCGTTATGAGAAAGGCTATTAGCAACTGTACTTTCTGCAAATCGGAGACCGATCTTAAAGATTATTCAGGGCAGCACATCTGCGCTTCGTGCCTTTCACAGATTAAACAAATCCGTTGATTGTTATTTAAATCTGAATCCGTCAGTCCTGAGGGCCGGCGGATTCTTTTTTATGTTTAGATGAGGATACGAGCTATTTATGCTCATATTAATAATACTGTAAAATTTGGCAGATATGCTATCAGTAATACTTTGCTTTTGGATAAAAATGTGTTATAATATCATTTAATCAACATCAATGGGGGAGCTTTTATGAAAAAAGTGATAATTATTGGCGGCGGCCCCGCGGGACTGACGGCGGGCTATGAGCTGTTAAAAAAATCTTCGGATTATGATGTTACAATTCTTGAGCAAAGCGACACCCTCGGCGGCATATCAAAAACCGTAAAATATAACGGCAACCGCATGGATATCGGCGGTCACCGTTTTTTCTCCAAAGATAAATCGGTTACAGACTTTTGGCTTGAAATGATGCCCTTGCAGGGCAGCGATTCTATTGATGATAAGCTCCTCGGCAAAGAGAAAAAGCTTGCCCCGGGCGGTCCCGACCCTGAAACCGATGACCGGGTTATGCTCTTGCGTCAAAGAATTTCGAGGATATATTACCTTCATAAGTTTTTTGACTACCCCATCAGCATGAAGCCGCAAACCTTCATTAATATGGGCTTTGGCAAAACCGTTATGGCGGGCTTCAGCTACCTTAAATCCGCCGCCGTAAAAAAAGATGAGACCTCACTTGAAAACTTTTATATAAACCGTTTCGGCAAGGTGCTTTACTCAATGTTTTTTGAGGGGTATACTGAAAAGCTTTGGGGCAGACATCCGCGCGAAATCTCGGCCGACTGGGGCGCGCAGCGGGTTAAAGGCCTTTCAATTCTGGCGCTTGTTAAGAACATTTTCTCAAAGGCTCTGCCCGGCAAAAACAAAAAGGTTGAAACCTCGCTTATTGAAGAATTCTTTTATCCCAAGCTCGGTCCCGGCCAGCTTTGGGAAACTGTTGGCGCTGAATTTGAAAAGCTCGGCGGCAAAATAATATACGGCCGCCGCGTTAAAGAAATCTCAGTTGATGGTAACACGGTTAAAAGCGTTTCGTGCGAAAACGGCGAGGAATTTGACGGGGATTATTTCTTCTCGTCAATGCCGCTAAAGGACCTTGTAGCAGGCATGGGCGGCACCGCTCCCAAAAAAGAAGCGGAAATTGCCGCGGGGTTGCCATACCGTGATTTTGTGACAGTCGGTCTGCTTGTTGACAGGCTCAATCTCAAAAACGAAACGGGAATAAAAACTCTCGGCAATATTGTGCCTGATTGCTGGATTTATGTTCAGGATGTCGGCGTTAAGCTCGGCAGAATTCAGATATTCAACAATTGGTCGCCTTATTTGGTTAAAGACCCTCAAAATACCGTATGGGTCGGGCTCGAATACTTCTGCCAGGAGGGCGACAGTTTCTGGAGCATGACACAGGACGAATGCGTGAGTTACGCTGTGAAGGAGCTTAAAAGCATGGGCGTTATCGACGAAGGCACAAAAATCCTTGACAGCCACCGCGAGCAGGTTCAAAAGGCATACCCCGCTTATTTTGACACATATGCCGAGATTGACACACTCACCGCGTTCCTTGATAAATATGAGAATCTTTTCTGCATCGGCAGGAACGGTCAGCACAGATACAATAATATGGACCACTCAATGGCAACCGCTTTTGAGGCGGTCACCAACGTTTTGAGCGGCAAAAAAACGAAAGAAAATATATGGAGCGTAAACACCGAGGCAGAGTACCACGAGGAGGAAACTAAAAATGCCGAGCAAAGATAAATCATCAAAGCGTTCAGCCGCGGTTAATTTGCTGTGCGCGGTATTTGCCGCCTTTGCCGTAATATTCGTTGTATATTACATTAATTTCCCCTCCTTTGCGGAGTTTCACTCGGACTGTACCGATACCCTCTACTGGGC
>CAYUXK010000053.1:0-9326 GCA_964448835.1 uncultured Clostridium sp. | reverse complement strand
TTCTTTTATAATCATTTCTCAAAAAAAGAAAAATTGCTTTTGCTCGCCCACTGGGGGCTTACAATTGCAATTTTATTCGGGTATATATTCGGGTTCCTCGCCGCGGCAAACTGGCGTTTAAGCCCGATAGTTTGCTCGTGCGTCGTTGTGTGCATGATGTGCGTTGCCCGCGCCTTTAAATCCAAAAAGCTTGTGGCTAAGCGATTCGCGGCGCTCGCGCTTTGCGTGCTGCTCGCCGCCTCTGCCCTCTCATGTTACCGTATAAGTGAAATGCCAAAAAACGGCAAGGCGCAAAATGAAAATTACCTGATAGCAAAGATGCTGTCTGATAATAATCTCGAATACGGCTTTGCAACATTTTGGCATTCGCAGTCAATAACCGTGCTCAGCGACCAGAAGGTAAAAACACGCTGCATTGATGTCAGCGAGGATACGGGCATAAGCGCGAGACTTTATCAATCTCAACGGCAATGGTTTGAGCCGCAGCAGGGCGTGGATAAATATTTCATACTTCTCTCGACCTCTGAAATAATTGCGCTTGACCGCGCGGGCGGTTTCACTGAGCTGAAAGACGCGGCGACAGAAAGCCTGACCTTCAGCAATTACCTTGTGCTCATCTATCCTATGAGCGAGCCTATGCCCTGGTAGAGCCAGTAAATATTGCACACGGGCGGCGGCATAACCGAAAGAGCCGATTCAAAGGCCTTGTATTCACGCTCGCCTACGCTTATTTTTATCTCATCGGTGCCGATAACCGCGCTCCCGGCGCTGTAAAATACCGCAACCTCAGCCTCGGTTTTGCCGAGGCTTATTTTTTTGGCGTTGCTGTCCGCGGTGAAAGCGCCCGCGACAACCGTGACCGCGCAAACTAACGCCAATACGCATAAGATATACGCTTTAAAAATCCTCACTTTACATACTCCTTTAGCATTTGTGCCAACGCGTTCGCCACCATCCTGCCGGAATAAACTGCCTCGTCAAGGGTGTTGACATCGCTGCCCATTTCGATCAGCACGTTGCAGTTTGACATATACATATTATATTTTCGCGGTGAAAAAAGCACAGGGCGCATAAGCCCGGGGTACATCTTTTCACACTGTCTTTGCAGGTGCAGGGTGAAGCACAGGTTCTTTTCCCAATTCGGGAAGTCCGTAATCTTATTCTCCTGAGCGCCTGTAATAATCATTACCTGCGCCGCCTTCTTGCCGTTAATGACCGCCACGGGCTTGATTTTGTTGCCGTTCTCGGGGTGAATCGCGTCGCGGTGAATGTCAAGAACAACCTGGATACTCGGATATTCCTCCAGATACTTCTGCACATTTTTGCCCGAATGCTCATAGGCGGTGCCGTAGGTATCATCATGGATTTCTTTGTCGTGAATAACCGTGTAGCCTGCCTCGGTGAGGCACTTCGCGATTTCGCTGCCAACACGCACTATATTGAGCGAGGGGTCGTTACTTCGCCCGCTGTAGCCCTCGGCATACCACTCGCGCTCAATCATCTCATAGCCCTCGGAGGTATGGGTATGAAAAATCAGGACGGTCGGCTGTGATTTATCGGTAATGCTTATGTCGGGCATTTGATTAAGCACCTTTTCAATGTTGAGCGACTTCGTTTTTGTTGTATTCTTTACCGATACGCAGCCGAAGGTGCTTGTTGCGTTCTTTTTGCCATAGGTTATCGGCGTAATGTCGCCCGCTTTTTTATCATTGGCATAGATGACAGTGTATTTTTCGATAAGCGCCGCGATATCCTCGGGCACAGTCGGCGTTTCCTTAACCTGGTCATTAAGCACCTCGGCAGTGTCGCTTTCAGCCAATTTTTCATCCTGCGAAAGAGTTTCGCCGGGTGATAGCCATTCGCGCGCGACCGCCGCCGTGCCCTGCGGCAGCATGACCGCCGCCGCCGCGAGCCCGAGAGCACCCAGCCCCGATGTCATGCTTATGCAGGCTATAAGAGCCGCCGATATTATTATCGGCAAAGGTTTTAGCAAATATTCCCCGCCGCTCTTTCTGTTTTTCATATTATTCTCCTCATATCAATTTGATATTAATCTAAATATATGAAAAGCAAAAATAAAAAATGTTACAATCTGTAAATAGTAGATGGCCTTTTGTAACCGAATTGTTTTCGTATTGTAATTGAAATGATGTGGAATTTCAAAGGCGCAACTGATATAATATAACCACAGAACAAGGGAGGGGAAAAACCATGAATGTTATTATAGCTATAGCGGTGCTTGCAGGCGCGCTTTCGGTTGCCGCCTTCGCCTCAGGTGACGAGGAAGTTAAAGAATAATAAACAAAGAACCAAGCTCACGCTTGGTTCTTTTTATTTGCATATAGCCCTGAATATAAGCTGACTATATCGTTTCAATTTTAAGTATGTTCGTGTTGCCCGAAACGCCATTTGTCATGCCACCCGTAATGAGTATTTTATCGCCGCTTTTGAGGTCAAAGGTTTGCTGAGCAAGGCGCTTGGCGGTAAAAAACAAAACGTCGGTTGAATCAAAGGTTTCACACATCACGGGAGTAACGCCCCACGAGAGCGCGAGCTTACGGCAGGTTTTACGATTCGTTGTGACGGCAAGAATATCCACGGGCGAGCGAAAGCGCGACACCATGCGCGCGGTCATACCTGACAGTGTGCACACTGCAATCGCCTTGGCGTCAATATCAATCGCCATGCCGCAGGAAGCGTGAGAAATCGCGTCAACGGTGTTTTTAATATTGAATTCGGCTGAAAGGAAGCGTTTCTTGTAGTGAATGCTTTGTTCGGTCCTCTCGGCAATGCGCGCCATTGTTGCAACGGCGAGAGCCGGGTATTTGCCCTGCGCCGTTTCGCCCGAAAGCATAATCGCGCTTGTGCCGTCATAAACGGCGTTTGCAACATCCGAGGTTTCGGCGCGGGTGGGGCGAGGATTATATATCATCGATTCAAGCATCTCGGTAGCGGTTATTACGCGCTTGCCGAGCATACGGCACTTGGTGATAAGCTGCTTTTGAATCGCGGGCAGGTCCTCAAAGGGAATTTCAACGCCCATATCGCCGCGGCCTATCATTATGCCGTCACATTCCTCGCAGATTTCCTCAATATTATCTACGCCCGACTGATTTTCGATTTTAGCAATCAGCTCAATTCCGTTTGCGTTGTGATTACTGAGAAATTCCTTAATATCAATCAAATTCTGCTTGCACGATACAAACGAGCAGGCAATATAATCAATATCGTTCTCGATACCGAAAATCAAGTCGCTTTTATCTTGCTCGCTGAGATAGGTCTGTCTTAACACCTTATTGGGAAAGCTCATACTTTTCCTGTCGGTAAGCTCGCCGCCGATAATAACGGTGCAAACGACATCGGTATCCGTAACCTTCTTCACTTCAAATTCGATCAGGCCGTTATTCAGAAGCACTCGGTCGCCCGGCTTTAAATCACGCGCAAGCCCCTTGTAGTTGACCGAAACGCGCTTGTCGTCACCCATAACATCATTCACGGTTAAGGTGAAGGTATCGCCCGCGGTCAGCTTAACGCGACCGCTTTTGAAGCATTTTATGCGATACTCCGGTCCCTTTGTATCTAGCATAATAGCGACAGGCTCATTAAGCTCCTCACGAATTTTTTTAATCAGCTTGATTTTTTCGAGATGGTCCTCGTGCGTTCCGTGTGAAAAATTCAGCCTGGCGACATTCATACCGTTCTTGAACATCTCGGTAAGCGTCTTTTCATCCGAGCACGAAGGTCCTATTGTGCAGATAATCTTAGTTTTTCTCATAATTAAACTCCGAATGTAAATTTAATAATAATCATCATAATACTGTAAATTTTTACCGTGTTGTTATTTTATTCGAATCATTCTCTCTGAACTGAAGCGAGTACAAATCCTTATATATTCCGTCTTGCTCCATGAGCTGCTCGTGAGTGCCCTTCTCGACTACCCTGCCCTCCTCGATAACAGCTATTTCATCCGCATTTTTTATTGTCGAAAGTCTGTGGGCAACGACAATTGTGGTTCTGTTTTTGCACAGCTCATCGAGCGACTGCTGAATGAGAATCTCGGTTGTGTTATCAAGCGCGCTTGTCGCCTCGTCAAGGATGAGCACCGCCGGGTTTTTAAGAAAAACCCTGGCAATTGAAAGCCTCTGCTTCTGACCGCCCGAGAGCCTCACCCCCCTCTCGCCTACCTGCGTGTCATAGCCGTCATCAAGCGACATGACAAAATCATGGATATTCGCGCTCTTCGCGGCGGCGGTGACCTCCTCGTCGGTAGCGTCCTGCCTGCCGTAAAGTATATTCTCTTTTATAGTGCCGCTGAACAAAAAAACATCCTGCTGCACAATACCGATATTTCGGCGAAGCGATTCAAAGGTAATGTCGTTAACATCAACGCCGTCAAGGCAAACCTCGCCTTTTGTAGCTCTGTAAAAGTTCGGTATCAGATGGCAGAAGGTTGTTTTGCCGCCGCCCGAATGACCGACAAGCGCCAGCCTTTGGCCCGGCTCAACTTTAAGACTGATATTCGAAAGTACCTCGGTTTGGCTGCTCTCATAATTGAAGCTCACATCGTGAAACTCAATCTCTCCCCGGACATTGTTAATCGGCGAAGCGCCCTCATTCTCTCTCTCTGGCTCCTCGGCCATAACCTCAAGAAACCTTTGAAAGCCGCTCACCCCGTTTTGGTACTGCTCCATAAAGCCTATGAGCGTTGTTACGGGGTTAATGAAAATATTCACCGAGACGATGAAGGTCGAGTAATCGCCAAATGAGATTTTGCCAGCATAAAGGTAAAGACCGCCCGCGATAATTATAATAACATTGAAAACATCGGTAATAAATTTTGAGGATGAATGGAATTTCGCCATGGCGTTATATGCCTTGCGGCAGGCGGCAACAAAAAGGCTGTTGTTTTCCTCGAATTTCTCGCTTTCTTTATCTTCCCCCACAAAAGCCTTCGTTACCCGTATGCCTGTAATGCTGCTCTCGATGGAGGCGTTAATCCCCGCCGTCGTTACCCTGCGCTCCTTAAATGCCGCGCGCATCTTAGTGCGAAAATAGAATGAAACGAAGAAAAGAACCGGTACACAGGTAAAGATAATCAGCGTGAGGGCAATGTTGATTGTGCAGAGATAAATGAACGACGCGATAATTGTGAGGCTGCAAACAACCAGATTCTCGGGCCCGTGATGAGCAAGCTCCGCAAGATCAAATAAATCGCTTGTGAGCCTTGACATAATTTGCCCTGTTTCGTTTTTATCATAATACGAAAACGGCAGTTTCTGTAGGTGGCTGAATAAATCCCGCCGCATCTGCGCCTGCATATAGGTGCCTATCATATGGCCGAAATACTGAACGAAATATTGAAGCAGCAAACGGAAGATATACAAAAGCAGCACCAAAAGACCTGCTACTACAATCCCCCGTATATTTTTGTTTGGGATGAGATCGTTTAGCATTCGGCGCGTAGCAATGGGGTAAACCATAGCTACCACTGAAATAAGAAGCGATGCCAGCATATCAAGGGCAAACATCACTTTGTGCGGACGATAGTACTCAATGAACTTCTTTAACATACCGTTTCCCTTTTCTTCTCACTCATAAGCTTTTAAACTACCTTTATATAATAACATAAAAGGTTAAATTTTTCAATTGTTTATGCAGAGGTTGGATAAAGAGAAACCTTAAGCATAGAATAACCCCCTATGATAGCGATTATTTCTACCATAGGAGGCTGTCTTTTCATTGAGATTTCGGCTTCGTACCGATTTATAAAAACGCCCGGACATCCTTTGCGAGCTTATCCTCAACATGAATCAGGCGGTTAGTTAAATTCTTTGATTTTTCATCGGCGGCCTGATATTCATTCAGATAGCGGTTTAACGATTTAACGCCCATATCGCAGCCCTCGGTTATAAGGTCCGCGACAGTTCTGTCGGATTCTCTCACGGTAAGCTTGGTGTTTGTTTTAACCCACGACATACTTTTTGCAATCGGATTCGGTTCCTTGCCGTCGTCATGATAGTTTGCCAGAAGCGACTGAGCCTCGTTTTGAAGCTGATTATGCTCATTCTTGCTATCTGTAAGAATCTGCTCCAAAATGCCGTCGTTAACATAATCAAGAACCTCATCGATGGATGAAACTCCCATTTTAATCCCCGCGTCGCACTCACGCAAAAGCTTGACTGTATCGAGTTCTGCCATAAAAACCTCCCTTTCTGTATTAGCAGTATTCCCATAGTTTGGCTGATAATACTTGCAGGGAGATTTTTGGTTTATATGGTATTCTTTCGGGCGACCACTGGAGACCCTACGAGGTATTTTGATTGTATTATATATAAGGAATATTTGCGACAATTTAACATTAATACTTGTCGGATTCAATAAAATCAGGCTTGAGCATTCGGCAGAAAAGCAGAGCGCGGCGGGTGTTTGCAGTCCACAAGCCGACCTTCAGCCCTCTTTCGTGAAATTCCTTAACCATCTTGCGTGTTGCCGACCAATAGCTCGAATCAATATCAAAGCCGTATTCGAAGCAGCGGCTGTAATTGCCGCGGTCCTTGCCCCATGTGAGCATTATTTTAAGGTCCGGGAACATTTCGTGCGCTTTGATGAGATTGTCAAACTCAAAGGATTGCAGCATACATTTTGAAAGGTCATAGACCTCGGCCGCCAGCTCAAACGCTTCCTTTATTTTATCCTGCGGGAACTCGCCCTTCAGCTCGATGAAACAAATAAGGCTGTATTCACGGCAGATTTCAAGATACCTGCGAAATGTGCATATGTATGACTTCTCGTCGCTCACATCATTTTTGAGAGGCTTTGCGGAAAGCTGCTCATAGGTTGATGAGGCAACCTCAAGCTGTGTTGAATCATCAAAAACAGCCTTGCTGTTGTGCATAAGCACAAGAACGCCGTCCGCGGTAACGCGAACATCCGTTTCAACCCCTCCGCTGCCGTGCTTTGCCGCGGCTATGAAAGCCTCGGCGGTGTTTTCCAGATGCTTACTGCTGTAGCCTCTGTGACCAATCATGCAAATTGAATTCTTCATGAGTTTTTCCACCTTTTTTCATTGTTAACGCTTATATAATATAGCATAGCTAAGCGAAAATCAATGCTTAATTATTTTTTGCTTAATCAGAGCAGAATAAAATAATACTCTTGTTATATCAGAAAATTTATTGTATAATTATTACACTCTATATTTTTTATGACGGAGGAGAAAAAATGAGCAGCAAAAATCAACAAAAGAAAAGCAGTTCAAAAAAACCGGTAAAAAAACAGGGTTATTTCACACAAAAGGACGGCGTGTTTCAGAAAAAGCTACTGCCGATTCTTGCTGCTGTACTGTTTGTTGCTACATTCGCTACCGGGCTGTGGCACAGAGATGTTTATCTGAAATGGATTGTTAATCAATACTACATCAGTCTTATTCTTATGTTTGTCGAATTCGGCCTTATGGGGCTGCTGCTTTGGCTGTCAAAGCCGCAGTTCACTAAAAATGCTCGCGGGTTTATTATTTCATGCGCGCTGGGTGCAGCTTCGTTTGTGCCCTTTGAGCTTTTTATGGTCATTATCAATGTAATAATATTTAAGCAGGCCGCGCCCTCTGAGGCGGTGCACATAGGCCTTGCCTACGGGCTTATAATGGGAACAATCATTTTGATTTATACCCTTTGCCGCAAGCTTCACCTGAGCGTTAAAGCATCCGTTATTTCGGTTGCCGGCAGCATAATCGCCGCCATACCTCTCGGGATTTTCTTCAAGCGAACCGTTCCGATTCTTCTTGCCGCCATCGTTGCCTTTGGGCAAAACGTGATGCACAAGGCTGTAATAGTTGAAAGCCTTGACGAGGGCTGGTGCATTAACAATAACGGTTACGCTTCAAGCGGTGCGCAGGTTGATAGGCTAATCGCCGTTGTGCCAAGTGAGGCTCATATTGCTCATTCAAAGCTCGGTTATTATAATTTTGTACATTTCGGCGTTAACACCTTTAATGATGTTGAATGGGGCAACGGTAAAGAAACCGTTGATATGTTCGCGCCGAAAACAGTGGATACAGACCAGTGGTGCCGAGTGTTTAAGGAAAGCGGCTCCAAGGGTGTAATCTTCACCGTCAAGCACCACGACGGCTTCTGCCTGTGGGACACCAAAACTACTGATTTTAATGTTATGAACAGTCCTTACGGCAAGGATGTTTTAAAGCAGCTTGAGCTCAGCTGCAAAAAGTACGGCCTTAAGCTCGGCATATATCTGTCTCCATGGGATATGCATGAGGACAGCTACGGCTCGGGCAAGGCATACGACGATTTCTTTGTCGCTCAAATTACAGAGCTTTTAACAAATTACGGCGATATTTTTGAATTCTGGTTTGACGGGGCGTTTGATAAATCAATAACACCTACTGCCCAGAATTACGATTGGCAAAGATACTATGACACTATTCACTCACTTCAGCCCGGCATCCTCATCGCGTGCGCAGGCCCTGATATCAGGTGGAACGGCAGCGAATTCGGCCCGTGGCGTGAAAGCGGAGAATGGAGCGTATACCCGACCTCAAATATCAGCGTTAGTACGGGCGAGTCATTAGCAGGGGTTGACGAGGTCTCCGAGGACACGGGCAGCCGTGAGGTTGTCAAGGACCTTGGCGAATTTAAGTGGTACCCCGCGGAGTCGAATATGTCAATTGCAAGCGGGTGGTTCTATCACGATTACGGTCCCTCCGCGGACCTGAATATAGGCGTTAAAAGCTCTGAGCAGATTGCAGAGTCTTATCTTGGTGCCGTGGGCGGCAACGCTTCATTCCTTCTGAATGTCGGTCCGAATAAAGACGGCGTTATCTCTGAGCGCGACTGTAAAACACTGCAAGGGTTCAAAGAAATTGTTGATGATGTCTTTGCCAACAGGATTGAAGGCATCAAAGCAGGCGCAGTCAACAAAGCCGGCGAAACAAAAAGCTCAGAGGAATACTCCGCTTTGCTCAGCGAGCAAACAAGCTATAAGCTCAAGGATGACGAATACGCTGTTTCACTTAAGCTCCCTGAGCAGAAAAAGGTCACCGCGCTCGTAATCAGTGAGGATATCGCTTACAGCCAGCGCGTGGAGGAATTCAAGGTCTATGCCAAAACCGCTGACGGCTATGAGCTACTCTCGGAGAATAAGGTTATCGGCTCAAAATGCATAATACAGTTTGATTACCCCGTCAGCAGCGATGAAATCATAATCGCGATAACGCAGTCCCGCTCAAACCCTGTGATTAAAGGCATCTCGCTGTACGAATAAAAATATCCCCGCCGCAAAGCGGCGGAGATACAAACTCAATATCAACTAAT
>CAYUXK010000052.1:0-15787 GCA_964448835.1 uncultured Clostridium sp. | reverse complement strand
GCCGACCCCTACAATATGACGGAAAATTAATCTATAGGGTTTTTGGCGGCAGTGGTCTTTGCGGCGACAGTGGTCATTGCGGAGGATGTCTCTGTGGTTGATGTCTCGGCGACCTTGCTTGACACGGTCACAATATGCCGAAGGCTCTCGGGGTATATCGGCTCGATTATGTCATAAACCCGCTTGTATTCGCTGTTTTCGGTTTTCATTACCGTGGCGCGGTTACTGCTGAGCAGCTCGACAAGGGCGTATAGATCAATCCATATTTGATTGTTGCCCTCTTTTTGAGATTCGTCAAAAATAAGCTGCATACCAAGATGCAAATGCGGAATATCCATGCCGTTTACATTTTCTTTATAGGAATATCCGGTCATTCCGAGGTAGCCTATAACCTGCCCGGCTTTCACCTGAGTACCTATTTTCAGTCCCTCGGCGTAGGGTCTGTTGCGGCGCAAATGAGCGTAATAATATGACCGCTTGCCGTCGAAGGAGCGTATGCCTATGCGCCAGCCGCCGTAGCGGTTCCAGCCGAGCATTTCAACCGTTCCGCCCTCAATCGAAACTATCGGCGTGCCGATTGCGCCCATAAGGTCGTTGCCGAGATGCTTTCGCTTAAATCCATATTCCCGCGAATCGCCGAAATCATCATAGTGATTCCACCAGAAGCCCTCGGCAATAGGCGAGTATGCCTTGAGTCCGTAGCCTTCGACAATTTTATAGCCCGTTTTGCTCTCTTTGTCGGGTGCAAGCTTTGTATACTCGCCCACAAGCCCCGAAAGCACGGCGGAATAAGCCTCTTTATAAAAGCTATAGTACTTGCTTTCTTTCATCAGGTCGTCAGGTGTTCCGCTCTCGCCGAGAGCATCAAGCATCGAAACGAGCTGTGATTTTTTATAATTTCGGAATTTGCCGCCGTTTTTACAGGTGAGGTAAGCGAGCGTGGTGCTCCAGGGTAAATGCCGTTCTGTTCCGTAGGTTTCGATGTCGAGAGCTAGCGTATCTCTTAGCGCGCGGACATTGGGCGTGAAGCTTACCCACTTAATATAATCCTTTTCGGTCGTTTCTTTTTCGGTCGTTTCTCCGGCCGCGATTACCTGCTTCGCGCTCTGTGTCATACCGACTCCCGCGCCTGTCAGAACCACCGCCGCACAAAGAAATAAAGTTAAAATCTTTCCTTCAAGTTTTTTCACCGCCATCACCCCTCTTGATTTTATGATGCATAGAAGGGAATAATTCATAATGCTCAATGTGAATATCATTTGCATAGGCAAACTCAAGGAAAGCTATCTGCGTGACGCATGCGCCGAGTACGAAAAGCGCCTTGACGCCTTTTGCCGCCTCACCGTCACTCAAATTGCCCCTGCCAAGCTGCCGGATTCGCCGGGCGAATCGCTAATCGAGCGAGCCCTTTCGCAGGAGGGCAAATTGATTCTCGCCGCCCTGCCGCCGAATTCACGCGCTTACGCGCTGTGCATCGAGGGCAAAGCGCTCACCTCGCCCGAGCTGTCGAAACTGCTTGAGGCGGACGCTGTAGCGGGTAGCGGCAGCGTAAGCTTCATTATCGGCGGCTCCTACGGGCTCAGCGCCGAGGTAAAAAAGCGCAGTAATCTCTGCCTTTCGATGAGCGCGATGACCTTCCCGCACCAGCTCGCAAGGGTAATGCTTCTTGAGCAGCTTTATCGGGCTTTTATGATATCAAGCGGCGGTAAATATCACAAATGAATTATTTTATTTGGCACAATTGCACTCTTTTTGCTTTGTGTTTGAATAATTTTGGTAAGTCTGCCAAATATTTTCGAGTTTCGCTTTTTTGTGCAAAAAACTGTTGCATAATCTGTGCAAAATGGATAAAATATACCCGGTTGTTATATTAATAATTATTTTGGAGGTTTTTTATTATGGCAGTAAAAGTTGCAATTAACGGCTTTGGTCGCATCGGCCGTCTCGCATTCCGCCAGATGTTCGGCGCCGAGGGATATGAAATCGTTGCTATCAACGATCTTACCAGCCCCGCCATGCTCGCTCATCTTCTTAAGTACGATTCCGCGCAGGGTCGCTACGCTCTGGGCAGCACCGTCACAAGCGATGATAACAGCATCACCGTAAACGGCAAAAAAATCACAATTTATGCCGAGAAGAACGCCGCCGACCTTCCCTGGGGCAAAATCGGTGTTGACGTTGTTCTTGAGTGCACAGGCTTCTATGCCTCAAAGGCACTCAGCCAGGCTCATATAGACGCAGGCGCCAAGAAGGTTGTCATCTCCGCCCCCGCGGGCAATGACCTTCCCACAGTCGTTTACGGCGTTAACGAAAAAATCCTCACTAAAGAGGACACCATCATTTCCGCCGCCTCCTGCACCACAAACTGCCTCGCTCCCATGGCGAAGGCTCTCAACGATTACGCCTCCATCCAGAGCGGAATCATGACCACCGTTCATGCATATACAGGCGATCAGCTTCCGCTTGACGGTCCGCACCGCAAGGGCGATTTCAGACGCGCCCGCGCCGCCGCTGTCAACATCGTGCCCAACTCAACGGGCGCCGCGAAGGCAATCGGACTTGTTATTCCCGAGCTTAACGGCAAGCTTATCGGCTCGGCTCAGAGAGTTCCCGTATGCACCGGCTCGACAACAATTCTTGTTGCCGTTGTCAAGGGCAAGGATATCACAAAGGACAGCATCAACGCCGCTATGAAGGCAGCCGCCTCCGATTCCTTCGGCTACAATGTTGACGAAATAGTTTCCACCGATGTTATCGGCATCACCGTCGGTTCGCTGTTTGATTCAACCCAGACTATGCTCACCAAGATTGATGACGATACCTATCAGGTTCAGGTTGTCAGCTGGTATGATAACGAGAATTCCTACACCAGCCAAATGGTAAGAACCATCAAGTACTTCGCGGAGCTCGGTTAATCAATATCGTTTTTCAAGGGGACGGCTTATGTCGTCCCCTTTTAATCGCGCCCGCGTTGAAAACCCGACGAACCGAAACGGCGGTTCAACCAAGGCTCCTCCTGACGGGGGAGCTGTCGCCGCAGCGACTGAGGGAGAGATAGAAAACTCGAAAACCGTTAATTTATACGGCTTTGCGTTGTTCTCTCCTTCCGTCTTTTGCTTCGCAAAATCCACCTCCCCCATCAGGTGGAGGCCATCGATATATCCCGAATTTGATTTATTTTCGTTCATCCCAAAATGTAATGAGGTGATTATTTGGCTCTGCAAAGGCTTGACAAGCTTATAGCCCTTCACTGCAATGTTTCGCGCCGTGACGCGAGGCAGCTGATAAAGGACCGCGCCGTCACGGTTAACGGCGCTGCTGCGCTTCACGCGGAGCAGATAATCGACACCGAGGTTGACGAAATCGCCGTAAGAGGGCACGCATTTCAGCTTCGCGAGCATGTGTATATCATGCTTAACAAACCCGCGGGCGTTATCAGCGCGTCAACCGACCCTAAGAAAAAAACTGTTATAGATATTATTCCCGACTTTCTGCGGCGCAAAAGCCTTTTCCCTGCCGGTAGGCTTGACCGCGACACCACGGGTTTACTGATTATTACCGATGACGGT
This sequence comes from uncultured Clostridium sp., assembly GCA_964448835.1. Classification (GTDB taxonomy): domain Bacteria; phylum Bacillota; class Clostridia; order Oscillospirales; family Acutalibacteraceae; genus CAG-177. Next base: position 12,218 of record CAYUXK010000052.1, on the reverse strand, counting down.
GACCTTGCCCACAGAATGATGAGCCCGTCTCACAAGGTCTACAAAACCTATATCGCCAATCTTGAAAGTGAGCTTACCCGAGACGATATTGAGCGGCTTGAGGAAGGCATTGTTTTAAGCGACGGCACTCATTGCCTGCCCGCCAAGGTTTCCGTTATATCCGATTCAGACTCTCCCGCGGCTGAAATTCAAATCCGCGAGGGCAAATATCATCAGGTCAAGCGAATGTTTGCCGCCTGCGGCAACAGCGTTGTCACCCTTCGCCGCATCAGAATTGGCGCGCTCGAGCTTGACGAGAGCCTCGCCGACGGCGAATGCCGCGAAATGAGCCTTGAGGAAGTTTCAAAAGTGTTCAGCGAGAGATAAAAATCTTAAAAAAAGATAATAATGACCGCCTCACCGCGCATAGGATATTAGTCCAACGGCTAATTTCTATAATTGCTCTTTGTGAGGTGTGTTTTTTATGTTTGCCGTGCTGAATTTTGTTTCGCCCGCCGGCGGATACTGTGAGCGGCGAAAGCAAAAGGTATATTTGCGTAAAAGCGAGCCGTCCGTTGTAAGAACCGCGGGGGGGCTGCCGTTTTTTATAGTAAGCGTGCTTATGGATAAAAAAGGCGTAGACTGGGAATCCTTGCTTAAACGGCTCGGCAAATGCTCAGTGCGCGTCATCGCTCCCTACAGCGTTGCCCTGCCCGATTCCCTGCACCGCTACACGCCCAAGCGGCTTTTGCCCGTTATGGTGCTCAACACCGCCATTGAGCTTATTAAAATGAGCGCCGTTCCCGCCCAGGGGCTTTCGGTTACGCTCACCGACAGCGGCGCGCTGCTTTGCGGCAGGGCGCTTTCGCTCCTGCCCCTTGCCTCCACGGTAAGAATCGTTACCCGACACCCCGAAAAATACTCCTCCTGCGCCTTTGAGGCGATGGAAAAGCACGGCGCTTCGCTGATAATTACCGACTCCTTTGACGCTTCGGTTCACCATGGTATCGTTATCTGCACGGATAACTGCCTGCCCTCGGCCGTCAACGCCGTGTGCGTGATTTCACACTCGCGCTGCCCGCGCGGCTGCATGTCTGTCAACGGCAGCGGCGTCGAAATTGACGAGGCTTATCTCAAGGTGCTGCCCGAAGGCATTGATCTGCTTGATTTCGCGGGCGCGCTGCTCGAATTGTGCGGTGTCGGCTCGCTCATGACTAAGAGCTTTTTGATGCTTCGCTCGGGTGGCTGTGAGCGAACCTATGACGAGGCCGCGCAGCTTCTGGCAGAGGCTATAGTTTGCGGAAATACTTGACATATTGACTGATATTCTATATAATAGGTGAAATAATTGTAAACTTAATTATATTTATTTTTATATTTAAAGGAGATTAAGTAACTATGGAAAAGCAAACCATCCTGACCAGCGAAGACTATAAGAAGCTCAACGATGAGCTGAACAATTTAAAAACAGTCGGCAGGGATGATATTGCCGAAAAAATAAAGGTGGCGCGCTCCTTCGGTGACCTGTCGGAGAACTCCGAATATGATGAGGCAATGAATGAGCAGGCGAAGCTTGAGGCTAACATCGCCAGGCTCGAGTTTGACCTTCGCAGCGCTAAAATTCTCGATGAAAAAACAATCAACACCAAGGCAATTCATATCGGCTCAAAGGTTAAACTTCTTGATATTGAATTTGATGAAGAGGTTGAATACAAAATCCTCGGCAAAAGCGAGGTTGACAAGGGTATCATATCCGACCAGTCGCCTGTCGGCGTTGCTCTTATGGGCAAGAGCGTCGGTGACGAGGTTGAGGTGCAAACCCCCGGCGGCAAAATCGCCAGATACAAGGTGCTCACAATATCGAAGTAACCCGTTCTTTTTGAAAGGAATTATAATATGTCTGACGAATTAATCAACTCCTCCCCGGCTGAGCCGGAGCAGGAATCCGAGCTTAGCATAAACGAGCTTCGCCAAATCAGGGTTGATAAGCTCAAGGCGCTTCAAAGCTCGGGCAAAGACCCTTTCACCATCACAACCGCCGATAACGGCATTACAAATTCCGAAATCATCGCCCGTTTTGAAGAAATTGAGAATACCGATGTTTCTGTCTGCGGCCGAATGATGTCGCGCCGAGATATGGGCAAGGCAAATTTTATTGACCTGCGAGACCGCACGGGCCGTATGCAGGTTTATGTTAAAATCGACGATGTGGGCGAGGATGAATTTGCCGAGTTCAAGCGCTGGGATATCGGCGATATTATCGAGGTCAAGGGCTTTGTGTTCAAAACCCGCCGCGGCGAGATTTCTGTTCACGCCAAATCCCTTCGCCTATTGACAAAATCTCTGCTCCCCCTGCCCGAGAAGTTCCACGGGCTTACCAACACCGATGTGCGCTACCGCAGGCGTTACCTTGACCTTATCATTAACCCCGAGGTACGCGATACCTTCGTCAAGCGCTCTCAAATTATCCGTGAAATCCGAAATTATCTCGATTCTCTTGATTTTATCGAGGTTGAAACGCCAATGCTTGTAGCGAACGCCGGCGGAGCAGCCGCGCGCCCGTTTAACACCCACCACAACGCTCTTAACGAGGATTTTCATCTTCGCATTTCTCTTGAGCTTTACCTTAAGCGCCTTATCGTGGGCGGGCTTGAGAGGGTATACGAAATCGGCCGCGTTTTCAGAAACGAGGGCATCGATGTTCGCCACAACCCCGAGTTCACGCTTCTTGAGCTTTACCAGGCATATACCGATTACCACGGCATGATGGATTTGGTTGAGAATCTTTTCCGCGAGGTTGCCCAGAAGGTCTGCGGCACCAGCGTTGTCACCTATGACGGCGCCGAGATTGATTTGTCCAAGCCCTTCGAGCGTCTTACAATGCTTGACGCGGTCAAAAAATATTCGGGCGTTGATTTTAAGGACCTCTCGCTTGACGAGGCGCGTGCGCTTGCCAAGGAGAAGGGAATCGAATTCGAAAAACGCCACAAGAAGGGCGATATTCTCAACCTTTTCTTTGAGGAATATGTTGAGGACAAGCTCGTTCAGCCCACCTTTATCACCGACCACCCCGTTGAGATTTCACCGCTTGCAAAGCGCAAGCCCCTTGACCCCGATTTCACCGAGCGCTTTGAGCTTTTCATAACCTGCCGCGAGTTCGCGAACGCGTTTTCGGAGCTTAACGACCCGATTGACCAGCGTGGCCGCTTCGAGGCTCAGGAGGAGCTCGCCGCCGCAGGCGATGAAGAGGCGAACCACACCGACGAGGACTTTCTTATGGCTCTCGAATACGGTATGCCCCCCACGGGCGGCATCGGTATCGGCATTGACCGCTTCGCCATGCTTTTGACAGACAGCTACTCTATCAGGGATGTGCTGCTGTTCCCGACAATGAAATCACTTTAAGGGTATGAAAATTTCTGTCGCTATTGCCGCCTATAAGGGCGAGAAATATATAGCCGAGCAGCTCGGGTCGATTTTGCCCCAGCTCGGCGAGAACGATGAGGTCATCGTTTCTGACGACCTGCCGGGCGGCGAAACTGAAAAAGCCGTCAAGACCATTGATGACCGCAGGGTTAAGTATATGGAAGGTCCGGGCAAGGGCGTTTGCAAGAATTTTGAGCACGCCATTAACGCCTGCTCGGGCGATATTATCTTCCTGAGCGACCAGGACGATGTGTGGCTGCGCAATAAAGTCAGCAGGGTGCTTCGTGAATTTGAATGCGGCGCGGCGCTTGTGCTTCACGACGCGAGCGTTACCGACGAGCATCTCAATATCACCGATTCCTCTTATTTTAAAACTCACGGTGTCAGCACCGACTTAAAAGAAACCCTTATGCGAAACACTTACCCCGGCTGCTGCATGGCGTTCCGGCGCTGCCTTATTTACTCCGCCCTCCCCTTCCCCGAGAGCGCCCCAATGCATGACTGGTGGCTTGCCCTTGTGGCGATGAAAAAAAACATGAGCATCAGCGTTATTAACGAGCCGCTCATTTTGTGGCGCCGCCACGGCGATAATGTTACCGGCGGCAAAACCTCCGCCGCGGACAAGCTGCGCTGGCGGCTGAATCTTGCGCGCGAATTATCAAAAATTTAGCTCCTCCAAATGTGCCTTGGAAAGGACAGTATAAATGAGTTCGAAATCAGTCAGCGGATGTATTGTCACCTACAATAACATCCATACTATCGGCGCGGCCATATCCTCGCTGTTAGAATTTACCAAGGGCGTTCCCTTCAGCCTTACCATTGTTGATAACGGCTCCACAGACGGTACTGTCGAGTATATTAAAGAGAATTTCCCCGATGTCGAGTTAATAATAAGCAACAAAAATGTGGGCTTCGGTGAAGGTCACAATTCAGTCTTGCCCTCGCTTAATTCCGATTATCACGCGATTATTAACCCCGATGTGATTCTCCGCGACGATGTTATCGCTAAAATGGCGGATTACATGGATGAAAACGCGGATATTGGCCTGCTCTCGCCGCAGATTCGTTTTCCCGACGGCAGACCTCAGATTCTCGGCAAGCGCGCGCCCACCCCGTCTTACCTTATCGCAAGCCGTATGAGAAATGACGGCAACCCCTGCAAGGCGCTGTGCGAATACGCCATGCTTGACTGCGATATGACCGCGCCCACCGATATTCAAAACGCCACGGGCTGCTTTATGTTTATCAGAACCCCGCTGTTAAAGAAGCTTGGCGGCTTTGACAAGCGATATTTTATGTATTTTGAGGACTGCGACCTTACGCGCGAGGTTTGCCGTGTGAGCCGCTGCGTTTATTACCCTGACGCTGTCGTTTACCACGAATGGGGCAGGGAGTCAAAAAAGAACAGCAAATTAAAGCTCATTCAATTAATCTCAATGTTAAAATACTTCAGCAAGTGGGGTATTAAAGGCTGCGATTAATCCGAACGGAAGGTACTTATGAAAAAATATTTTAAAAATTTTCTGAAATACAGATATCTGCTGCGCGAAATAGTGCGCAAAAACATCAAGCTTCAGTACCGCAACTCGGTTTTGGGTATGTTTTGGACCTTTCTTCAGCCCCTTCTTACTACAATTGTGCTTGTCGTCATTTTCGGCAGCATTTTCGGCAGAGATTCCTCAAAGGTTCTCAACTACCCCATCTACCTGCTTAGCGGCAGGCTGATTTATGAGTTTTACACGCAGTCAACAAAGCGGGCAATGCGCTCCGTGCGTGACAGCGCCTCGGTAATCAAGAAGGTCTATGTGCCTAAATACATCTATCCGCTGTCAAATGTTATTTCAACCTTTACCACCTTTTTGATTTCGCTGTCGGTGCTCGTTTGCTTCATTGTCTATTTCCGCTTTTTCTCGGAAAATCCCCCGAATATCACCCCCTATGTTTTCCTTGCGGTGGTTCCTATTTTAGTCCTTCTTATCCTGTGCATTGGCGTTGGGCTGATTCTGGCTACCCTTGAGATATTCTTCCGCGATGTTGAGTATCTGTATGAGGTTTTCTGCACGCTCCTTTTCTATTTAACGCCGATTTTCTTTAATGTTGACCAGCTTAAAATTGATAATAAGGTATTTATCCTTGCCCTCATGGGGAATCCGCTTTACTCGATTGTATCAATGTTCCGCTCCTGTGTGCTGTTTGGCGAGATGTTCAATATCCACTGGCTTGAATATTCGCTCGGCTTCAGCCTTGTGACATTGTTTATCGGAATATGGGTGTTTTATAAAAAGCAGGATAAATTCATTTTGCATATTTAAGGCGCGAAGACGCGCAGATGAAAGGATTTTCTTATGGCAAAGCCCGCTGTGAAGGTTGAGAATGTCAGCGTTATGTTCAACCTTAATAAGGAAAAAGTAGATAATTTAAAAGAATATTTAATTAAGCTTGTTACACGCAAGCTTCATTTTACGGAATTCTGGGCTCTTCGCGATATATCCTTCACCGTTGAGAAGGGCGAGCGCATCGGTATTCTCGGCTTTAACGGCGCAGGCAAGAGCACGCTTCTCAAGGTTATCGCGGGCGTAATGAAGCCAACTCAGGGCTCTGTGAGCGTGAGCGGCGTTATCGCCCCTATGCTTGAGCTGGGCGCCGGATTTGATATGAATTACTCGGGCAAGGAGAATGTCTTTCTTTACGGCGCGACCATGGGCTATTCCCGTAAATTCATCGAAACAAAATACGATGAAATCATCGAATTCTCTGAGCTCAAGGACTTTGTCGATGTGCCCGTCAAGAACTATTCCTCGGGCATGAGGGCGAGGCTCGGCTTCGCCATTGCGAGCGCGGTAGAGCCGGAAATCCTTATCCTTGACGAGGTTCTCTCGGTTGGCGACGCGAAATTCCGCAAAAAGAGCGAGGCAAAAATCCGCTCCATGTTTGAGAAGGGCGTAACCGTGCTTTTTGTTTCTCATAACACCGAGCAGGTGCTGGGCCTTTGCAACACCGCCATTATCCTTGATAAGGGCAAGATGATAGCCAGCGGCGACGCCGAGAGCGTTTGCAAGATTTACGATGAAATGACACAGAGAAAGTAGTCACTGCGAAAGGGTGGTTTAATATGGTATTTGCAGCTGTTTTTGCCGGCGGAATCGGTAGCCGTATGGGTAACTCCGACACGCCAAAGCAATACTTTGAGCTCGGCACAAAGCCGATTATTATTCATACAATCGAGAAGTTCTTTGTCAACCCCAAGGTTGATGAAATCCTTGTGCTTTGCCCCAAGGCGTGGATTGCACCCACAAGGGATATGATAAATAAGCATCTGCCCGAATCAAATAACATCCATGTCATCGAGGGCGGCAGCACCCGCAACGGCACACTTGAGAACGCTTTAAACTATATTGAGGCGAACTTCACCATCGGCGAGGATGATATTATCGTCACTCATGACGCCGTGCGCCCGTTTTTGACACATAGAATCATCAGCGAAAACATCGCCGCCGCGGCTGAATGCGGCGCTTGCGACACCGCAATTCCCGCGACAGATACAATCGTCGAGAGTATAGACGGCAAAACCATTTCGTCTATCCCCCCGCGCGGCAATCTCTATCAGGGGCAAACCCCGCAGTCGTTTAAAATCAAGCTTCTGCGCGGTGTATTAAACAGCCTTACCGAGGATGAGAAGGCGATTCTCACCGACGCTTGCAAAATTTTCACAATCAAGGGCAAGCCTGTTTATATTGTCGAGGGCGAAATTTACAACATTAAAATTACCTATCCGTATGATTTGAAGGTAGCTAATTTTCTTTTGAAAGGCAAGGAAACCGATGATTAACGCGGTATACAGGCTCGTCGCGCCGGGTATGCTCGATGTTGCCTATAAGGAAATTGATATAAAGAGCAATGTGATCATCCGACCTGAGTATCTTTCTATCTGCAAGGCTGACCAGCGTTACTACCTGGGTGCGAGGGACCATGATACGCTCATGGCGAAGCTGCCCATGGCTCTTATACATGAATGCGTGGGCACCGTTGTCTATGACCCGACGGGCACCTATAAGCGGGGCGAAGCCGTTATTCCCGTGCCCAATGTGCCGACAAATGATGACGAGTTCATTGCCGAGAATTATCTCGCCTCAAGCTATTTCTGCTCAAGCGGGCACGATGGCTTTTTGAGGGACTATGTTGATATGCCGCCCGACAGGCTCGTCAGGGTCCCCGAGGGCATTAACCACCGGATTGCCGCCTTTACGGAGCTTGTGAGCGTGAGCGTTCACGCGACAAGCCGCTTTTTGGCGTTCTCTCACGGCAGGCGCGACACAATCGGCGTTTGGGGCGACGGCAACCTCGGCTTCATCACTGCGCTCGTTTTGCGCTATATGCTGCCCGAGGCGAAGCTCTGCATTTTCGGTACGGTTTCGGCAAAGCTCGCTTATTTCACATTCGCTGACGAGGTCTATAATGTCACCGCCATCCCCGAGGGCGTCAGGGTTGACCACGCCTTTGAATGCGTTGGCGGCGAGGCGTCCGGGCGCGCGATAGCCCAGATAATTGAGCGCATCAACCCGGAGGGCGCGATTTCGCTCATGGGCGTTAGCGAGAACCTGATCGGCATCAATACCCGCCTTGTTCTTGAGAAGGGGCTTCGTCTTTTCGGCTCGAGCCGTAGCGGCGTCAAGGATTTCCAAAAGACGGTGGACCTTTTTGTCGAGCATCCGGAATTAGCTAATTACCTTGAGAATTTAATCGGCGAGGTTATTCCGATTTATTCAATCGCCGATATTCATAAGGCTTTCTCGGCAGATGTGGCGCGCAATTTCGGCAAAACCATACTTGACTGGCGCAAATAACGAAAGGCTTCAAAATGAAAGTATCCGTTATCGTTCCCTCATATAATTCAGAAAAATATATCGCCGAAACGCTTGACTGCCTTCTTGCACAAACGCTCGGCGATATTGAAATTATTGCCGTAAATGACGGCTCGACCGACTCAACGCCCGATATTATCGACTCGTACTGCAAGAAGCACGCGAATATCCGGCGAATCGACCAAGAGAATTCGGGAGTATCCGCCGCGCGCAATAATGGGCTTGAGCATTCCGCGGGCGAATTCGTCCTGTTTTTAGACAGCGACGATCTGATCACCGCCGACACGCTCGAGCTTTTTTATAACCGCCTGACCGAAACCGGCGCAGATGTCGGCATATGCCGCCTTGAGCGCTTCGGCTACGGCGGCAGCGAGTTTAACCCCTATGCCGATTCACTCGCCGCTAAAGATAAAATCGATGTGTATGACAGGCTTCTGCTATGGAACTTTGTCGTGAGCAACAAGTGCTACCGCCGCCAAAGGCTTGTTGACTCGGGTGTTCGCTTCCCAAGACTGAAATACACCGAGGACGGCGCATTTTTCTTTAACTATATCTTATCTTCAAGCCCCGAGATTGTCGGCGTTAAGGGCGCTGTTATGCGTTACCGCCGCCACTTCCCAAAGGACGGCTCCTCCGCGACTCAAAGCGTTAAATACGAGCTTGTCAGCGACGGATTCAAGTCGTTAAAAAGCATTTATGACAAGGCTTCCGAGTCTCTCGCAAAGCCCGACTGCCCCTGTGAGGATGCCGAGGGCTATCTGCAGGAAATCGCATATAAAGCCGTTTACCTGACCGTTTTACAGCTCTATCGGCTGATATGGCAGGCGGATTTGCCCGCCATCGAATGTATACGCGAAACGACCGAATACTTCACCGCCCTCATGAACGGGGAAACGCTCAAGAAGTCGCGGCTTTTATATAAGGATATCGGTGGCGAGCTGTGTTTCGACAGGGCAAAATTAGCTGAGAAACCGCTTTTAAGCGTTATTATCCCGAACGCCACGCCCAGTGTAATAGATTCCGTTTACCTGCAGTCAATGCCGTCGTTTGAGCTTTTTGTCGAGGAGGGTGTCAGCATCCCCCCGGCATGGAGAGGCTGCGAGAATCTTCGCGTGCTGCCCGCAAAAGGCTTCAAATCCGCCGCGCGCAAGGCGGCAAAGGGTGAGATGACATTCACCTTCAGCGGCAAACGCCCCCTCGGCAGCAAAACCTTCAAAATTATCTCACTGCTAAAGCAGTCAAAGAAATTCGGATTTTTCCCCTTGCCGCTTATTAAGCTCGGCGCGATGATACTTGCCAAAATCAGAGAATGACAAACGAGGTTTAGCCGTGAAAAAGCTGTTCTATGCGCTGTACGCGCTGTTTTTCAATATGAGCCGCGTTTTTCCCGTCAGGCAAAGCCGCGTTGCCCTTGTTTCACCGCATCACGAGGGCTTCACGGATTCGCTCGGCGCTGTTCGCCGTGTTCTCGAAACAGCGGGCGGCTATGATATTCGTTTGATTTCCACAAGCTCTCTGTCGGGCGAGACAGGCTCAATCATGAGCGCTTTTTTGTTTTTCACTCGCGGAGCTTATCTGCTCGCGACATCGAAGTATATCTTTTTAAACGATAATTTTATGCCCCTCGCGTCTTTGCGTTTGAGCAAAAAAGCTGTCGTTACCCAGCTCTGGCACGCCGAGGGCGCGCTTAAGAAATTCGGGCTTTCGCTTGATTTGCCCGAGGATATAGCCGAGCGCGCGAAAAAATGCGGTGAGAAGCTGAGCTTTGTCGTCTGCTCCTCCGAAGGTGTCAGACCAATGTACGCCGAGGCGTTTGGGGTTGATGTAAGCAAGGTTTTGCCCCTTGGCTCACCGAGAACAGACGCTTATTTTACACCGTTTGATTATGAAGCCGAGCGCGCCGAATTCGATAAGCTTTACCCCCTCAGCCGCGGCAAGAAGCTGATTCTTTACGCCCCGACCTTCCGCGATAACCCCGAGGCGGATTCCCGGATTCTTGAAGCGTTTGATATCGAGCGCTTTAACCGCGAGCTCGGCGGCGAATACTGCCTTCTTATCCGCCTTCATCCCCAGGTGCATTCCGCCAAACCGCCGCTTGGAGCGGTCGATGTTACCGGGTACGCCGATACAGTCAAGCTTTCACGCCTTTGCGATATGCTGATTACCGATTACTCGTCAATCTGCATGGATTTCGCGCTGATGGGTAAGCCCTGCGTTTTTTACGCCCATGACATTGACGAATACACCCGTGAGAGGCCGTTTTATTTCGACTATTTCACCTATGTGCCGTCTGGCGCGGCAAAGGACTTTGACTCGCTTCTCGATGAAATAAAAAACCCCCAAAGCGGCGACAATCTCGCGAGCTTCAGGAATTTTAATTTTGATAATCCCGACGGCAACGCCGCCAAGAGAGTTTATGATAAGATAATCAAAGCCAGCTTTTGATTAAATCCACGACTCTTTCGGTTGAGTGACCGTCGCAAGCGCCCATCTGCTCGTCAATAAAAGCTTCAAGCTTTTCGACGGGCGGATTTTCGTTTGCCCTCCTGACGGCGGGCAGCAAATCGTCAACCTTCATAACCGCCTCGCCCGGCAGGTCCTCTGGGTAATTGAGATAAAAGCCTCTCTCGTAACGCTTTATATCGGGGCAAAAGAAAACCATCGGCTTCTTCAGCAGCGCCGCGTCAAAAATAACGGAGGAATAATCGGTTACAAGAACACTGCAGGCGGTCAAGAGCTGGAGCGTGCTCTCATTGGAGCAGTCGATAACATTTGACAGCCCATGAACCTCGGTTTTATAGTCAATTAACGGGTGGTTGCGGATAATGAAGAGCTCATCCTCTTCGAGAGCGTAATCAAGCGTCTTCCAGTCAATGCCGACATCGGCGGCGACATGCTTTTCGCCCACATCACGGAAGGTCGGGCAATAAAGATAAATCCTCTTCCTTTCGCTGAGAAGCGGTATCTTCCCCAGAATATCAGCCCGCATTTTTTCCTTCGCGTCTCCCGAAATCAGTAAATCCGTTCTCGGCGTTCCTATAGCGAGGCAGCGCCCCTTATCAATGCCGAATGCGCCCGCGTAATGGTCGCGGCAGCTCTCGGAGCTCACGGCAACCGCGGTGTACTGCGAATGGTTCTTTTGCTCCTCGCGCTTTGTCAGATGCGACGGCGCATCAAGCCCGAACTTCTTAAACGCGCCTTCCGCGTGCCACAGCTGCAAAACCTTCTGACCTTCGCGGAGCTTTTTGTTTCTTAAATATCTCATATAATCGTCGGCCACGATTACCTTGCAGGTAAACATCAGGTAATAAAGGCGCGGCTTAATAAACTTACCGTGGGGCGGAATATGGGCAAAAACAGGCTTACTTTTGCGCGGCAAATCCAGAGCGTCATAAACACACTTAATGTTATCCCGAAGCTCGCCGTCAGACCTTGTGGTGTAAAACAGAACCCTGTCCTTAATCGGGAGCTCCTGACAAAACGCGCACCAAAGAATGTTGAGCGTTTCGCGTATGCTTTTTTTGGTGTTGCTGAATCTTCCTGCCATAATCCTCACTTCCTGCATCAGAATACAATTATATCACATTACAATTATGCCCATCCATAAGCGATAATTCATCTGCCTTCGATTTTTCCGATGAAAGCCTTGGTTCTCTCGGATTTTGTGTTTAAGAAAACCTCCTCGGGTGTGCCCTGCTCCTCGATTACGCCGTCATCCATGAATATAATATAATCGGCGACATCGCGGGCGAAGGACATTTCGTGGGTTACGATAACCATGGTCATTTTTTGCGCGGCGAGCTGACGAATAACCTTTAGTATCTCCCCAGTAAGCTCGGGGTCAAGCGCGCTCGTCGGCTCATCAAAAAACAGAATCGCGGGCTTTAATGCAAGCGCCCTTGCGATGCTCACGCGCTGCTGCTGACCGCCCGAAAGCTCGCACGGGTAGCT
>CAYUXK010000051.1:0-15837 GCA_964448835.1 uncultured Clostridium sp. | reverse complement strand
AATTACAAAAAAGGCGTACCAAATCGGTACGCCTTTTTCTTATATTTTCATTATTATTTTTTTACAAATGTAACAAGAAGTTCTGTTCCGCTAAAGGTCAGGTTAACTGTGAATCCGCTCGGGTTTTTAGCGGAATACTGAGTTTCGGTCTTATTCGCGTCAAGCGTATAGCCGCACTGCAAGAGAAGCTGAAAGTATTCATCATATTCAGCCTTACTGCACTTGACATTAAAAGTGTAGGTATTTTCCGAATCGACCGCATCAACATAATTCTTGAACTTGTACTCGGGAATGTTGCCGACATACGCCTCGGGCTTTGTTGTGCGCGGCTCGGTGAAGTTAGTAGCGACCACAGTTGTCCCCTCAATATTCTCAATGCCGTCTATGCTGCACGATGAAAGGGAAAGAATAAAGGTAAGTAAAATCAGAAAAGCAGCGATTACTCTTTTGGGCATAATTATCTCCTCTCTCAATGAACGGTCTCGGGCAGCTTGACGTCAAAGAGCCTTGACGCGTTTTCACGAGTAATGGTGAGAATTTCTTCCTCGCTTACGCCGCGAACCGCGGCAAGAACGCTGACGGTGTTGGCAATCATTCGCGAATCGCATCTTTGCCCCCTGAACGGCACGGGCGCCATATAAGGGCAGTCGGTTTCGGTAAGTAATCTGTCAGCGGGAACATATGCCGCGACTTCAACCGGCTTGCGAGCGTTTTTAAAGGTAACCGCACCCCCAAGACCTATATACATACCAATCCCAACAATTTCGCGAGCAAGCTCCACACTACCCGAAAAGCAGTGAAGAACGCCTTTTGGCTTGTACTTTTTTAGAAGCCGAAGTGTATCCTCATGCGCTTCGCGGTCATGAATAACCACTGGCAGACTCAGCTCATTCGCAAGAGCAAGCTGACTTTCAAAAATCGTGAGCTGCTCCTCGGGTGTAGAAAAATCATAGTGATAATCAAAACCGATTTCGCCCACCGCGACGCATTTCGGACTATTGCACAGCGTTTTCAGCTCGTCGAGCCAACCGATGCCAACCTTTGACGCCTCGTGCGGGTGAACGCCGCAGGCGGCATAAATGTAATCATACCTTTCGCTCAGCTCAAGGCAAGCGCGCGAACCCTCGATATCGCTCGCGCAGTTAATAACAGCGCAAATACCCTGCCGCGGTAAAGCGGAAAGCAGCTCATGCCTGTCCTCATCAAACGCCGCATCATCGTAATGGGCGTGGCTGTCAAAAATTCCGTTCATTATCTGATCTTTGAGCCCTCGGGCATATCGTCAACGAAAACGACCTTAACATCATTCTCGGAGCAATCGGCGGCAAGAATCATTCCCCTGCTCTCAACACCGCAGAGCACGGCGGGCTTAAGGTTGCAAACGCAGATGATTTTTTTGCCGATGAGTTGCTCGGGGGTATACCAATTGGCAATACCCGACGCGACGGTTCTCGGCACGCCTGAGCCGTCATCAAGGGTGAGTTGCAGCAGCTTTTTAGCTTTTTTGACCGGTTCGCACGCTGTAATTTTCGCCACGCGAAGCTCAACCTTGGCAAAGTCATCAATGCCTATTTGCGCGACGCCTTCAAGCGCCTGTAAAACGGGGTTAACAGGATTCTCCGCCTGCTGCTTCGCCTCAAGCTCGGCAAGCTCGGTTTCCATATCAATTCTTGGGAAAATAATATCCCCCTTAACCACGTTATATGTTCCCTCTTTGCCGAATACTCCTGCGTCCTCCCACTCACACCCGGCACCTAAGCCGAGCTGGGTGCGGATAACGGGAGAGGTGTTCGGCATAAAGGGGTTAATCAGAACCGCAATAATTCTGATGCTTTCGCAAAGGTTATACATAACCGCGGCAAGCCTTGCGGTATTCGACTCATCCTTGGCAAGGGTCCACGGAGCGGTTTCGTCGATATATTTATTCGTTCTGGAAACAAACTTCCATATCTCGGTAAGAGCATTTGAGAAAAGTAGCTTTTCCATTGCCGCCTCGGCGTTCTTCTTTGTTTCGCCTGCAAGAGCAATCAGCTCATCATCAAGCGGTGCGCTTTCACGCTGAGCCGGGATTGAGCCGCCGAAATATTTCTCTACCATCGCGACGGTGCGCGACACAAGGTTGCCCAGATCATTCGCGAGGTCGGAATTAATTCTGTTAATGAGGTTTTCATTCGAGAACACACCGTCTGAGCCGAACGGCACCTCACGCAGAAGGAAATAACGAAGCGCGTCAACACCGTATCTTTCAGCAAGAATGACCGGGTCAACAACGTTGCCCTTGGATTTGCTCATCTTGCCGCCCTCAAGCAGCACCCAGCCGTGGCCGAAGACCTTTTCGGGCAGCGGCTCATCAATCGACATAAGGAAAGCAGGCCAGTAAATCGTATGAAAGCGTATAATATCCTTGCCGATAAGCTGAACATTCGCAGGCCAGAATTTCTTATAAAGGCTGTCATCCTCACTGCCGTAGCCGAGAGCGGTGATATAGTTGGTCAACGCGTCAAGCCAGACATAAATAACATGGTCGGTGTTGACGGGAACCGGAATGCCCCATTTAAACGATGAGCGCGAAATGCACAAATCCTGCAAGCCCGGCTTTATGAAATTGTTGACCATCTCATTTTGCCTGCTCTGAGGCTCAATGAACCCGGGATGCTCCTCATAGTATTTCATCAGCCTGTCGCCGTAGGCTGAAAGCTTAAAGAAATAAGCCTCCTCCTTAGCCTTGGTTACCTCCCTGCCGCAATCAGGGCATTTGCCGTCGACCGCCTGTGTTTCGGTCCAGAAGGACTCGCAGGGCTTGCAGTAAAGGCCCTCATAAGTGCCTTTATATATATCGCCCTTATCATACATTCTCTTGAAAATCTCTTGCACCGCCGCCTGATGATAATCATCAGTGGTTCTGATAAACTTATCGTTTGAGATGCAAAGAAGCTTCCACAAATCCTTAATGCCTGCAACAATATCGTCAACATACGCCTGAGGGGAAACGCCCGCCTCGCGGGCTTTATCCTCAATTTTTTGACCGTGCTCATCAGTTCCTGTAAGGAAAAAAACATCAAATCCCTGCATTCGCTTAAACCTCGCCATAGCGTCTGCGGCCACGGTTGTGTAGCTGTGACCGATGTGAAGCTTGCCTGAGGGATAATAAATTGGGGTTGTGATGTAAAATGGCTTTTTGCTCATTTCTTTTTTCCTCCTGAAAAATAATATTTACTTAAGCAATGCTGCCGCCGCTTCGTCAAGAAACACCGTAACATCGCTGTGCTGCTGTAAAATAGATGCCGGGCATTTGGGCGTAACGGGGCCGTTAATCATATCATAAACCGCCTGCGCCTTCATTTTTCCCGTTGCGATGAAGATGATTTTGCGTGCCTTCATTATTGAGCCGATACCCATGGTCATCGCGTAACGCGGCATGGCAATATCGTCAAAATAAATCGAATTTGCCTCGATAGTGCTCTCGGTGAGCTTAATTTTGTATGCTTCACCAGAAAACTCGTCTGCAGGCTCGTTGAACGCTATATGACCGTTTCTGCCGATGCCGAGCAGCTGAATATCGATGCCGCCCTTTGCTTCGATAGCCGCGGTGTAGCGAGCGCTCTCTGCCTTTTCGTCGGTGTTGCCATCAAGAAAATCAATGTTTTCCGCCTTTAAGTCAACCTTTGAAAAAAGGTTGTCATACATAAACATATAGAAACTGTTTTTGTGTTCCTTGGGCAGGTCGCAGTATTCATCAAGGTTGAAAGTGCTTACATTCGCGAAGCTCACCTTGCCATCTTTGCACTGCCGAGCCATATAATTGTAGGTGGGAACGGGGGTTGAGCCAGTCGCAAAGCCAAGCACCGCGTCGGGCTTTGAGTTGACAAAATCACAGAACATTTTACCTGCCGCCGCGCCGATTTCTTCCTCAGTTTTATAAATCTTAATTTCCATTTTGCTCCTCCATTATTTTTCTATTACTATCTCTCTGTGTTGCTCGGATGAATCATAGATTGCCTGCATTATTTTTGACGTCTCAATTGCATAATCTATGTTAGCCTGATTCTTTTTGCCTGTTTTTATACAGTCTATGAATGAATTGATTTCGGCGTCATACATATTTACGCCCCTGCATTCGGTTTCCATTTTGGTGAGCATACCGTCCTTAACGCCGTAAATCTTGAATGCTCCGCCGTACTGCAGCCTGATGCCTGCCTTGTCGCCGATAAAATCAATATAGGTTTCGGACTCGCCGATATTCTGAGCCCACGCGCCGTTGAAGCTGATAACGGGGCCTGTGGTTCTCACAATGCCGACAACGGAATCATCAACATCATAAACGCCTTCGGACTCCTTGGTTTCCTCAGCCCACATGCCTCTGTAGGTGTAGCTGTTAATATCCCTGCCCAGCTTGCAAAACGCCTCGCCCGACGCCGTAAGAGGCTTTGGCTCGCCGCAGCAATACATAATGAGGTCAAGATAATGAACGCCCCAGTCAATCAGCGCGCCGCCGCCTGAAACCGCCTTACGGGTAAAATCGCCGCCGATGCCGGGAATTGAGCGATACGCCCTAAATGAAGCGTAAACATGATAAACCTCGCCAAGTTCACCCTTTGAAATTATATCCTTAATCTTATTAACATTTGTATTAAAGCGGTTGCACACGCCGATATTCAGCATTTTGCCTGTTTCGTGAGCGGCTTTTTGCATTTGGAGCGCCTCGCTCAAAACTCTCGCTGCGGGCTTCTCGCTCAAAACATTCTTGCCTGCCCTCAAGAAATCAATGGCTATAACGCTATGCATATCGTTATGAGTACAAACCGAAACAGCCGAAAGCTCGGGGTCATTCAAAAAGTCGTGATAATTCTCAACAGCTACACCGCAGCCGTTTTTTTCAACAGCCGCCTTTGCTTTTTCGAGTATAATATCGCAGAAATATTTAATCTCAACGTCCTCGTTGCGCATGTAAGCCGGGATATGCGACGATGTGGCGATGTTACCGCAGCCGATGACCGCAACCTTGATTTTTTCACTCATTATTCTAACCTCCAAAGATAATATTATTAATATTGTATTATGATATACTAAATCTTAAAAAATGTAAAGCTTTGCCATGAAAAAACTTGCATATATTTTATTTCTTTGCTATTATAGATTATAACATTGTATTAATTCTACATCAACACAAAAAGGAGCATTTATTATGGGCAGATTTCCAATAGGTGTTATAATTGACAGTTTCAGAACGGACACCGTCACCGCAGTCAAAAAAGCGGCGGCTGTGGGCGCGAACGGAATTCAGGTTTACGCTACCTCGGGCGCAATGGCTCCCGAAAACCTTACAGCGGCGGCCAGAGCAGATTTTCGCAAGCTTGTGGCAGATAACGGTCTTGTTATTTCTGCTCTTTGCGGCGACCTCGGCGGCGGCTTTGGCAACGCGGAGAAGAATGCAGAAAAAATCGAGAAATCAAAAAGAATTCTTGACCTTGCCAAGGAGCTCGGCACCGATGTTGTGACAACTCACATCGGCGTTGTGCCGACTAACAGCAGCGTTGACAGATATAAGATTATGCAGGAAGCTTGCAGTGAGCTTGCATCCTACGCTGATGAAATCGGCGCTCATTTTGCTATTGAAACAGGCCCTGAAACCTCCGCGGTGCTCAAGTCTTTTCTTGATACGCTTAATTCGACAGGCGTGGGCGTTAACCTTGACCCCGCTAACCTTGTTATGGTTACGGGCGATAACCCCGCCAAGGCGGTTTACAATCTTCGTGATTATATTGTTCACACCCATGCTAAAGACGGCAATCAGCTTTTCTACAAAGACCCGGAAATCGTTTACGGCGTTGTAAAAGATGTGATTGTAACCGGTCCGTCGTTTGAGGAAGTGCCTCTTGGCGAGGGTCAGGTGCCGTGGGTTGATTACCTCAACGCACTCGAGGATATCGGCTATAAGGGCTTCCTCACCATCGAGCGTGAGGTTGGCGACAACCCCGAAGGGGATATCGCAAAGGCAGTTGATTTCCTTAGAAAATTAGGCTGATAGGGAGAAATATACATGAAAACAAGTGTAAGCAGCTACAGCTTTTCGCAGCTTTTAAGGGGCGGCGTATGCACCCAATTTGACCTGATTGCCAAGACCAAAGCCATGGGGTTTGACGGCATTGAGTTTACCGACTTGCAACCGCCGGAGGGAATAAGCGAAAGCGAATACGCCTCAATGCTGGCTGCAGAGAGCAAGAAACACGATCTTCCCATCGTCAGCTATACGATAGGAGCTGATCTTATTAACTGCGAAAGCCTGCAAGGTGAAATCAGCCGCCTTTGCGCGAAGGCGGATATCGCTCACCTGCTCGGTGCGAAGCTTATGCGTCACGATGCAACAGGCGGCTACAGGGACGCAAGGAAAGCATATATGGGGTTCAAGCAAGCTCTGCCCACTCTTATTGAAGGCTACCGCGCCGTCACAGAATACGCGGGCAAATCAGGTATTTCAACAATGGTTGAGAATCACGGGTTTTTCTGCCAAGAGAGCACGCGCGTTGAGCGTCTTATAAACGGCGTCGGAAGCGATAACTTCGGTGCGCTCCTTGACTTCGGCAACTTCGCCTGCGCCGATGAGCCGTCAATCGAGGCTGTCGGAAGACTCGCGCCCTATGCAAAGCACATTCACGCGAAGGATTTCCATATCAAAAGCGGCAATGGTATCAATCCCGGCAGCGGATTTTTCACAACCCGCGGCGGCACTTATCTTCGCGGCGCAATTATCGGTCACGGCGATATTCCCGTTTTGCAGTGCCTGAGGGCGGTTAAAGCAGCAGGCTATGACGGATATGTAAGTATTGAATTCGAAGGCATGGAGGATGCCGAAAAAGGTATCGCAATCGGGCTGGAGAATCTCAAAAGGATGCTCGAAATAATATAACCATAATAACTTACAACCCGGATGCGGCATAAACCGTATCCGGGTTAATTTTGACTATATGTTATCCCCCAACGCGCTGCGGCAATAAAGAATCCATTTCGCCCTGTCAAGCGGGTCAACGCCAATTCTCGGCAGGGTTTTATACAGCTCCTTCGGGCATTCTCTGTATTCATAAAACTCCGAAAAATATGTGCCCTTTCCCGATGTCACCGAGCTGAATTTTGACGGATAAAATATTGACTGCTGCACCGGTAAGCAGGCGGTAATTGTAAAATTACCGTTTTCAATAATCGGCGATTCAAACTCGCCCCTCATCTCAATTATGTTCCCGATTATAGTCCCGAGATGCTCCTCGCCTGCCGACATCGTTACCTTAATAAAAGGCTCGAGCAATACCGTTTCGGCGTTTCGAAGCCCTCGCAAAAACGCGACGGGCGTCGCGACGAAGAAATCCAGAGGATGAGTGTGAATTGAATGGTATTCACCGCCGATTAGGGTTATTTCGGCATCCGTTACTTCCCAGCCGAATATTCCCTGCCTGAGGCAGTCGCGCATTACGCTCAGCTCAACATGATGCTGATATCGGTAGGGCATGATTTTATCCTTGATCACCGACTTGAATCGAACCCCGCTGCCCCGCGGCAACGGTTCAATTTCAAGCTCAACCTTTGCCCAGCAGGGCTTTGGCATAGTGTATGATTCATAGCCCACAGCCTTGATTTTGGGCGTTTCTTTAAATATTACATTCGGCTCGGAGAATTCGGCAGCTATGCCGTAACGCTCGCGAATAATCTCCTCAAGAATTTCAAGCTGAATTACGCCCGTTATGCTCACATACATTTCGCCCGTGACACTGCTGTATTCAAAATTCAAAAGAGGATCCTCGCGGTCAAGCTCCGTGAGCGCTTTCATTAGCGCGGGTTTGTCCGCTTCATCCTCTGGTGAAACACTGACCATCATCATCGGAGCTGAAACGCTGTATTTTCGGTTTACCGCGCTTTCGCCGACCGTGTCGCCGCACATGATATCGCCAAGCCCGAAAACCATTGCGATTTCACCCGCCTTGAGCACGCCGCTGTCAACGAATTTCGAGCCAGAGCAAATCCTTATCTGAGAAGCCTTCCCTACCTCTTTGCCGGATGAATAAACGGTGTCCCTGTTTTGAATTTCGCCCGAAAACATTCTGATATACGCGCAAAGTCCCATGGCTTTGTCATGCTCGATTTTGAACACAACGCCGGACTGCTTGTCACACTCCAAATATGATGAATCGGGAAGACAATCCAAAATCTTATCCATAAGGTAATCAATTCCCTTGCCGTCCTTCGCGCTTGTCAGAACCGCTCCAAAGCATTCGCCCTTTTTACTTTTGTCATAAAAAATATTTAGGATTTCCGTTTTGCCGATTTTCCCATTAAGGTATTCATTCGTTATTTCATCGTCATCAATCGCGAGCAGCATATCCTCAAGCGCTTCGCTCGAGTTTTCCTCAAGCGCGTCATAAATCACGCAGTCAGCACCCTCATTGATGCACCCGTTAAAAAGGAACACATTCTCTGAGAACTCTTGCCTGATTTTATTAAGCACAGCTAAGTAATCGCTACCGATTCTGTCAACCTTATTAATAACAAAAAACGTAGGAATTCGGAGCTTAGTCAGCGCTTTGTAAATAATTCTTGTGTGCGTTTGAATGCCCTCAACGGCAGAAACCACAAGCAAGGCGGCATCAAGGGCGCAGAGCGACCTCTCAACCTCGCCCGCAAAATCGATATGACCGGGTGTGTCAATAATATTGATTTTTGTCGCGTTATGCTCAATGCTCACGCAGGAGGATTTCACTGAAATCCCCCTTTTTCTTTCAATCTGCATTTTATCGCTGACGCTTGTGCCCTCGTCAACCTTGCCGAGAGTCCTGGTTTTTCCACTTTTGAACAGAATTTGCTCGGTCAGTGTCGTCTTCCCCGCGTCAACATGAGCAAGTATTCCTATGTTTATTATTTTCATAAACTCTCCGTGTCTTGTTTATCGTTTGCCGGCCGCCCGAATTGCTATGAAAGCATTTCTCTTTGGCTTGAAATTCTCTTATTCGCTGTCAGATTTGCCGCAGACATCAGGATAATCAGTACCATAAGCGCATAGGGAAAAATTCTGAATGTTGTTGCTGTTGCCAAATACCCGAATGCAAGCTGTGACGCAAAGCCGACGGCGTAAGCGCCGCCCATATGAAAACCGGTTATATCCGCGGAATACTCCTTGCCGAAGCGTATGGGCACCGAATGAATAACGCTTGGAAAAACGGGGCCGAAGCCAAACCCGATAAGCATCAGGCCAAAGAATGACACATTACCGAGCGGCAGCGCAAGCACGATGATGCCGAAAAAGGCCGCAATTGCTCCGCCTTTAATCAGCTGCTGGTCGCTTGCTTTGATAGACAAGAAGCCCGATACGAGCCTGCCGAGCATTATTCCCCCAAAGTAGAACGCAATCCATCTCGCGGCGGCATCTGCCCCGTGGGAATAAACATTGACGAGGTAGCTTGCCCCCCAGGTGCCTATGGTAAACTCCATTGAACAATAAAAGCCAAGTGACAGAATGCTTGGCCAAACGCCTTTGATTTTAAATATCTTTGGCTTTTCGGCACTTTCTTCATGTTGATTTGCTTCAAATATTGCAGAATCGTTTTCACGCCATTTCTTTAAAAAGCAGAGCACCGCCAGAGCGATGACAATCTGAATCGTGGCTATAACCCTGTACCCGGTCCTCCATGATGAATTTTCACCCTTAAGGAAGAATGACATTATGATGGGGCTTATGGTCACGCCGACGCCCCAGAAGCAATGAAGCCACGACATATGCCTTGCTTTATAATGCAGAGATACATAATTATTCAGGCCTGTATCAATCGCGCCCGCGCCGTAACCGAGAATCACGGTAAAAGCTATCATAACCCAGATATTCGGCGAAAAGCTGATTCCGATAAGACCGGCAGCGGTCAGCAAAATTGAAGCAAAGGTTACTCTCGGCGTGCCGAATTTCCTTATCACTACCCCTGCAAGAAAGCCCGCGCCGCCGGAACAAAAGCCCGTTATTATCGCGTAAAGAGACGCAAAGGACTCGGCTATACCAAAATCAATATGAATTACAGGCCAGGAAACGCCGAAAACCGAATCGGGAAGCCCGAGTGAAATAAAAACAACATAAATAATTACCAGAAGAGAAATCATTAACATATCCTCCAATCACATACCGACCTTAAAATCAGTATGTGATTATAATTGCTTTAGATTTTGCTTTGTATCAATATCTGCCCATATTTGATACTGGAAGCTCTTCAAAATCCGGGATTGTTTGATACACAAGGGAGTCTTTGCATAGCGAATAATCCCCATTAAGCGGATCAGTGAATATTCTGAACTGATTTGTCATTCTGAAAATCGCGTTTCCCTCAATGGTGCTTAATTTCTGGGCGCTTTCAGATATAAACCCGATATTCCCCTTGAGATTCACAATCACATTCCCGGTAACAGTACTGTAAGCCGGGTTCGGCACGAAATCAGGGGTATCTGTGTCATTAAAATCGTCGCTGAACCTCTGCATTTGAGGATAGGCAGTCTGCCACACCTGGGTTTGCCACGGGGACGCATAAAGGTTCTGCCACATGTCCCCGCCCTTTGCGGCATGGGTAAACCAGCCTCCGGATACGCCGTCTATCGCTCTCTGGTCATATGAAACCGATCTTGTGTTTGTATTGATGATAATGTTGTTTCTCACATCTAAATCTCTTCCTCCGCCAAGGTGGATAGCAAACTTTGGAACATTTATAAGGAGATTTCCGTAAACGGCCTGCCCCGACAGCGCGTCATCAAGATATATTCCGTCGGGCGTGTGATCGCCCGAGCCGAGGTTATAGATACAGTTGTATCTGACTACGCTCCCGTAATCAATCCAGCTTCTGCCCGAATAAATCGCGCCCGCGTCATCGGAAAGAAGGCATACATCGTGAATCAAATTGTATTCGATAGTGTGATTATTTCCGCTATATGTTACAGCCTCGTGGGGTGAATTGAATATTTCGTTATGAGAGCATACATTCCCCACGCCCTCAAGCCTGACCGCCGCCTGATAGGTCTGGTATATCTCAGACCAGTCGTGAATTAGATTGTTATCCGCTTTGCTGTTACTCGGCGTCAGGGTGACACGGTCGCCGCCCGATAAAATAATACCGCCTTTGCCTGTATGAGTTATTTCACATTCACTCACAAGGTTATTGTAACCGTTAAGTATAACGGCATTTCCCGCGACATTTTTTATTAGGCAGTTTTTCACCGACACATTGTTGCCTGTAATATTAATGGCATCACCGCGGGTTCCCTTGATTGTGAAGCCTTCAAAGCTTATATAATCAGCATTATTGCCCTCAATGATAAAATCTGTTGATAGTGACATGTCAATGCTCGCGCTGTCAAGATTAACGGGCGGATATAAATACAGTATTCCGCTTTCCCTGTCGAGATACCATTCGCCGGGGCTGTCAAGCTCCTCAAGAATGTTGAAGAAATAATACGGCGCACCTTCCTTGGTTCCGTAAAGGCTTACGAATTTCGGCGAAATAGTTTTATTCTCATAGCTAAATTCACCCACAGGCGAGGAAGCATCCGCCCAGTCATATTTCCAGAACCCAAACATCCAAACATCATCAAGCGTCTGCCATGACGCGATTCTGTCCGCGAGCGCGGATTCAACCTTATACACATCGCTTTCGGGATTCACAATAGTATCCCAGTCCTCGTTTACGGTCAGAGATCCTCCGCTTTCATAACCCTCGCCTGTTGAAACGACCTCACCTGTTTTCAAAAAATCCGAATCAGGGTATCTTGCAAGTGTCATTCTTGTATCATTAACAAAAAGCTCGCAATACAGCGGTCCGGTCCAATCGCCTGTATACTTTGAAGCAGTGTTATATGAACCGATTGCGTATATTTTGCCATAGTCTTCAGCAGTAATATTATCATCACCCAGGTCAAAGCAGACAACATTGCTCTTCGCTTTATCACTCAATCTTTCAAGAACGGATGCATCGGTTACGGCTTTGAATTTTGAGGAATCAAGGGTAACGCCGCCATTAATGACAACCTCACCATCACCATAGGCGCAATATTTTATCGGGTAGCTTTGGGTGCCGCTGTCTGAAGCATCAAATTTCAGAGAATCAACCCTGTATTCGCCTGCCATTACGGCAACGGTAATTCCGCTTCTCCCAGTCTTGTCGGTACTTCTTACAGCGGTTTTTGCTCTTTCAAGGGTTGCAAAAGGCTGCTCAAATGTACCGGGGTTATTGTCGTTCCCGCTTGCGGAAACATAATAATCAGCATTTGTCACCGGCGAACTCTCCTTCTCTGTATAAGAGCTGAATCCTGACGGATTCTCAACCTTATATTTATCCGCTATGCCAAATCCAAGCGATGAAAAAACGCACATAATAATCGAAATAAGAAAAGCAATAGTATTTTTAATCATATATATCACCTATAATTTTAATCTGTCGAAACAATTATACCACATCATTATCATAATTCAACATTTCATTTTATAAGGACTAAATGGTTTATTCAATACGGTAATTTATATGTTCTCCTAACTCTCTTGGAGCGCTTCGCAATTCTCCTCATTTCTTCCGGCTCAGTCATTTCCTTCTTCCGCCACCGGAGGCGACAGCGCTGAGTAATCAATAATGGAATTTTGTTAAGACAGCGGATAACGCGTCAAAGATGCTTGAAATTGAACTGAATATAAGAAGTGCATCAGAAAAAATAATTTGCCAAACCATTTAAAAACTAAAAAACTGTTATTTTCACTCGGTGTCTTCACCGCCAAAAACTAATCTTGTTATGATTGAAATCGGCACCGAGGTGTGATATAATCACAAAAAGAGGAAACCTCCTTAAAAGGGAAAGGGATGGAAACATCATGGATTCATTTGTTTCTGCAATTATGGCGCTGCTGACCTTCTTTCTGTCGACATTCGGCTTGATTGGGAAAAAAACCACTCCTGAATTGGGAGACGATCCCTTTATTCCCGTTGTTCGCTTTACCGCGTTCAGCGACACCCATATAAATGAAGCCGACGATGACAAATGTCAGCGTATTATCAAGGCCATGGATTTTGCTTATGACGTAGCGGAGTCCGACAAATACTACAACCGTGTGGATGCCGCCATGTTTGTGGGCGACATTACCAACAAGGGTACCTCTGAACAGTTTGCCGCTTTTGAAGCCGCAACAGACGAGGCTCTTCGGGGTGACACACAACTTCTTGCCATTGCCGCACTCAACCACGACGGCGCTACCTTCAAGCAGGGAGCCACCGACTATCTGGAAGCCATCACCGAAATGGATTCGGATTTTCATGTGGTTATTAACGGATATCACTTTATCGGTCTTTCCTCCTGCACCCCGGTGATTCACTACACCGAAAGTCAGCGTGTATGGCTTCGCAAACAGTTGAATATGGCTGTTTTGGACGACCCTGAAAAGCCGATTTTCGTCTGCCATCACGAGCACGTGACAGAAACCGTGTATGGCTCCTCCCTTTATGAAGCGTGGGGTACACCTTTCTTCACAGATATTCTGAACGATTATCCGCAAGTTGTGCATTTTTCCGGTCATTCTCACTATCCCATTAACGATCCACGCTCCATTTGGCAAGGCAGCTTCACCGCTGTTGGCACAGGCACTCTCGCCTATGCGGAAATGACCGTTGATACTGATCGCCATGTTTATCCCGTGGGACACACTGACACCGCTCAAGGTTGGATTGTTGAAGTGGATGCCGAAAACCGTGTCCGTTTGAGAGGATACGACATTCTGACCGGGGAATGGCTTTGCGAATACCTGATCAATGACCCCGACAACCGTGACAGCTTCGCTTACACAGAGAAGAAGATGAAAGCGGAATCCTCTGCACCGAAATTCGGTGATCAGGATGTACTGACCGCTTCTCATTCCGAGGATTTATACACCATAACCACACCTGCCGCCCAAAGCACAGACGGTAAGATTGTGTTCATTTACCGCTACTATGTGTATAATGAAATGGGAGTGTTGGTAAATAGTGGCTTTACGCCTTACGATTATTGTCACAGCAACCCACAGGATACCATATCCATTCAGGTTAATGCCAAACCCGGCTACACCGTGAAAGTATCAGCGGAAAACGCATACGGTATGAAGTCCGAGCCTTTGAGCATTGTTTTGGAGTAAGGTGCGTGACTAAATAATATTTCAAAAGAATCGGATCATCTGATCCGGTTCTTTTTTCGGGTGCAGATTTCAAAAGACTCACGGAACAATGTTCCCGTGAAGAGAGAAGCTGAAGATGAACTCCGAGATCGCGAGGAGAGAATAGTATCAAGCATGAGTTCATAAAACAGATGGAAATGATTCACGCCCTCGAGGAAAATTCATTAGAATACACATAAACAAAGAGGCTGTTACAGAACGAAAAAACTGTTACAGTCTCTAATTATATTATTATAAACTTATTCTAAATTCAAGGGGGTTGAGCTGTTCGCCGTTTACACAGATATGTATAAATGTCAATATTACTGATGCAAAAAAGCTCTTTACCTTTGCCCTACAAAATGGTAAAATATAGGCTTAGAGGTGTTGTTTTATGAAAATGAAAATATCTCCCTCAATGATGTGCGCCGACATTTCAAGGCTCAGCGAAACTCTCGCAGCGTTTGAAAAGCACGGCATTGAATACCTTCACATTGACATTATGGACGGCCATTTCGTGCCGAATTTCACGCTCGGCACAGATTATTGCGCCCGTTTGAAGAAGCTGACGGCTATTCCTCTTGACATTCACCTGATGATTGAAAAGCCCGAGGAGAAAACGGAATGGTTTGAATTTGGTGAAAACGATATCGTTTCCGTCCACGCCGAAAGCACCGAGAATCTGCCAAAGGCCCTCGCAGGAATCAAAAGCCGTGGCGCGAGGACGTTTGCCGCGCTGAATCCCGAAACGGAATTGACCGCTTTAAACGGCGTCATTGACACTCTTGACGACATTCTGATTATGACGGTTAACCCCGGTCACGCGGGGCAGAAAATGATACCCTCCTGCATAGATAAAATTAAGCGTCTTCGCTCTTATCTCGATGAAAACGGCTTTTCGGATACCGAAATCGAGGTTGACGGAAATGTAAGCTTTGAAAATTCCGTGATTATGAAAAAAGCGGGCGCGAATATTTTCGTGGCGGGTTCATCAGGTGTATTCCAAAAAGACCTGACGCTTGAAGATGGCATTATACGGTTCCGAAACGGACTGACTGATTGAGGTGAGTGATACTATGAAATTTCTTGTATTCGGCTCAATGAATATTGACAGGGTTTATTCACTCCCGCATCTGCCCGAAAAGGGCGAAACGCTCTCCTGCGAAAAATTCGAAATCCATGTCGGCGGAAAAGGGCTCAATCAGGCGGTTTCCCTTTCAAAATCAGGCGCTCAGGTTTATATGGCGGGCTCTGTGGGCAGAGACGGCGTTTTCCTCACCGATTATCTCGGCAAGGTGGCAGTTGACACATCCCTTATCTGTGTTACCGACTTCTTCACAGGTCACGCCGTTATCGAGGTTGACCCCGACGGGCAGAATCAGATGGTGCTTTTTCCCGGCGCGAATAAAGAAATCACACCCGATTACTGCGACACCGTGCTTGAAAAATTTGAAGCGGGCGACCTCGTGCTTATGCAGTATGAAACCTCACAGGTTGAATATATGATTGAAAAAGCCAACCTTAAGGGGCTGAAAATCGCGCTGAATCCCTCCCCCTTTGTAGAAAAGCTGAAAACCTTTGACTACGGAAAGGTCGATTATCTCATTCTCAACGAATCCGAGGCGCAGGGTATCACGGGCGAAAAAGATATA
>CAYUXK010000050.1:12368-15853 GCA_964448835.1 uncultured Clostridium sp. | reverse complement strand
AAAAATGGAAATCGAAAAAAGACTCATCATGTTGCAAAACACATATGTGGCATCCGTTGCGGAGACTGTTAACACCTATGAGAAGCTGAAGGCGTTGGAGGCAATTGTTGAAAGACGAAAAGAAAGGCAGGCACAATCAGCGCCCTATTTGAATCAGCAATTGGGCGTTCAAAGCGTTGAGGACGTCTTTTATACGCTTTCTGAAATCTATGGATGCGCAAACTGGTCGGTGAAGAAGACTGAAGACGGTTATGTTGCCATTGCGACTACGTGTAAACTTTGTGCGCTGTCAAAGAAGATGGGAGGAGCAAACCCCTGTAATGGCTGGTGCCTTGATCCAATGATTGCTATGTTATCCAACGCGAGCAAAATTGATAGCAAACAAATAACTGTTGAAAGTACTTTAATGGGCGATGACTGCTGCAAGGTATCCATTAATGTCGGGGCAGAACGTTAAGGGAAACGTTTGTTTAAAAAATCATAGCCTAGTAAGAATTGAACTTGAAAAACATAAACGCAGTAAAGGAGAACCAAGAAGTGATTCAAAAAATATTTTCAACCCTTTTGGCAATTCTTATGATGCTGTACTCAGGCGTAACCGGTTACGAACCGAAGGACGGGGAGTCTTTTTCATTGATACCTGATGACATCAGAATCACAACAGTTGATATTGAATCAGGACAGCGCAAAATATCTGCCGTTATCGTGTCGCCGAAGGGGTCTGTAAAGAATGCAACGGGCGTTCTCTGGATTCATGGCGGTGGGTATGTTACCGGTATGAAAGAAATGATTTTTATGTCCAGAGCACTCGAGCTTGTCAGAGCTTACGGCGCAGTTGTCATAGCGCCGGATTACACGCTTTCTGTCAAGGCACCTTATCCCGCCGCGGCTGAAGATTGTTACAGTACTCTGGCGTATTTAAAAGAGCATTGTACGGAATTAGGCGTTCGCGATGATCAGCTTATGGTTGGCGGCGAGAGCGCCGGGGGTGGGTTATGTGCCGCCGTGTGCATGATGGCAAGGGACAGAAAAGAGGTCAACGTTGCTTTTCAGATGCCGTTATATCCGATGCTTGATAACCTCGATACAGAGTCATCACGTGATAATCACGGTAAGGTGTGGAATACCACATGGAATCATCTTGCATGGAAATTGTATCTGCGTGAAGACGCGAAATCGGAGGTATCACCCTATGCCGCGCCGGCAAGACAGACGGATTATACAAATCTGCCGCCTGCATATACATTTGTCGGTGACGGTGAACCGTTTTACTGTGAAACACTTGAGTATATAGATAATCTGAAGAAAGCGGGTGTACCTGCAGAGGTTGATGTATACCATTCAGAATTCCATTCCTTCGATATGCTCACGCCGTGGAAAGACATAAGTAAAGACGCTAAACACAAATTCAATGAGCATTTTGTGTACGCACAGCAGCATTATTTTGCTGAACAAAACTGATAAGGCGACATATCGGAATTAAAGAAGATTGAATATGAACATAAAAAAACGCCACCCCGAATTGCTCCGGAGTGGCATTTCGCCATGCATCCTTATATAAATTACACTCTTTCAAGATATTTTTCAGCCTGTTCGCGCGAATGAAAAACTACAACATTTACATCCGGATATGCCGATAGCAGCTCATAGGTTCTCTTTCTGTTCTTCTTTCTGAAGCTCAGTACAGCTTTCAAAAATCCGAAATCAACCCTCTCAATGTTGTTGCCGCCCATATCACTGCGGCTTTTGCCTTTGTTTTTTATCCATCTCTCGACTACACCGCTAACAGATTTCAGCGTTGAAAAGTCAAAATAAAACACGGTATCGCACTTGTCGATTCTTTTGGGCATTGTGCGTTGAAAATTGCCGTCGATTATCCATTTCTCTTTTTGAAGTTCATGTTCAAGCAGTCTGTCAAATTCATCTTTCGTGACATTTTGCCAATTCTCACGCCAAAAAAGCACATCAAGATGCACGAGCGGCAAGCCCGTTTTTTCGGCAAGCCGCTTTGAAAAATATGATTTACCTGCGCCGTTCGAGCCTATTACAATTACTTTGTTCATTATGTTCTCCAATAATAAAAAGGCCCACCTCGGTGGGCCTAAAATCGTTTATAAGCCTAAAAGCTGTTTTTTCTTCGCGTCGAATTCATCCTGAGTGATAATGCCCATATCAAGTAATTCCTTGAATTTCTTGAGCTCATCCGCGGGCGAAACCTGAGCGACAACCGCGGGAGCGCCCGCTCCCGATTTGATTTCGTCAATTCTCTTCTTAATGTAATCTGATACTTCCGTCATTATTTCATTATCACTGAAATCAAAAGTGAAGGAATTCTCGCCCGTATAATTACTTGTGTTGTTATTCATCATTCCCGACGCGGTTTCAAGCTGAAGGTAACCAAACAAAACATTGGAAGCCGCCTTGAACTGAACGCCGTTAGCGTCCTTGTAATAAACTGTCTTTTCACCGTCTGTGAAGTTTGAGGCAACATAAGAGCCGATAGTTCGCGCGGTCGTCATGACTACCTTGCTGTCATATACATCAAGCAGCTTGCCCAGAGAGCCAGGGACTGAATAGACGCAGCCGGGTTTATCCTTGATGCGCTCCTCCATAGGAACATTTCTTAAAGCGCTGAAATCCTTTGCTTCCTTAATTACGCTGTCCGCGGCGGCCTTTGCCATTCCGGCGGCAACATTGGCGGTTTCTAACATTTTGTCAAGAAATCCCATAGAAATATCCTCCTGATATATGTGACGAAGCACATTAATTTTGTATGAAGCGGTAATCCTCTGTTACCCAAATAATTATACTTATCTCGTGAGTAGATGTCAATATTCAGAATACGCGTCATTCATATACCCGTGAATAAAATTTACATATTATCGGCTTAAATGATAGTCGGATTTCTTTCTTAAAATGATATTATCATTTTGGTATTATTATATGATATGATAAGTATATTAAACCCTTCACCCCGTCGAGCTTATCGCGTTTTATCAGATTATTCACAGCGCGGTCGTCAGCGGCACCCGCCGGTGGCTGAAGAGCCTTGTTTTTATGGTCAAGTTTTACAATAAATAATGTATAAATTTGTCGAAAACAGGGAAATTTTGTCTTTTGTAAAAAAATTTATGTAGTCTTTTTAAAAAATTGACATATATATACAGCAACTCATATAAAAAATATGATTTATCGTAATTTTCACGCTGTTTATTATAATTCACAAGAAAGCAGAAGAGGAAAATCGCCAAGTAGCTTTCATTTTCTTTATTATGTGTCAGCGTAATTGCAGATTAGAATACTATTCGGAAACCGTATTTTCTCAATTTCACGGCAAAGTTAACAAAAATTTTTGTCGAAAAAAAATTTTTTTAGTGTAATAGGTAAATCTTTTTAACAATGTAACATTTTAACTTGTTAAATTGTTGCTAAGATAGTATAATAAAACAGAAATTAAAGCTTGTCTCATATTGTGACAAAATGGC
>CAYUXK010000050.1:0-12268 GCA_964448835.1 uncultured Clostridium sp. | reverse complement strand
AGGATGAAGGCGAATTCATGACCTACGGTATGCGCGCGGTAAACCGTGATGGCAAAGTGCTCTATGAATTCAAAGATATCACGCCTGAGAAAGAAAAGGTATTAAGCTTTATTGAGCGACTATATTCTGAGCACACACCTATAAGTCACTTGCATTTTGCCGTTTTGGACTACTTTCAACTATTATGAAGGCATCAAAATGTAAGAACATAAGCTTTTTACAATGGCGCGGGCATATCCGCGCTTTGTTTATATACATTTCTCCTTATCACGGCAAATAATCGAGAATTTGAGCCCATTCGCTGATCAGACGAGGCGTTGACCACGCGGCGTTTGCCGGGCTTGTTGACGGCAGGCACACGGCCGCTCGTCCGGTTTGCGGCTGAAGATACTTTTTGCACAGCTTTTCGGCGGTTCTGCCGTTAACAAATATCTGCCGGATATCGCAGACGGCGAGAATCCCGCTCAGGTCGTTTGGCTTGGCGTTTTTTATTGAGCTGTCCATACTGCCGGTTATCTCGCACGAGGCAATTACATCCCACAGCGCGATGCCGCGCGAGAGCAGCAGCGCTTTCTTTTCCTCAACCGTTCGCGGCAGCGGCAGCTCGAGAATTTCAGAAATCACCGTCCAGAATCGGTTTTGCGGGTGACCGTAAAAAAAGCCCTGTTCGCGCGACTTTACCGATGGGAAGCTGCCGAGAATAAGTATATGTGAGGATTCATTATATAGCGGCGGTATCGGGTGAATTTGTATCATTTCGGCTCCTTAATTATTACAAGTCGTTTTAATTTGAGTCAGCTCATTAAGCAGCTGCTTAAATCACGGACAAGATTCATTCCTCATACCCGATCTTTACCGGATATTCGCCGATTAGAAAGCGGCGCGAAAAAACTTAATCGGATTCGCGTGCTTTCATATTTTTCGGCATAATAACTATATCATACGCGCTGTCTTCAATCAAGGTAAACATAAATCCAAAGCATCGCCCTGTCCGCACCGCCCTGCTATTGACTTAGCTAAATGTATGTATTATAATTACTTAATAGCTTTGGCGGCGCACCGCTGCCGAAAGTCCAATGCGGAGATGCGAAAGATGAAAAAAAATATCTACCTCGTTCAGGTAAATGTTACCTATAGTAACAAAATTTCCTATATACCCTACGCGGCCGGCTGTATTCAGGCGTATGCCTTGAATGATGAAACGGTTGCAGCCGCATATAATTTCGGCGAAATAACCGTTATCCGCGAAACACCCAAACAGGTTATAAAGCGGTTCAGCGAACCCTATCTGATAGGCTTCTCATGCTACACCTGGAATATTGAATACAATAAGGCGGTAGCCTCTCTCGTTAAGAAAAAATGGCCCGAATGCCTTGTTGTTTTCGGCGGTCACGAGGTGCCTGCTGACGGCTCAATGCTCAAAAGCGAAAGTTCGGTGGATTACCTGCTCCACGGCGAAGGCGAGGAGCCGTTTACCGAGCTGCTCAAAGCGCTTGAGAGCGGCACCGACCTTAACAATGTAAGTAACCTTTCCTTCAGGAGGGGCGGCGAAATCATAACGACAAAGACAAGTTATGGCTTTGATATCTCCGCTTATCCGTCACCATATACGATGGGGCTGTTTGATAAATTAGTCGCCGATCACCCCGACATGTTGTTTAATGCTATCCTCGAAACAAACCGCGGCTGCCCATACGGCTGCACTTACTGCGACTGGTGCTTCACCAAAAAAATCCGCAGCTTCGGCATGGATAAAATCAAGGCCGAGATTGACTGGATGAGCGAAAAAAAGATGCCCTACTGCTACTGCGCCGACGCTAACTTCGGCATTGCCGAGCGTGATGTTGAAATTGCCGAGTATGTGGTGAGTAAGCATAATGAGAGCGGCTATCCGGGTGTTTTCAAGCCCTGCTATGCCAAAGAGAGCAACGACACGGTTTTTGCCGCGGGCAAGCTGCTTAACGATGCCGGGGCGGATAAGGGCGTTACGCTCGCTTATCAAACGCTCAGCTCCGAGGCGCTCAAAAACATCGGGCGAAAGAATCTCACGCTTGATCATTTCGCCGAAATTGACGCAAGGTATAACGAGGCGAATATACCGACCTATACCGAGCTTATTCTCGGCATGCCGGGCGAAACTTACGAAAGCTTCTGCAAAGGAATGTGCGAGCTGCTCGAAAGAGGGCAGCATAACTCAATGACGGTTTATAACTGCCAGGTCTATGTCAACTCGCCCATGGGCAGCCCCGAGTACCAAAAGAATTTCGGGATTAAAACCACACGGATTCCGCTTCACGGTATTCACTACCCGCTGAATTTCAACGGCGTGCCCGAATATTTCAATGTTATTTACGAAACAGCGTCAATGCCCATGGAAATGTGGGTCAGGGCGAATATGTTTTCAATCATTTTGCAGGCGTTTCACCATTTGGGGCTGCTTCGCTGCTTTGCCATTTATCTGCGCATGGAAAAGGATGTCAGCTACTACGATTTTTATGATAAGCTGCTTGATTTCGTCTTTTCGGATGAATCCACGGGCAACTACGCGCTGTTTAACGATATACGCGAGCGCATGGCGGATATAGAAACGGGCGACTGGACATATCAGCAGGATGTTTTCAGCAAAATCGGCTGGTATTTTGAGGAGGGTGCTTTTCTCGATATGGCATACCGAGGCGAGGACTTCTGGCGTGAAATTGAGCCGTTTTT
This sequence comes from uncultured Clostridium sp., assembly GCA_964448835.1. Classification (GTDB taxonomy): domain Bacteria; phylum Bacillota; class Clostridia; order Oscillospirales; family Acutalibacteraceae; genus CAG-177. Next base: position 9,559 of record CAYUXK010000050.1, on the reverse strand, counting down.
AAAGAGCTTCGGCATTGAGGGTGAGATTTATGACTCAATGCTCGATTACCAGAAGAATATTATCCGCCGCCCCTGTATTAACAGTGCCGTGGTGGAATCCGATTACAATTTTTACAGTTATTTTGAGAATGTATATACCGCCTCCTACGAGCCGCTCGAAAAGCGGCGAACCAGATTGACAATTGAGATGGAAAAGCAAATAACAAGCTGGGCGCAGTACGCTATTGAGATTATCTGGTACGGCAAGCGACGCAGCGCGACGCTCATAACAAACCCGCGCGAAAAAATCAAGCTTGAGTATATCTGAAATGCCGTGTAAGGGAGGCTCCGGAAGTGAAAATGCTTTTAATTTACCCACCGCAATGGAATCCGATGAGCCCTTTCCTTTCGGTGCCGCTGCTTGCCGGGCAGCTGAGGTCTGCCGGGTTCACTGCCGACACACTTGACCTGAACATTATTTTTTATAATCACATCCTTAAAAAAAATCACCTCACCGCCTGCCTTGCAAAGGCGCAGGAGATTTACCAAGAGCTTAGCGAAACAGTTCCCGCAAAATACCCCGACGCCGAAAAGGATTTTAACAGCTTTACCGTTTGCGAGCAAACGATGCTGCTGCGGTACAAGAAGCTTTCGCAGCTTTTTGATGGCGGCGCGGAGCATTGGCAGCAGGTTATTGACGGGGTTGACGGCGCGGTAAGGGTGATGCGCGATAAAACCGATTTTTACGATGCAGAAAAACTTTTTGATGCAAAAATGCTGCTCCAGGGGGCTTTAAAAATCGCCTCAATGCCCTATCTTCCGAACGAGCTGATTTGGGATAATTATTTTTCAAATCCGCTTCTTAAAATGGATTGGGTTAATATTGACTCGCAGTGCAGGGATTCCTCGGTCAATATGTATATTGATTTTTTTGAGGAATACGCACAAAAGATTAATGACGGCGGTTATGACTTTATCGGCATCTCCGTGCCTGATTTGAGCCAGATTATCGGCGCTTTTACGCTGTCGAGGATTCTTAAAGAAAAAACAAGCGCGCATATAAGCGTTGCTGGCAACTATATAACTCAAAACAAAGCTGATTTTCTTAACCACCCCGAGATATTCGGCGAATACGCCGATTCGCTCATGACGGGCGACGGTGAAACGGCAATTGTGGAAATGGCGCGTTTTATTTCCGGCGAAATACCCGAGGGCGAAGTTCCGGGAATTGTTTTTAAACAGTCTGACAGCTCCCTTTACTGCGGCGGTGAGGCTCAGAAGCTTGAGATGAATGATGTTGCCTACGCCTGCTTTGACGGTTATGATTTTGATGCCTATTTCTCGCCCGAAACGGTTTTGCCGTTTCAGCTCGGCAAGGGCTGTTACTGGGGCAAATGCGCTTTTTGCGACTATTATTACGGTCAGCAGTGCTTTGATATTAAAACTGCTCAGCGCGCGGTTGAAGAAATGCGCTATTACTGCGAAAAATTCGGCATACACCACTTCCTTTTTGTTGACGAGGCGGTGCCGCCCGCATATTACGATAAGCTGTCCTCGGCAATTCTCGACAGCGGTCTTAAGATTTGGTTTTATTCCTTCGCGCGGCTTGAGAAGGGCTTCACGCCGCAGGTTTTTGAGCGAATGCATGAGGCCGGCTGCCGAATACTTCTTTGGGGCTACGAATGTCATTCAAAGCGTATAATGGAAATGATGAACAAGGGCATTGACCCCGAAACGCGCCTGGATATTTTGCGCGCTTCTCACGAGTCGGGGATATGGAACAACGCGCTGTTTATTATCGGCTACCCGACCGAAACAATGGATGAAATAAATGACACATTAAACATTATCAAGAATAACAGGGATTTTATCAACAGCTGCACACCGTCGAATTTCTCACTTAAAAAGAACGCGCTCATGATGAACACCATCGGCGAAAGCGGCGTTATATCCTGCGAAACAAACGGCGAGTTCTATACCGTGTGTATTGATGAAATCGAGGGCACTTCGCAAAACGAGCGCCGCGAAATAAGGCGCAATTTTCACCTTGATTTTATTAGGGAGAATTGTCATTGTCTGTGGCCCGTGGTTTATTCGGACTTTGACCACACCCTTCTTTACCTTGCAAAATATAACCTTTCGTATGTGCAAAACTACCGTTCACATAGAGACATTTGCCCGATGTTCCGATGAGGAGGTCGCTTTGATTATGACAAAGAACTATTACATGGTTCAGGCTTCAAACACCTACGGCAGCGAAAAGCACAAGGCCGCTTATCTTCCGTATGCAACGGGGCTTCTTGTTGCATATGCGAATTCTCACGAACAGTTTAAGGATGAATACTGCTTCAAAAGGTTTATTTTCACGCGCGAAAACATATCCTCTGCTGTCAGCTCTCTCGAGGAGCCATTCCTTGTCGGCTTTTCAAACTATATTTGGAACACCGAGTATAACAAGGCTCTTGCCGCGGCGGTTAAAGAGAGGTTTCCGAGCTGCTACATTATTTTCGGCGGTCACAATGTTCCGCCCGACACATCCTTCCTTGAGCAATATGACTATATTGATTTCCTCATTCACGGCGAGGGGGAGGAGGCATTTTGCGCCCTGCTCGCCGAGCTTGCAAAGGATGAGCCAGATTTTTCCCGCGTGCCTAACCTTTCGTGGCGCGAAGGGGGCAGGTACTGCCAAACAGCCGTGGAGGTGCTCACGGGCACTGATTATCCCTCTCCCTACCTTACGGGAGTTTTTGACGACATTATGCGCGATTACCCCGATATGCAGCATGATGCAATTCTTGAAACCAGCCGCGGCTGTCCGCGCAACTGCGCTTACTGCGACTGGGGCTGCACCAATTCCGGCGTTAAGGCGTTCCCGATTGAGCGCGTGAAGGCGGAGATTGATTGGTTCGCCGAGAATAAGGTCGCGTTCCTTTGGGGCGCTGACGCAAACTTTGGGCATTTTGAGCGTGATTCTGAAATTGCCGATTATATTGTTGAAACCAGACGGAAGACAGGCTACCCCGAGCGCATCAGAATAAACTACTCCAAAGGAAATAAAGAGCGTGTGTTTGCCATAACCAAAGCATTTGAAAGAGTCGGCGTGAGCAAGGAGGGGGCTACCCTGTCCTTTCAGAGCCTTAACCCCCAGGTGCTTAAAAATATCGGCAGGTGCAATATGGATTTAGAAAGCTTCAAACGGCTGATGAATCTTTACCTAAAAGAGAAAATCACCTCCTATTCCGAGTTGATTCTCGGTCTGCCCGGCGAAACCTATGCGAGCTTTTGCGCGGGAATAGGCACGTTGCTCGCGGCGGGTCAGCACAGAATGATTCATGTTTATAATTGCGAGCTGCTGCCGAATTCACCGTTGGCAAGTCCCGAATACATTGATAAATTCGGCATCAAGGCCGCCGATGTTGTTTACAGAGCTACGCACAGCAACATGGAAAATGAGGTAAACGAAAAATCGCATTACATAGTCAGCACAAACACTATGAGCACCGAGGAATGGGTAAGGGCAAATATATTTGCCTGCTTTGAGAAATCACTTCATCATTACGGTCCGCTCAAATACATTGCGATTTATATGTTTGAAATACTCGGCGTAAGGTATGAGGATTTTTATAACGCGGTTGTTGACTGGGCCGCTTCTCACCCCGATTCTCTGAGCTATAAAACCTATGCTTTCCTGAATAATCTGTTTAAGCGCGTATCAATAGGCGAGCCGATTGAGCTGTACAGAAACCCTGTATACGGTGAAATAACCTGGCCGCCCGACCATGTTGCCGTACTCGATGTAATTGATAATCTTGATAGGTATTACGCCGAAATGCGACCGTTCTTCCTTTCGTTCGGCGTTGACGAAGAGATTTTCGATGAGCTTATTGACCTGCAGCACAGTGTTTTAAAGCAGCCCGGCGCAGAGGATATGGATAAGCGTTTTAAATATAACTGGAGAGAGTTTTTCAAAGGCGTGTTTATTGATGACCGTGTTGATCTGAAGGAAAAAGCGAGTATTATACATATCAGCAATGCCGATACCCCCTCAAACTGGCAGGACTATGCGCGTGAGTCAATTTGGTTCGGTAAAAACGGCATGACGATTAATAACAATATAACTGTTACATATATCTTAGCTGAAGGGATAATTAATGAACGAATTTGATGTAATTACTGTCGGCGCAGGTGTCGGCGGTCTTGCCGCAGCGGCAGTTCTGGCAAGGGGCGGACTGAAGGTGCTGATAATCGAAAAATCTCACGCCCCCGGCGGCTTTGCCTCCAGCTTCAAGAGGGGCAGGTTCGAGTTTGATGTTTCGCTCCATGAGCTTTGCGGCTTCGGGCGCTATGACAAGCCCTTCGGCGGCGTCAGAAAGCTCTTTGACGAGCTTGATATTTCTGATAAAATTGACTGGGTGGATGTTAAAGACGCTTACCGCCTGATAACCTGTGATTGTCCCGAGCCGATTGATATCACTATGCCCTTCGGCATTGAAAATTATATTGACAAAGCCGAAATCGCTTCGCCCGGCAGTCGACCCTCGCTTGAGAAGCTTTTTGCTCTATGCGAAGAAAACCGTATTGCAATGGGGGAGCTTTCAGGCATTAAAAACTCGGAGGAGAAGCTTGACGCGCTCATGCGGCACAGGGATTTCCTTAAAAACAGCAGTATGAGCGTCAATGAGGTGCTCAGCGAGCTGAAGGTACCGCCGAAGGCGGCGGATATTTTCCGTGGCTACTGGGCTTATATTCTTGCGGATTGCGATAATCTTTCATTCTTTCACTATATTTCAATGCTCAATTCTTATATCGAGCTTGGCTCGGTTGTGCCAAAGGCAAGGGGTTACGAAATCAGCAGCGCGCTGGCGAAAATAATAACTGATTGCGGCGGCAAGCTGCTGCTTAACACAGAGGTTACCGAAATATTAACCGACGATGGCCGTGTCAGCGGCGTTAAGACCGCCTCGGGCGCTTCTTTCTATGCAAAAGATGTCATCTGTGATATTTCGCCGCATATCGTTTTCGGCTCGCTTTTACCTGAGGGCAAGAGACCGAAGGAAGATATTAAAAGAGCAAACGCGCGTGACTTTTCGGGCAGGGGCTTTTGCGTTTATCTCGGTCTTGACAAATCCGCCGCCGAGCTTGGTCTTAACGACTATTCCTACTTCATTTTTCCCGATATGGATACGGCAAAGCAGTTTAAGCTTATGGCAAGCCCCGAAACGAACCGTGTGCAAAACACCGTTTGCCTTAGCGCAATTAATCCCGACGCCTCGCCTCCCGGCACGGCGGTTTTGTGCATGACCACGCTTTTCACCGATGATTGGTGGGGCAAGGTCAGCGACAAGGATTATTTCCGCGAGAAGGAAGACTTTGCCGACATAATGATTGAAACCTTTGAGAGGGCTACAGGAATCGGGATTCGCGCGCATATTGAGGAAATTGAGATTGCCTCGCCCGAAACCTTTGCCCGCTTCACTGGAACCCCGCAGGGTGCAATTTACGGCTATCTCGGCAAAAAAGATGACGGCGTTCTGGCACGCCAATTTATGGGCGACAATCATTCGCAGGGAATCAATGGCCTTCATCTTGTCGGCGGCTACGGCAGTATGCTACACGGCTACAGCTCGGCAATGGCATCGGGCGCGGATGCCGCGCACTATATTCTTAGGCAGAGGCAGATATGATATTTAATCACAATCCCATATCAGCGGCAGTTGATATGGAGAATTTTCTTGAAATAACTAAAAGAAGGCAGCGGCTGATTGACGCTGCCCCTGATTCTTTACCCTCGGCGCCCTATGCCGTCAATGCGCTTGCCGCGCGGCTTCACCCCGAAACGGTCAACCTCATGGTGGCGGCAAAAACACCGATTGCCGAGGGGATGATAGCCCTCGATTTTAAACCTGCTTGCGGCGGGGCTCTGCCCTTTTTCCGAGCGGGGCAATCGGTTTGCATCCGTGCGCGGCATAACGGCGGATTATTTGTTCAGCCCTATCCCCTTTCGTCGCCGCCTATACGCGCCCTCGACGGGGAGTGGAGCGTTATTGTGTCGGATAAATGCCAAAGCCCCGTTACACGCTACCTTTTTGAAATTCAGCCCGGCGATACTGTTGAGGCTTCTTCTCCCGAGGGCTTTATGTATTACAGCCCCCTGCGTGACGCAAAAAAGGTGATATTCATCGCCGATGAAACGGGCATAGGCGCGGCGCTTTCAATGGCGGCAGCCGGGGAAAGCGAGCTTTCGGTTTATCTTGAGAGCGAAAAGGATATTTCTCTGCCGTTTGCCAATCACCGACTTAACGATGTTTCCGACGCGCTTCGCGGCGCGGATGAGAATTCCCCCGTAAGCGTTTTTATCTGTGGCAGAAGCGATTTATATGACAGAGTCAGACCTGCGGCAGAGGAGATTCTCAAGAGACAAAAATTCATCCGCTTTCAGCTTACCGACGGTCAGGGCGAAACCGCCGACGGTGAAAGCTTTAATTGCAGAGTTTTAATCGGCTTTGACAGCTTTGATATAAAATGCTTTAGCGGCGAAACGCTGCTTGTATCCCTTGAAAGGGCGGGTGTTCCCACCAAGGCGCGGTGCAGGAGCGGTGAATGCGGCTACTGCCGCTGCAAGCTTGTTTCGGGCAAGGTGAAGACCGATTTTCGCCCGGAGAGTGACAGCCGCCGGGCGGCGGATATAAAATACGGCGTTATTCATCCGTGCCGTTCATACCCCGAAACGGATATTATTCTTGAATTCTGACGGAGGAAATCCATGAGCGAGTTTAGCGGCGTGTCAATTATGCTCGGTGCCGTGACCGAAACAGAATCACTTCGAAAAACTGTCGAAACCGTTATCGCCCTTTGCGATAAATCGGATTTGGCTGAAATAGCTATCGGCTACTCGCCGAGGGCAACTGAGGGTTGCCTTGCGGTGCTTGATGAGCTGAAAAGCACGGATCTTGGCGTGCCGACGAACATCTTTGTTCAAAAGCGCCCGTTTATGGCGGGGATAATTGATATAATAGACTCTGCAAAAGGCTCGCACTGCCTGCTGCTCGCCTCGGATATGGCGCTCGACCTTGACTGTGTGCCGAAAATGATTGAAATGGCAAAGAAACAGCCTAATGTTATCCATAAATGCTCACGCTGGATGCCGGGCTGTAAATTTTACGACTACGGCAAGCTTAAGCAGGCTGCCAATTTTTTGGCGCAGCGGTATCTGCGGCTGCTCTACGGCGTGAAGCTGACCGATTTCACAATACCCGTGCAGATAGTGCCAACCGAGGTCTACCAGTCAATTGAGTTTGAGGAAATCGGCTTTCCTATGCTATTTGAAATGGTACTGAAGCCTCTGCGCCTGGGCTGTGAATTTACCGAGATTCCTACCAACTGCTATCCGCGAACGGATGGGAAATCCAGCAACAGCGTTAAGCAGATATCCCAATACTTGAGGCTTTCGCTTCATGTTCGCTTTATGAAAAAGGAAGATATACTTAAAAAAGACTGTAAGAATAACGGAGCAAATAAATGAGAACGCTTTTTTTAACTGTGCCGCAGTGGTACCCGATGAATCCCTACCTTGCGCCCGCCGTGCTTGTCGGCGAGCTAAAAAGTAAGGGCTACGAGGCGCATTGCTATGACCTGAATATTGAGTTTTTTAACGACATTCTTACCCGTGAGAGCGTTTTGGAGAGCGGCGAGGCGGCAAAGAGAATGCTGCCGCGTCTGCTTAAAACCGTAAACGCCTGCCCGGAGCCCGAGAAAAACTTTCTCTCTTTTTCAAAAAAAGAGCGCACCGAGCTTTTGCGCTACAAGGCAATAAGCGAGTTTTTTGATAACGAGCCCGAGCTTTTGGCCGAAACCGCCGACAACATCAATCAGGCGGTAAGCGTGTTAAAAAGTCGGGATAAATTCTATAACCCCGAGCTGCTTTTCAGAGCGAAGGATACCTTGAGCGACGCTCTGAGAATTATTTCGCTACCGTTTGAGCCCGCTAAAATCTTAATTGATAATTACATTGCAAACCCCGTTTTATCCCTGAGCTATGCCGATGTCAAGGCGCAGTGCTTTGACGATTCGATTAATATGTTCATCGGCTATTATGAGAAAAAATTCGCTGAAATTCCGCTTGACGGCTTCGAACTTATCGGCATTTCGGTGACTGATTTAAGTCAGCTTGTGCCCGCGCTTACCCTTGGCAGAATGATTAAAGAAAAAACGGGCAAAACCGTTTGCATGGGCGGAAACTATATATTCAAAATCATTGAGGATATTAAAAAGCAGCCCGAGTTTTTCAAAGTATTCTGCGATTTTATCTCTGTGGGCGACGGTGAAACGGCGGCGGTTGACGTCGCTCGCTATATGAGCGGTGAAATATCAATCGGCGAGGTTCGCTCTCTCGTTTGGCTTGACGGCGATACGGTCGTCACGAATGAAACGGCGCCGCTGCTTGATATGGACAGCCTTGCCTATCCCGATTTTGACGACTTCGATTTTTCAAAATATTTTTCACCCGATATTGTTTTACCCGTTCAGCTCGGCAAGGGCTGTTACTGGGGGAAATGCACCTTCTGCGATTTTTACACAGGTCAGCAGAAATATGACATCAAGAGTGTATCGCACGCCGCCGATGAGGTTGAATATCTGGTAAAAAAATATAATGTAAGCCACTTTATTTTTGTGGATGAAGCTGTGACGCCTGCATTTTACGACAAATTTGCCAATGAAATCAGCCGCAGGGGGCTAAAGATTTATTTCTATTCCTTTGCGCGGTTTGATAAGGGCTTTACCCGCGAGGTTCTTAAAAATCTTTATGAGAACGGAGCAATGTTTTTTTCATGGGGCTTTGAGGCAGCGTCGCAAAGGCTGCTTGACCTTATGAACAAGGGCGTTGACAGCGATATAAGGCTGCGGATTCTCAACGATTCCCGCGATATCGGTATGTGGAACCAGTGCACGTTTTTGCTCGGCTACCCCACCGAAACCGCAGATGAGCTGCAGCAAACCATCGATATTATTGAAGATACCTCGCTTATTAACAGCTGCACGCCATCCAACTTTGTGCTAAAGAAAAACGCCATTCTCAAGGATGAGGTCGAGGAAGTGGGGCTTACCAATATCACCTCAAACGGGGATTTTCATATTTCAATGAGCTATGACTCAAAGAACACAAAAATGAGCCGAGTCAAGCGCAACCGTATGGAATTCCAGAACCGATTTTTGCTTTCAACCGCCGACCGTCTGTGGTCGCTGGGCTTTACCGATACCGACCATCTGCTGCTATACCTTTCAAGGTACTCGCGCGATTGGGTTCGGGATTACCGCCTGAATTACAATAAGAAGCAATATTAAAAAAGAGCCCTTGACTGTTATGCACAAGTCCAGTAAAAACGGACAATGAAAAAAATGTCCTCCTATGGTAGAATTATGAACTGCCCCAATTTGTACAGACAGTACAAATTGGGGCAGTTCACTAACGGAAGCAGGGTTGATTATTTCAATCATACTTTTTCAATTGCTAAAGTGTAATATCTATTCCTATTGTTTAAGTAGTTTTACCTTGTAATGAGACAAAAAAGTGCAAAAATCA
>CAYUXK010000049.1:0-15856 GCA_964448835.1 uncultured Clostridium sp. | reverse complement strand
GAGGCCTTCTTTAAGGAAAAGATGTCACTTGAAGAGTACTACATATTAAACTATGAATCTTGCGAGTTATTGAAAAACATCAAATAATTAATTACCAAGCAAAGCATTTGCATTGTATTATTACGCAAGCTGGTTTATGGCTTTCTTCCATATCCCCTACAGAGCATTAATATATCAATGAGCTGCTTTGCATAAAGAGAGCAGAAAAGGCATACAGCACCATTGATGAATCCGTGATAGCATTGAACATTAAGGTGCAAAGGTTGATCGGTCAAAAGGCAACTGTGAAACCAGCTTCGTGGGAATTGAGCAGTAAATCTGAAATCTGTTGTGATCAAGAAGTTTTGCAACCCCTCTGCCCAATACGAGACAACTTACAGCACAAATATTGAATTATTGCTGAGTGTCGTCTGAGCCTTCCCCCTCTTGTTTAAGCGTGGGTATCTTCATGACATCAACGTCCTAAGCATCCAATAACGACTTTGAGCCCCTTGAGAGCTCTCAAGAGGTATAACAAAGCAGAATGCCCCACCAAAGGTATCTTCCTTCGGTGGGGCTCAAACTTATAATCAAGGGCTCTTCTTCTATGCTTTTTTGGCTTTCGCGGCTCTTTTGCCCTCAACATATTTCTCGAGCTTGGGGTAGAGCCAATTGATTATCACTACGCCGACAAGCCCGTAAATCAAGCCCACCACAATGCCGCCGATAACATCCGTCGGGTAATGAACAAAAACATAAATTCGCGAGAATCCGATAAGGAAAGCGAGGATAAATGCGGGTATGGCAATGCGTTTTTGCTTTGTCACCATTGTCAGCGCGAGCGCGCCCGCGAAGGATGATGAGGTATGCCCCGAGGGGAATGAGTTGCTGTCGGGCATTGAAACAAAGTTCGGGTAAACGAACCAGTCCTTCCACACCTCAAGGTTAAACGGTCTCGGGCGGGCAAAAACAAGGTCCTTGAGTATAAAGTCATTGCAAAAAATCATCACCGCCAGGGCGGCAAGCATCGCGCAGCCCGCCTTGCGGTATTTCTTAAAGAAAAGCAGAATTATTGCCGCGACAATCCAGATAATGCCGGAATCGCCGAGGGTTGTTATGGCCTTCATTATCGGCGTGAGCCAGCTCTGCCAAATGTTGTTTTGCACGAATTCAAAAATTGCGCGGTCGAAGCCCAAAACAGGGTCAAAAAATGATGGAGATAGTAAAGCTGTCAAATACATCAGTCCTTTTCATTTTAATTCTACTCTATTATCATATATTTTATTCTTAATTGCAAGCCGTTTTACAAAAAACGCGGCAAAGGTCAAAAGCTCCTCGCCGCATTTTTATCGAATTTTTTTACTTTGCGATGGGGAGAAGGATGGTAACCTTAAACAAATCGCCGTCAACGTAGATTATGCATTTGCCGCCCTGAAGCTCGCACAGGTTATTCGCGATTGAAAGCCCAAGTCCGCTGCCCTCGCTGCTTCTTGCGGCGTCGCCGCGCACAAAGCGCTGAGTAAGCTCCGCGGCGGATATGTCGAGCGGATAGCGCGAAACATTCTTGATTACCAGCGCGCCGAATTTGTCGTCCGAGAGAACCTCGGCGTAAACTCTTGTGTCGGGCATGGCGTATTTCTGAACATTTGAGAAAAGGTTCTCGATTATGCGCGAGGTTTTTTGGCCGTCCGCCATTATATAGACGGGCTGCTCGGGTATTCTGTAGCGCAGCTCTATACCGTTTTGCTCAAGCTTCTCGCTGTTTTCGCCGACCGCCTGAACCGCGATTTCGCAAAGGTTGAGCTTAATCGGGTGCAGCTCAACAGAGCCGCTCGAAACCTTTGACGCCTCAACTAAATCCTCAATCAGCTTTTTCATGCGCTGTGATTTTTCGTCAAGGATATCGATATATTTACGCGCCTGCTCATCCTGGACCTCGCAGCGCTTGAGAAGGTCAACATAGCTGACAATTGATGTCAGGGGCGTTTTTAGGTCATGTGAAACGTTTGTTATCAGCTCCGCCTTCATTCGCTGGTCCTTGATGGCGGAATCAACCGCCGCCTGCATACCGTTGCCCACGGTGTTCACATTATTCGCGAATTCACGAAGCAGCGGGAAAATGTTATTGATATCAACCTTGCTGTCAAGCTTACCGTTTTTGGTGTCGTCAACAGCCTTCATTATTTTGTCGAGTGAAACGAAAACCCAAAGGAAAACGCCGATAACGCCCGCATCAAAAACCATCGCCAAAAATGCCGGGAAGAAATCATGGCTTGTCGCAGCAAAACCAACAAGAATCGCGTTGATTGCCACAACGCCGAGGCACGCGGCAACAATCCAGCGCGGCAGGTGCTTGACTCCCCCGATTTCTTTAACCGTGCGGAAAAATCGCGTAAGCGGTCTGAAGCAGAATTTAATGAATTTCTTGCACAGCAGGAAGCACTTGGCGCAAAGCGTGTGCCTGAAATAGGTTTTCATCCTCGCGTGGCGGATAACGCTCGTGAGCCATTCAAGAAGGAGCATGATGCACATCGTAAATCCGATTGCGCAAATAACGGCAAAGGCGTTCGGGCTGTAAATCGTTAAGTCGCTGAACTCCACGGCGATAGCAATTACCATCGCAACAATGCCGAATATAAGCCCAAACGAAAGAACGAAGTGCAGGTCATTCCAAAGCCTGTCGATAAAGTACTTCCTCGGCTTTCCGTTCTCATCCTTACCCGTAACCGCTAAAAGGGCAACGAAAAGGATAAAGCAGGACAGACTAAGTATGCCTATGGTGAGGTAATTGTCAGCGTGGTAATTCGTGTATTCGGTATTAATTCTTGCAAAAGCGTCCGAGCCGTCAAATTTGCCGTCAAAGCCAATGCAGATTTCGTAATCGTTTGTCACGGCTTCAGGGTTTTCATAGCGCCCGACTGCGCTTAAAAACCAGTAATAAGGGCTTGCGGCGGCTAAATCCGTCCTTTGAACGGCAATGTCGTATGAGTAATAATAATCGCCGAAGGTGACGGCCGGCATGTTATATAGGTCGCCGAGCGAGCCGCTTGTGTCATTATATTGGCGCTTGTCGTTTGTTTCAAAGGAATCGTTTGAATAAAAGGCGTACCACGGGGACCTCCGTAAAGCGGCGGCGGCCTGCTGCTGAGTCTTGCAGCCGTCAATGTTTGTAAAATAATTGCCCGTCTTCTTATCAATAATAAAATAATCGGGGCTGTCAAGGGTTTGGAAGTAATTGGCCGAATAGTCCGTGCCATCGGCGTAGCTGTTTAAGTCGTTTAATTCTCTTTCGTAATTATCATATCCGCTGGCATATTTGGCAAAATCCGAAATGCCGTCTTCATTGCCCGCGTAGCCCGAATTAAGGAATTGATAGTACCAGTAGCCTGTGTCACCGCGCTTCAAAATGATTTCTTTACTTTCAATCTGGGATGGATAATATTCATTCGAGTCGGCGTCAAAAACCATCTCGGTCACTTCGCTCATGAATACATATGTTTCAACCGCCGTTGCAAGCTCGGTTGAGCTTTGCGCTTTAGTCGGCTGCACCTTTGAGGGCTGCGCCGGCGTTGTCGAGCTTACCCCGGTGGGATTACTTTGTCTGATTGTCGGCTCAACCGACAGCCCTTCCTCATTATCACCGTTCGCCGCGCGAAGGGCAAAGGTGTTATAATCCTCGATTATTTCATTATACACCTTAATTGCCTGCGAGTAGTTTGCTTCAATTTCGGCGCGCTTTTGCTCAATATACCCTTGAGTTTTGACGTTTTGAGTGTGCACGCGCATTTGCAGTTTGCTTATTAGCTCTATGGTTGACGCAGCGAAGGCGTTAGTATCCGTAACCGGCTCTGCTGCCGCCGTAACGGCAGGAGCGCCAAACAGAATTATACCCCTCGCGAGCTTCCCGATATAAAACGCGTTTGTGAGCGTAAGCACCATGAGCAGCATGACCGCAATGAAACGCACAAAAAAGGAGCGGCTAAATTTTTTCAATTTTGTATCCAATTCCCCATACCACCTTTAAATATTTTGGCTCTTTGGGATTAATCTCGATTTTTTCTCTTATTCTTCTGACATGCACAGTTACGGTTTTTTCGGCGTAATAGGCGGGCTCGTTCCAGACAGCCTCATAAATCTGGTTGCTCGAAAGCACCCTGCCGAGGTTCTCCATGAGCACCTTCATGATTCCGTATTCCGTCGCGGTCAGCTTGACGCTTTCGCCGTCAACCGTAAGCTCCTTTGCCAGCGTGTCAAGGCTCATCCCGCCCGTTGTGATGACACCCTCGCGAACCTCAAGGCTGCCGAGAGTTGTGTAGCGGCGGATTTGCGACTTGACGCGCGCCATAAGCTCCAGAGGGTTAAACGGCTTTGTAACATAGTCGTCCGCGCCGAATGAAAGCCCCGCTATCTTGTCAGTATCCTCGCTTTTGGCTGACAGCAAAATGATGGGAAAATTATATTTTTCCCTCATTTTGAGCGTCGCCTGAAGCCCGTCAAGCCCCGGCATCATGATGTCGAGAATCACGCAGTGAACCTCGCTGCCCTTGACAAGCTCAACCGCCGCCTTGCCGTTATCCGCGCGCAAAACATTGTAGCCCTCCAGCTTTAAATAGATTTCAACCGAATCAAGTATCGCATGGTCATCGTCACAGACAAGAACCGTGTGCATTGCGTCCCCTCCCAATGAATAAGAGTTCCCAAGGAACTTCCTTCAGTATATCTTGCCAATCTTAAAATAAAAGCGGCAATAAAGTTACAAATTTCTAACAATATATAATTTACGGGGCTAAAATGCCCTTTTTGATTGACTCGGCAATGATTCCCTCGACAACCGCCCACGCCCCGGGAATTGCCTCGCGAATGGGCTCCATGCGTTTGAGAACCTGGCGTGAATTAACCGCGCCGCCCCTCCAGGTGTGGCCGTTGGTCAGGTAATTTGAAATAAGCGGCTGCAGCCTGTCCACGGCGCAGGCGAAGCGGGCCTCGGGTGTTTCAGCCTCGTCGAATTCTTCCCAAAGAGCGCGCAGCTCCTCGCCCGTCGGCGACGGGAGCAGGGCAAAAAGCTTATCCGCCGCGTCGGTTTCACGCTGAAGCTTGCTCAGGTTACCCTCCTCGTCATAGGCGAAGGTGTCGCCCGCGTAAACCTCGACGAGGTCGTGCACGAGCGCCATGCGGATTACCTTTGTCATATCCGCCTTTTCGGCGGCGTAATTCTCAAGTACCATTGCAATCATCGCCAGATGCCATGAATGCTCGGCATCGTTTTCGCACCTCGAGCCGTCTGCAAGCAGCGTACGGCGCAGCACGGTTTTCATTTTATCGATCTCAACGATAAATTCAAGCCGCCTTAAAAGGTCAAGGTTATCAACAAAATCAAACGAATTCATAAATTCACCTTCCAATGTATTAGAAGAGTATTATATCAAATCGGCTGTAAAAACACAATATCGGGCGCTCATAAAAATCTACGAGCTGATTTCCTTGACATAGCCCCACGGCGAATATATAATGTAATGGTATAATGAAAATAAAGGAATGAAAATTATGATAACAAAGACCTCTTTCGGCACAACCACCGACGGCAAGCGCGTGGATGCTTATACTCTCGAGAATTCCTCGGGTATGAGCGTTCAGTTAATCACCTACGGCGCGACAATTAACTCGATTTTTGTTCCCGATAAAAACGGTGAAGCGGCGGATGTGCTCGTCGGCTTCGATGACCTTGACGGCAACGAAAAGCTCTCGAATTATCAGGGGCAGACCGTCGGCAGATACGCCAACCGCATAGCGGGCGGCAAATTCTCAATTGACGGCGTTGAGTATAATGTTGAAAAGAATGAAAAGGGCTCAACCTGCCTTCACGGCGGCGGCGAGCTGTCGCACGCTGTTTGGAACGCGATTATTATTGACGATAACGCGGTTGAAATGTCGTATTCAAGCCCCGACGGCAGCTTCGGCTTCCCGGGGAACGCCGATTTTACGGTTACATTTTTGCTTGCTAATGATAATTCGCTTAAAATCACCTACCGCGCGGTAAGCGATAAAAAAACCATTTTCAATTTGACAAACCACGCTTACTTTAATCTTGGCGGCTGCGCCTCGGGCGATATTCTCGGGCATATCCTTAAAATCAACGCCTCGCGCTTTACCGTTACGGACGAGCTGAGTATCCCCACGGGCGAGCTGCGCGCGGTTGAGGGCACCCCGTTTGATTTCAGAGAGCTCAAGGCCATCGGCAGGGATATCGGCGCGGATGATGACCAGCTTAAAATGTGCGACGGCTATGACCACAACTTCTGCCTCGAGGATGACGACAGCGGTCTCGCCGCAGAGGTATATGAGCCCGTGAGCGGCAGAGTGCTGACCGTTTACACCGATTTGTGCGGCGTTCAGCTTTATACCGGCAATTTCCTTGACGGAACTAATAACGGCAAGCAGGGCGCGCCGATAATTAAGCACGCGGGGCTTTGCCTTGAAACACAGTTTTATCCCGATACTCCCAATAACCCCGCCTTCCCGCAATGCACCTTTGAAGCCGGCAAGGAGTTTAAGAGCGAAACAGTGTTTAAATTTTCCATAAAGTAATAATAAGTGACTTTTGCGGCAAACGGTCACAGTTTATTTGTGTTGAATTCACAAAAACGTAAAAAAAGAGAGTATAATAGAATCATAGCAAAAAATACCGTAGGCAAAGTATAGTTGAATAGGGAGGTAAATTTATGCCACAGGAAAAAATACTTGTTGTTGACGATGATAACAATATCTGCGAGCTTCTCAGGCTCTACCTTGAAAAGGAGGGCTATGCGGTTACAATCGCGAATGACGGCGGTGCCGCAGTAAGGCTTTTTCAGGAGGTTTCGCCTTCTCTGATGCTGCTTGACATTATGCTGCCCGTGCTTGACGGCTGGCAGGTATGCCGCGAAATCAGAAAGTTTTCCGACAAGCCCGTAATCATGCTCACGGCGAAGGGTGAGACCTTCGATAAGGTGCTCGGCTTCGAGCTCGGCGCGGACGACTATGTTGTCAAGCCCTTCGATGCTAAGGAAGTCATGGCGCGCGTTAAGGCGGTGCTTCGCCGCAGCGGCAGCGTTTCGCAAAGCGATATAAAAGAGGTCAGCTTCGATAAGCTGGTTATTAACCTGACAAACTATGAGCTTCGCGTAAATGGCGAAAAAATTGATACTCCGCCCAAAGAGATGGAGCTTATTTATCACCTCGCGAGCAATCCCAACCGCGTTTTTACCCGCGACCAGCTTCTTGACGAGGTGTGGGGCTTCGATTATTACGGCGATTCGCGCACGGTTGATGTTCATGTCAAGCGCCTTCGCGAGAAGCTTGAGGGCGTTTCGGATAAATGGGAGCTTAAAACAGTTTGGAGTGTCGGCTACAAGTTTGAAACCAAGGATTAGGGTGCTTTACGGTGGCCATTAAAAGAGCCTCGGGCTTATTCAGAAAATATTTTTTCGTTACAATTTCAATCATTCTCATCAGCTTCGTCTTTGTAGGCGGAGCTCTGTTGCTTTTAGTTTCAAAGTATTGGATGGAAGAAAAAATAAGCCTGCTCAAAGAGAATGCGGTCAGCGTGGCGCAAAACACGCGCGATGTTTTATCCTCTGATTACCTGGGCGAAAGCGGCAGAGGCTCAATTATCGTCATCTGCAACACTCTGCTTCAGATTTCAAATGCCATTGACGCGGATGTTTTTGTCTGCAACCCGCAGGGCTACGTTGTATACTGCAAAGAAATTCTGCGTTCCGATATGGTTTTGAGCTCTGACAACTGCGCGATACATTCAGGCTACAAAATACCCGATAATATTATGCTGTATTCGATGCTTGATACATACAGCACAACCGGCAATTTGGGCGCCTCGGGGGATCTGAGCTTTATCGTGGGCACTCCGATTGTTGTCAACGATGTAACAGTGGGCGTGGTTTATGCAACCCAGCCTATCGTTGAGGGGCTTTCGCCCTATGTTATGGCTATTTTCCGTATGTTTTCGTTTGCCTCGATTCTGGCGATGTTCCTTGCGTTCATAACGGCGTATTTCCAGACCTTCCGTTTGACACAGCCGCTTAATCAGATGAGCGCGGCGGCAAAGCAATACGCTAAGGGCGATTTTTCAACCCGTATAACGATAAAAAAGAAATTTTTGAACTCAAGCGATGATGAAATTGCCGAGTTGGTGGGCGCCTTTAACTCTATGGCGCAGGCGCTCGCGACCACTGAGGCATCAAGGCGAAGCTTTGTTGCGAATGTATCGCACGAATTAAAAACACCGATGACCACCATAGGCGGCTTTATTGACGGGCTGCTTGACGGCACAATTGATGAAAGCAAGCGCGAATATTACCTTAAAATTGTTTCCTCCGAGGTTAAGCGCTTATCTCGCCTTGTTACGGGAATGCTTAATATGTCAAAGATTGAAGCGGGCGAGCTTGATATTAATCCGCGCCGCTTTGATATATCGGGTATGCTCGTTCGCACTCTGCTCGGGTTTGAGCAGCTGATTGATAAGAAGAATATCGAAATCCGCGGTCTTGACACCATGGAAGAGAATCCGGTAACCGCCGATGAGGATATGATTAATCAGGTAATATATAACCTTATTGATAACGCTGTTAAATTCACGCCCGAGGGCGGATATATTGAGGCCGTTTCAAAAACTGAGGGCAATATGGCCTTTGTTCGCCTTCGCAACAGCTGCAAGGGCATCTCCTCAGATGAGCTTAACAGAATATTCGAACGCTTCTATAAGGTTGATAAATCAAGAAGCTTTGATGTCAAGGGTGCGGGAATGGGCTTATACATTTCAAAGACCATTGTCGAGCTGCATGACGGCAAAATCACCGTCGCGAGCGAGGAGGGCAAATACGCCGAGTTTGCCTTCCGTATTCCGATTAACCGAGTATAGAAAAAAGTTCCCAATTTGTTGAAATAATTTTTAATTTCTGTTAACGGATTAGTAATATGAATAGTTCAAAATGAGTGCAAATGAAGCCGATATCCTTTCGGGCTTCACAATATAAAGAAAGGTATGACAAACATGAACGAAAATGAATTTGGGCAAAATTTAAACGGCGAAGAGCAAAACCCCGTTGTTGACCCTGCCGAAGAAAAAGAGCCCGTTGACTTACAGCCCGAGGAAGAGTCCCCGGAGCAGGGCGAGCAGCAGGCGCAGGCAACACAGGCGCAGCAGACCGCTCCCCCCGCGCAGGGGCAGAGCGCTCCCCAAGGCGGTTACAGCGGAGACCCGCGCTACGCTCCCCGCTATTCGAGCCAGAGCGCATACGGCGCACCCAATCAGGGGCAGCCGCCATACGGCGCTCAGTACGGCGCGCAATACAATCCCCCGCCGTCACAGTATTCTCCCTACAGCCAGAATAATTACGCCTACAACTATGACCCCGCGCAGCGCCCTGTGACTCCTCCTCCTCAAAAGAAGGGCTCCTCACGCGGCACAAAGATATTCTTAAGTCTGATTGCTCTTGTGGTTGTCTTTGCCATCGGTATGGGTGCGATATCAATCTCGAGATATATGGCCGAAAAAAGCGATTCTGACTCAATAAGCGAAACCAAGAAGGATGAGAGCGGCGACGCTTCTCTTAATATAAATTCCGCCCCCGAAGCGAACAGCGTCAAGGCTCAGACGGGCACGCTCACAACCTCCCAGATAGCCCAACAGGTTAAGCCCAGCGTTGTCGGCATCGTGGTTTACACCAACTCCTCGGCCTCCTCGGCAGGCGAGGGCTCGGGCATTATAATGGGCAACGATTCCACGGGCGAATACACCTATGTTATCACCTGCGCCCATGTTATCAGCGCGTCGGGAATCAAGGCAACCGTTCAGTGCGATACCGGCACCTCCTATGACGCCGAGATAGTCGGCTATGATATCCGCACCGACATCGGTATTCTCAAAATCAAGGCAAAGGGACTGACCGCCGCTGAATTCGGCGATTCCGAGCTTCTCAAGGTCGGCGACCCCGTTTATGCCATAGGTAACCCCGGCGGCGTTGAGTTTTTCGGCTCCTTCACAGGCGGCTTCGTTTCGGCGATTGACAGACCCGTAAGCAGCGAAATCGGCTACACGATGAAGTGCATCCAGCACGATGCGGCAATCAACCCCGGTAACTCCGGCGGCGCGCTGGTTAACCAATACGGTCAGGTCGTGGGTATAAATTCTCAAAAAATTACCGCTACGGACTATGAGGGTATGGGCTTTGCAATTCCCATCACCTCCGCCAAGGAAATTGTTGATGACCTTATCGCCTACGGCTATGTGCCCAACAGACCGAAGCTCGGCGTAACCTATTACCCCGTGAGCGCGAGTGCTCAATATAGCATGATAGCTCAAATCAAGGGTCTGCCCGCGGGCACGCTCATAATTGACCAAATCAGCTCCGACAGCTCGCTGTCAAAAACCCAGGCGAGGCGCTACGATATGATTACCGCAGTTAACGGCAAGCCCCTGACCAGCGCCGATGTGCTGCTTGAGCTGATTGATAACGGCAAAATCGGCGATAAGCTCACCCTCACGCTTTGCAGAGTCAATAATAATTACAGCACGAGCGAGCTCGAGGTTGAGGTAACTCTTGTCGAGGATAAGGGCACCACGCAAGAGGAAACCACAACGTATCAATACGTTGATCCGTTCGAATATTACTTCGGCCAGGGCAATCAAAACGGTCAGTAAAAGTTAATTAAAATTAATATCGCGCCGGAAAGTTTGAATACTTTCCGGCGCGTTCTTTATCTTTTTCCGCATTGAGCCGTACAGGAGCTGCAGGAGCCGCAACCGGCGCAGGGGATACCTTTTTTCTTTTGAACCGCCCTGTGTATAAACACCGCGGCGACCATGGCGGCGATTACGGCAAGAATCAAATAATCGTATATACTCATTTAATCACCTCATACAAAAATGCTTCCGATTTGGTAAACCGCCCAGGCGCAAACCCAAGCTATCGAGCATTGCCCCACGACAACGCCCGCCGTCTGAAGCCTTGAGCCAAGCTCGCGCTTTAAGGTTGCTATCGCGGCGACGCACGGCGTATAGAGCAGCGTAAAAACCAAAAAGCTCATTGCCGACAGCGGAGTAAACAGCCCGCCAAGAGCGGCTGAAAGCGAATCCATGCTTGTGCCGGTTAATACGCTCAGCGTGCTGACAACGGCCTCCTTCGCCGAAAGCCCGGCAATCAGTGATGTCGTTACGCGCCAGTCGTTGAGGCCGAGCGGGGCAAAAATCGGGGCAATATACCTGCCGACTGCCGCTAAAAGCGCCTTGCTGCTGTCAGTCACATAATTGAGCTTCGCGTCAAACGAGCTGAGGAACCAAATAGCAATTGCCGCCACAAAAATCACCGTGAAGGCTCTCGTCAAGAAGTCCTTCGCCTTCTCCCACATGAGAAGCCCCACGCTTTTGGGCGAGGGCAAGCGGTAATTCGGCAGCTCCATAACGAAGGGAACGGGGCTCCCGCGCATGGCAGTTTTATTGAGAACAAGCGAAACTAACACGCCCACAACCATACCGATAATATAAAGTCCGCTCATCACAAGCGCGCCCCGCTTCGGGAAAAAGGCAGCGCAAAACACCGCGTAAATCGGAATTTTAGCCGAGCAGGACATGAAAGGCGTGAGCAAAATAGTCATTTTTCTGTCACGCTCGGAGGAGAGAGTTCTCGTCGCCATAATGGCGGGTACCGAGCAGCCGAAGCCGATAATCATCGGCACGAAGCTGCGCCCGGAAAGTCCGATTTTACGAAGCAGCTTATCCATAACGAAAGCAACGCGCGCCATGTAGCCCGTATCCTCCAAAACGGAAAGGAAGAAAAACAGCACCACGATAATCGGCAAAAACGAAAGCACACTGCCGACGCCCGCGAAAATCCCGTCAATAACAAGGCTGTGAACAAGGGGGTTAATCCCGTAGGCGGCAAGTCCCCTGTCCACCACGCCCGTCAAGAGGTCAATTCCCTTTGACAGCAAATCGGCAAGATTGTTTCCTATCACACCGAAGGTGAGCGCAAAAATCAAAATCATTATGCCGAAAAACAGCGGCAGCGCGAGGTACTTATTTGTAAGAATCCTGTCTATTTTATCGCTTCGCCTATGCTCCTTACTCTCCTTGCTTTTGACCACGGCAAAGGTGCATAGGTTTTCAATGAATGTGTACCGCATATCCGCCAGGGCGGCGTTCGCATCCATGCCGCGCTCGTCTTCCATTTCCTTAACGCTGTGAGCGATCGTGTCAATCTCGTTTTGGTTAAGTCCCAGCTTCTCGGCGAAGAACATATCGCCCTCAATAAGCTTTGTTGCCGCGAATCGCGCGGAGACGCCGCAATTCTCGGCGTGGTCCTCAATCAGAAGCGAAACGGCGTGAATACAGCGGTGAACAGCGCCCGGCGGGCAAAAATCCATTACCGGGGGGCGGCGTTTATCCTTGGCGGCGCTCACAACGCTGACCACAAGCTCCGCTATGCCCTCGTTTTTTGCCGCGCTGATTGGCACAACGGGCACGCCCAGCAGCCCCGACATCGTTTTAATATCAATAGTTCCGCCGTTGCCGCGAACCTCGTCCATCATGTTGAGCGCGATAACCATCGGTATGCCCAGCTCAAGAAGCTGTAATGTAAGGTATAAATTGCGCTCGATATTAGTCGCATCAACTATGTTGATAATTGCATCGGGTTTTTCGTTGAGCACGAAATCCCGGGTAATGATTTCCTCGGCTGAATACGGTCTGATTGAATAAATCCCGGGCAAATCAACCACTGAGCAGCCCTTCGCGCGGCGGATTTCGCCGATTTTTTGGTCAACCGTAACACCGGGGAAGTTGCCCACATGCTGATTCGCGCCCGTCAGGGCGTTAAAAAGCGTTGTTTTGCCCGAATTCTGATTGCCGACAAGCGCGAAGGTCATTTCACATCACCGCTTCCCAAAATTTCGATTTTTTTGGCGTCCTCGCGGCGCAGAGTCAGCTCGTAGCCGCGCAGATTTATTCCTATCGGGTCGCCGAGCGGCGCGATTTTCCCAACTGTAACCTTAGTTTTGGGTATCAGCCCCATATCAAGAAGGCGAAGCCGCAGCGCACCCTCGCCGTTAACGCTTTTGATGATTCCGCTTGAATTCACGGGCAAGTCGTTAAGTGTCATAGTAATCCTCTCCTTTTTTGGTTAGTATAAACTAACTCGCCGCCTTAAGAATAGTTAGCCTTCGCTAACTGATATTATATTACAACATTTTTTATCCGTTGTCAAGTGTAACAGAAAAGATTCCTGCATTTTGTAAAAAGTTGCTAAAAGCGTTGATATATTTTCGTATCGGGTTTATAATATTAACGATTGGAGGTGACCTATATAAAGAAGGAAACTTATGATATAGAGGGTATGCACTGTGCCGCTTGCTCCGCCTCGGTTGAGAAGGTTACCGGGAGGCTTCAGGGCGTTTCGCGAAGCGAAGTCAACCTGACAACAAACAAGCTTACAATTGAATATGACGGCGCACTCGTAACGCCGGAAATGATAATGAAAAGCGTTGAAAAGGCGGGCTTCAAGGCTTTGCCGCAGGCGAAAAAGAAGGAAAGCGGCGCCACGGATGATAAGGGCAAGCTCCGCCGTGAAAGGAACGGCATAATCGTTTCGCTCATTTTAACCGCCGTGCTGCTTTACATTTCAATGGGCCCGATGCTTTTTAATGCGCCGCTGCCAAAAATATTGAGTATGAACACTAACCCCATAAATTTCGCGCTAACGCAGATGGCTCTCTCGCTCGTGATTATATTCATCGGCAAGCGATTTTATACAAGCGGCTTCAAGGCGCTTTACCACAGAAGCCCCAATATGGACTCGCTCGTGGCAATCGGCAGCTCGGCGGCGTTTATCTACAGCCTTGTTATGCTTTTTACGCTCGCCTCAAAGCCCGACAATGTTCACGGCTTGTATTTTGAGTCGGCCTCGGTTGTTGTGGCGCTCGTTTCGCTCGGCAAATATATGGAGCAGGCGAGTAAGCAAAAAACCACGGGCGCTATAAAGAAGCTTATGGAGCTCTCGCCCGATACCGCAATTCTTGTGACCGAGGGCGGTGGGCAGCAGACGGTTAAGACCGATACGCTGAAAATCGGCGACACGGTCA
Source organism: uncultured Clostridium sp. (assembly GCA_964448835.1). Lineage (GTDB taxonomy): Bacteria > Bacillota > Clostridia > Oscillospirales > Acutalibacteraceae > CAG-177. The sequence goes on along the minus strand of CAYUXK010000049.1, from coordinate 1,747 downwards.
TCGTGAAGCCCGGCTCCAATATACCGCTTGACGGCGTTGTTACAAGGGGCGAAAGCGGTGTTGACGAGTCAATGCTGACAGGCGAAAGCATGCCCGTTTCAAAAACCCCGGGTAGCGAGGTTATCGGCGGCAGCGTCAACCAAAACGGCGCGCTTTATGTCGAAATAACGCGTACGGGCGCTGATACCACGCTGGCGAAAATCATCAAATTCGTCGAGGATGCCCAGGGCAAAAAAGCGCCGATTTCAAAAACAGCGGATAAGGTTGCAGGCGTTTTTGTGCCCGTAGTTATCGTTATCGCCATTGTCGCGGCGGTCATATGGATGGCGGTTCGGGGGGATATCGGCTTTGCCGTTAAAATTGCCACGGCCGTGCTTGTTGTCGCCTGCCCCTGCGCTATGGGGCTCGCTACCCCCGCGGCGATTGTGGTCGGCACGGGTGTCGGCGCGGGCAAGGGGATACTGATTAGAAGCGGCGAGGCGCTCGAGATAACCCACAACACAAGCGTCGTGTTGCTCGATAAAACAGGCACTGTCACAAACGGCAAGCCCGTTGTTACCGAAATTATTTCACATAAAATGCCCGCGGGCGAGCTTTTAGCCGCGGTTGCCGCCGCCGAGGAGGCCTCGCAGCACCCGATAGCCGCCGCGATTACCGCGAGGGCAAACGAAGACGGACTGTCAAACAAATTTACAGTGAGCGAGTTTCAGAATATATCGGGCAAGGGCATCAGCGCGAAGCTCGAAACGGGGCAAGCGGTGCTTGTGGGCAACCAAAAGCTCATGGAGGAAAACGGTCTTTCCTCGCAGGAATATCTCGATGAAATGAGCGTTCTTGCCAAAAAGGGCGAAACGCCTATGCTTGCCGCTATCGGCGGCGAGGTTTGCGGAATCATCAGCGTAGCGGATACGGTCAAGGAAAACAGCGCCAAAGCGATTGCAAAGCTTCGCGAAATGGGCTTGAAGGTTATCCTGCTCACGGGCGACAATAAGGTCGCCTCGGAGCATATCGGCTCTGTCGTAGGCGCCGACGAGGTTATTGCCGAGGTCTTACCGCAGGACAAGGCGAATGAGGTCGAGCGGCTTAAGGCAAGGGGCGAATGCGTGATGATGGTCGGTGACGGCATAAATGACGCTCCCGCCCTTGCAGGGGCAGATATCGGCTGCGCGATTGGCAGCGGCAGCGATATTGCGATTGATTCCGCGGATATTGTGCTCATGCGAAGCGACCTTGGCGATGTGGCGCGGGCAATCCGCCTTAGCCGCCTTACCATGCGAAACATCAAGCAAAACCTTTTTTGGGCTTTTTGCTATAATACAGTAGGTATACCCGTTGCTGCGGGCCTGCTTTACCCCATGTTTCATATCCTGCTTTCGCCCATGATAGCCGCGCTCGCCATGAGCCTTAGCTCAGTTTGCGTGATTACAAACGCTCTGCGCCTTAGAAACGCAAAATTAGATTAAGAAAAGAGGATGACAATGAAAACATTATATGTTGACGGTATGCACTGCGGGCACTGCGTAGCTCGAATTCAAAAAGCGCTCGGCGCGGCGGGGCTGAAATTCACCGTTAGCCTCGAGGATAAAACCGTAACTGTTGACGGCGACGACGCTCAGGTTAAAACCGCCGTAAGCGAAATTGAGGATTTGGGCTTTGATGTAAAATCATAGTTTATATCGCTTAACCATATTAAAAAGCTCCGCCTGTTTCGGCGGAGCTTATCTTTTATTCGGGTATGTTTTCAAAG
>CAYUXK010000048.1:0-17229 GCA_964448835.1 uncultured Clostridium sp. | reverse complement strand
CCAAGGCAATTTCATCGGCTACATGCTCAATCATCACCTTGTCGCTGCCCTCAGTCATAACCCTTATCAGAGGCTCGGTACCCGACGGGCGAACAAGCACCCTGCCGTCGTCGCCAAGGGCCTTTTTGCCGTGTTCAATCGCCTCTTTAACCGCGGCGTTTGTGTAAAACAGTAGCTTGCCTTGGGGCGACACTGTAAGGTTGCGCATTGTTTGAGGATAGCGCGTCATCACGCCCGCGAGCTCCGAAAGCTTCACCTGCTTGCGGCGCATAAGCGAGAGAAGCTGAATCGCGGTCAGCTCGCCGTCACCTGTGGTTGCAAAATCGCCGAAAATAATGTGCCCCGACTGCTCGCCGCCGAAGTCATACCCCTCAATGAGCATTTTTTCAAGCACGAAACGGTCGCCGACATTGGCGGCGACAAAATGTAAACCGTTCTCCTCGCAGAATTTTCCGAAGCCGAAGTTGGTCATAACCGTGCCCACAACCGTTTTTTTGCGCAGCTTTCCGCGCTCGGATAAATCCATGGCGCAGGCCGCCATTATCATATCGCCGTCAACAAGGTCGCCGTTTTCGTCCACGCAAAGGCAACGGTCCGCGTCGCCGTCAAAGGCAACGCCCGCATCAAGCTTGTTTTCTTTGACATATTCGGCAAGACGCTCCATATTAGTTGAGCCGCAGCCGGCGTTTATATTCTCGCCGTCAGGTTCGCAAAAAATTATTTTAGCGTTCGCGCCGAGCGTTTCAAAAAGACTCGGAGCTGTTACCGATGCCGCGCCGTTCGCGCAGTCAACGGCTATGCTCAGCCCCTCAAGCGAGGTGGGAACGGAGGAACGAAGATGCTCAACATAATCCTTAATCGCGTTTGAGCCTGCGAAAACCTTGCCCACGCCTGAACCCGATAAGAATTCATAGCTTTCTTCCTTATCAAGCACCATTGCCTCAATTTCTTCCTCCAGGGCATCGGGCAGCTTGTAGCCGTCGCCCGAGAAAATCTTGATGCCGTTGAATTCAGACGGGTTATGAGAGGCGGAAATCATCACGCCGGCGTCTGCTTTATATTTGCCGACAAGGTACGCGACTGCCGGTGTCGGCACCGTACCGACCGCTATAACATCGGCGCCCACAGAGCACAGCCCCGCCGTAAGCGCTGCCGATAGCATATCCGATGATGTTCTTGTATCCGCGCCAACCACAACAATCGGGCGGCGTCTGTTGCCCTTGGTTAATACTGCCGCCGCCGCGCGGCCGACATTGAGCGCAAGCTCACAGGTAAGCTCGGTGTTCGCAACGCCGCGCACACCGTCTGTTCCGAATAATCTGCCCACAAAATCTTCCTTTCAAATCAAAGCTTATACTTTGCCGACTATATTGTCATTGCTTTTGTATATGCTGTTTTCGGGCACAACACCGCGAACACAGCTGTTGGGGTAAACCGTTGTGCCCCTGCCGATAACCGTGCCGGGGTTCAGCGTGGAGTTACACCCTATTTCGGCTCCGTCGCCGACCATAGCGCCCATTTTGCGCAGACCTGTTTGAATTTCAGTACCCTCGCCGCGCACAGCGATGTTTGTTTTGTCGCTTTTTATATTTGACGTTATCGCCCCGGCGCCCATATGCGCATGAAAACCGAGCACGGAATCACCGACATAATTGAAATGCGGCACATCGCAGCAGTCAAAAATTATAGAATTCTTAATCTCGACAGAGTTGCCGATAACGCAGTTTTCACCAATGACCGCGCTGCCGCGGATAAAGGCGCAGTGGCGTATTTCGGTGCCCTTGCCGATAACCGTTGGCGGCGATATATGCGCCGTGGGGGCTATCGCCGCGGTTTTCTCTGCCCACACGCCAGGCGCGTATTCGTAAAAATCATCTTGACTGAGCGAGGGAATAAGGGTATTATTTATATAATCCTTAATGTGCGGCAAGGACTCCCACGGGTATTCAAACCCGCCGAGAAATCCGCCCGCCGCCGACCGGCCAAGGTCAAACAGCTCGCCGGTTTTTAGTTTATCCATTCAACTCCTCCAATTGATAAAAGTGTAATTACAGTATATTCCGTTTATATATCTACAATGCATTTTTCGCTGTCCAATTGTAACACCAAATTATGAAATATTCAACCGCTTTGCTCTTTTGTGTTTATTTATTACTAATTTAAACCACCTTATACGGAAATTTTCGGCAGATTTGAAAAATTTTTCATTTAGCTGTAAATTTATTATTGACAATTTCTATATACTGTGGTATCATCTTCGCAACGGGATATTTCTATTATGAAAGGACAATGATTATGAAAAAGTTTCTTGCGTTAGTACTTGCTCTCGTTCTCTCGTTCTCATGCCTTACAATCGGCTTCGCGGCTGATACAGAAGGCTCTGCACCTGTTGATTCCTCAATCACCGGCATTCTTGACGAGGTTAAGGCAATGTTCACCGATTCCAAAATCCTCGAGAAGATTCAACCCATTCTTGACAAAATCTTAGAGTTCGTTAAAGGTCTTGTTCCCGGCGACGACACAGCAGGCGTTGAGGGCGCAATCACAGACCTTGAGAAGACTTTGGGCGATAACAAAATCGACATCTGCGGCAAAATTAAGGAACTCATCGATTGCTTAAAGGAAAAGATTAAGGCTCTCTATTGCGGCGAACCCGCAACAGAAGAAGAAGTAAAGCCTGAGACAGGTTCTGCTTCCATGGGTCTCTCCGTATTCGGCGCTCTTTGCGTTGCTTCAGCAGCTGCCTTTGTTTGCACAAAGAAAAAGGTTGCGTAATTACATTTAAATCCCGATGATTTGAACGGCTCACCATTTGGTGCGCCGTTCTTTTTTTGATTTTGTTTGTTGACAATTTGCTTTCACTGTGGTAACATCTTAATGTTAAATCTTTCCGTATGAAAGGGCTGTTTAATATGAAAAAGATTGTTTCTATTTTTCTCGCTTTTATTCTCTCATTCTCCTGCCTCACGGTTGCCTTCGCGGAGGATCCGGTATACACCTGCCCGTATTCAAAGTATGAATATGTCAAGGGTGATGACGGCTCTTATTCATACGAGCTTGTTTATTGCGGCGAAACCTTCAGCACCAAGGCGGCTTATGACGCCCATGTGTTGACCTGCCCTTATCACACAGGCAGCAGTCTTGAGGTTACCCTCTCCGGAGTTGCCGATTCTTTCCTTACTCTTTACAAGGCTGATACCAAGATATGGAGCATCATTGTTCCCATTATTATAAAAATTGTTGAAGCGGTTCAAAGCCTTGCTTCGGGCGAAAGTCTCTTTTAATATCAATCATATAGTTGCGGCGCACCCCTGCGGTGTGCCGTTTTTATTATATACAGTAAATATTAAATATGTGAACCGCATATAAAATTATAGCACGGTAATTGACTTAACGGTGTAAAACGGGTAAAATATGTAATGTATTAATAATATTAAGGGGAGAGCAAGTATGAACAACGCATATGAGCTTTATGAGCTTTGGCTGAAAAACACTGCCGACAATAAAGAGCTGCATGACGAGCTTGTTTCCATCGACGGCAATAATGAAGAAATATACGAGCGGTTTTATCGCAGCCTTGAATTCGGCACCGCAGGCCTTCGCGGTATTTTAGGAGCAGGCACCAATCGTATGAACTCCTACACCGTCTGCCACGCGACTCAGGGACTTGCCGCCTATCTCAACGCTTCATATATATCATCCTCGGTTGCAATCGGATATGATTCACGCATAAAATCAGAGGAATTTGCCAAGCAGTGCGCCTCGGTGCTTGCGGCAAACGGAATTAAGGCATACCTTTTCGCTCACCTTGTTCCCACGCCTATGATTTCATATGCTCTTCGCCGCTTGGGGTGTAAATCGGGCATAGTTATCACAGCCAGCCATAACCCCTCAAAATACAACGGCTACAAATGCTACGACCCCGAGGGCTATCAGATGACAGACCAAGCCGCCGAAAAAACCTATGAATTCATTTCGCAGGTTGATATTTTTGAAGGTGTTAAGACAATGCCGTATGAGGATGCCCTCAAAAGCGGTATGATTGAAATAATAAGCGAGGATATAATTGAGGAATTCTATGCCCTCGTGCTTGAGAAGACGATAAACGCCGATGTCTGCCGCAATAGTCCCCTTAGCGTTATTTATTCCCCGCTCAACGGCGCGGGCAACATTCCCGTACGCACCGTTCTGTCAAGGGCGGGCTTCAGCAATGTTGCCGTTGTGCCCGAGCAGGAAATGCCAAACGGGCTTTTCCCAACCTGCCCTTACCCAAATCCCGAAATCCGTCAGGCGTTTGAATACGCGCTCAAGCTTGCTGAAAATAACCCCGCCGACCTGCTTCTTGCAACCGACCCCGACTGTGACCGTGTAGGAATCGCTGTGCTGTCAAAGGGCGAATATGTTTTGCTGTCGGGCAACGACGTGGGCGTTTTGCTCACTGAATATATGCTCAGCGCCCGCAAGGCAAATGGCACCCTGCCTGAGAACCCGATTATGACCAAATCCTTTGTATCAACACCTCTTGTTAACCTTGTAGCCGAAAAATACGGCTGTAGGGTTGTGAATGTTCTCACAGGATTTAAATATGTCGGCGAGTATATATCAAGGCTCGAAAAGAAGGGCAGCGAAAGTAGCTTCGTTATGGGCTTTGAGGAAAGCTATGGCTACCTTATAGGCACTCACGCAAGGGATAAAGACGCTGTTTCCGCCTCGCTTGTCATTTGTGAGATGACTGCATATTATAAGAACAAGGGCAAAACCCTGCTCGATGTACTCGACGATATATACGCCGAATTCGGTAACTTCGTCAACACACTCTATAATTTTGAATTCGCGGGCGCGAGCGGCATGAAGAAAATGATTGATATAATGGATGAAACGCGTTTGAATCCACCCTCGAGCCTTGCGGGAATGCCCGTTATTGAGGTGCTCGACTTTGACGCGCGCAAAAAGACCGATACCGTAACAGGCAACGAAACCCCGCTTGAGCTGCCGCGCTCGAATGTTTTGGCTTATACCCTGCCCGACGGCAATTCCGCCATCGTTCGCCCGAGTGGCACGGAGCCTAAAATCAAGGTATATATTACCGCCTCGGCCGCGACTCGTCAGGCAAGCGCGGCGAAGGCCGCCGAGCTTGCCCAGGCAATGAAAGCTCTGCTTAAAATAAACTGATATCAAGGAGTTCGCCATGAAAAAAAGAAGTTTAATTATCAGGATAATTGCAATTGTACTTTGCGCTCTTATGGTGCTGGGCATTGTTGCCGGCGCGATAAGCGCCTTCGCGGCGGAGAGTGAGCCATCCCCTGTGACCGGCAGCTCCTCGCAGGCGATACCCATCGTTTTGAGCGTTCTCGCGGTGCTGCTTGTGACGGTTTGTGTCCTTGCGCCCAAACTAAAAAAGAAGCCTGATGCACCAACGCAAAATATTGTGCAAAATTTGCCAGAGGAAGAGCCCAACCACGAAATAAAGGGTTAATAAGCAAAATTTATTCTTATAATTGGGAATTATATTGTTTTTACGGTCATACTTTTTTGTTTATGTGCGATAATTTTTTTGTGTTTATGTGGTCAAAATACACAAACTTCGATTGTATTAAATCACATAGTTTGGAATACAAGCTGAATTATCGAAAAGACGGCAAAAAGTGAGCATTTTAGCGTTGACTGAACCTTTATTTATGATATAATATGTCATGGCAATATTGAAATTATGTGATTGGGAGACCGTTAATTATGTATGTAAAAGATGTTACAGTTCAAAATCAAGTTGGGCTACACGCTCGCCCGGCCACTTTCTTTATTCAGAAGGCAAATGAATTTAAATCCTCGATATGGGTCGAAAAAGAGGAGCGCAGAGTTAACGCGAAAAGCCTGTTGGGCGTTCTTTCGCTCGGCATTATGGGCGGCACTCAAATCCGCGTTATCGCCGGCGGTCCCGATGAAGAAAATGCGGTTGATGAGCTTGTTAACCTTGTGAACTCCGGCTTCGCGGAATAATTTATATATAGTATCGGGCGGCCGTGAGGCTGCCCGTTGTTTTTTTTCATTAAATATCGTATAATAAACCTATACTTTGACGAAAGGAGTGAGTTCTTTGAACGAAAGGCTGCCTTATCTGCGTAAGAAATCAATGTCTCTGCCGCTGAATCCCGGCGTTTATCTTATGAAGGATAAAACCGGAGAAATAATTTATGTCGGCAAGGCAAAAGCGCTCAAAAACCGGGTAAGCTCCTATTTCGGCTCTCAAAACAACCACTCCGTCAAGGTTCTCAAGATGGTTGAGAATGTAAATGACTTTGACTTCATCCTTACCGACAGCGAGTTCGAGGCGCTTGTGCTTGAATGCAGCTTAATTAAGCAGCATAAGCCAAAGTACAATATCCTGCTCAAGGATGACCGCGGGTACAATTATATAAAAGTCACAAACAGCGAATGGAAATCCCTCTCGTGCACATACCAGAAGGCCGATGACGGCGCGAAATATTTCGGCCCTTACACGAGCACATTTTCGATTAATAACGCCGTGGAGGAGGCTCGCAAGATTTTCCGCCTGCCCGTATGCTCAAAGGTTTTTCCTCGCGACTGCGGCAAAAGCCGCCCGTGCCTTAACTTTTTTATCGGTCAATGTTCAGCCCCGTGCGCAGGCAAAATCAGCCGTGAGGCTCATAACGAGGCGATCAATCAGGCCGTGATGTTTATAACCGGCGGCAGCGCACAGGCGATTAAGGACTTAACCGAAAAAATGCTTGCCGCCTCAGAAAACCTTGAATTTGAAAAGGCCGCCCGCCTGCGTGACAGAATTAACGCAATTAACAAAACAAACGGAAAGCAAAAGGTGGTTTCCACCTCGGTTAAGGAGCAGGATGTTTTTGCCATCGTTTGCTCGGGTGGCGACGATAAGGCAAAGGCGTGCCTTTCGGTTATGCGCTTCGCGCAAGGCAGGCTTTTTGACATCGAGCATTTTATTATTGATGCTCCCGATAACCTTCCCCATGCCCGCAGCGAGCTTATACAGCGCTATTATTCCATGCGTGAGATACCGCGCCGAATATCGCTTGACGGCGAGGCGGAGGATTCCGAGCTACTTTCCGAATGGCTTACTTCGCTGTCAAAGCGCAAGGTAACCATAGCCGTACCCGTGCGCGGTGAACAGCATAAAATCGTTGAAATGTGCCGCTCTAACGCCGCGCAAAAGCTTGCGCTCCAGCTTGGCAAAACGGCGAAGGCAACCGCCGCTCTCGACGAGCTTGCCGCGCTGCTCAAGCTTAAAACGCCGCCTGAATACATTGAAGCTTACGATATTTCACACACGGCGGGTAGCGACAATGTCGCCGGTCTTGTTGTTTTCAAGAGCGGCGCGCCCTATAAAAAAGCATACAAGCGCTTCGCGATTAAGGGCTTCGAAGGGCAAGACGATTACGCCTCAATGGCCGAGGTTGTCGAGCGCCGTATACTGCGCTATCTTGATGAAAACAATACTGATGAAGGCTTTGGCGTATTGCCCGACCTGATTTTGCTTGACGGAGGCACTGGTCAGGTTAATGCCGTTAAACCTGTGCTCGAAAAGTATTCGATTGATATCCCGCTTTTCGGTATGGTTAAGGACAGCCGCCACCGCACTCGCGCCATCGCCTATGGCGGCGGAGAGATTTCACTTTCCACCGGGCGGGCGGCATTTACGCTTGTTTCAAAAATTCAGGAAGAGGTTCACCGTTTCTCGGTTGAGTATCACCGCAATAAGCACAAGGCTTCTTCGCTGTCGAGCAAACTCACCTCAATTAACGGCATCGGCAGCGCGCGCGCGAGCAAGCTGCTCAAAAGCTTTAAAACAATTTCCGCCATTGCCGGCGCCTCCCCCGAGGAGCTGGCGGCAGTGCCCGGCATGTCCAAAGCCGCGGCTCAGGCGGTGTATAATGCTTTTCACAAAGAAAAATAGCGGATGCTTTTATAAGAAAATTACGAAAATATAATAATTATCTTGACAATCACGGTGTAATAATGCGATAATAAAGTGATTATCGGGTAATTGTCACTCGGAGGGTTAAAAATGAGAGTAATCACCGGCTCGGCAAAGGGACGCGCGCTTAAAACACTTGAGGGTATCAGCGTTCGTCCAACGACCGAAAGGGTTAAAGAGGCGGTTTTCAGCATAATCCAATTCGAGCTTGAGGGCAGGCGTGTGCTTGACCTGTTTGCAGGCTCGGGTCAACTCGGAATTGAAGCGCTCAGCCGCGGAGCTGCGCAGGCAACCTTTATTGACATGGACAGAGAATCCATCGCCACGGTTAAGGATAATTTAACCAAAACCAAGCTCGCTGAGCAGGCACAGGTAATTCGTATCGATTCCCTCGCATTTTTGCAGTCAACAAATAATATTTATGATATAGCGTTTCTTGACCCGCCTTATTCAACAGGCTTGCTCGAAAAAGCGCTTGACGCCGTCGGTGAGCATGTTGCCGAAGGCGGCGCGGTTATCTGCGAGCTTCCTGCTACAGATAATTTGCCCGAAAGCACCGCCGCCGGTCTCAGCCTTCAAAAACGCTACAGACACGGCAAGGTATCCATTGCACTCTATAGGAAGCAGGTATAGATATGAAAATTGCAGTTTGCCCGGGTAGCTTTGACCCCGTGACAAAAGGGCATCTCGATGTTATAAAGCGCAGCTCAAAGCTGTTTGATAAGGTTATCGTTGTAGTTATGGTCAATTACCACAAGCCCGACAGCCTCTTTACTGCGCAGGAGCGCGTTGATATGCTGCGCCGCTGCGCGGGCGATATCGAAAACGTTGAGTTTGATTTTTACGGCGGGCTGCTCGCGGAATATGCTCGAATCAAGGGCGCCTGCGCCGTTGTTAAAGGGCTGAGGGCTGTTTCGGATTTTGAGAACGAATTTCAGCAAGCTCTTACGAATAGAAATCTTAATCCTGATTTTGAAACTGTTTTTATCATTGCGAGCGCCGAGAATATGTTTTTATCCTCAAGCGTCGTTAAGCAGGTTTGCGGTTTCGGCGGCGATATTTCGGATTTTGTTCCTCACGAGGTGTGTGAAGATATAATAAGTCGAATAAAAGAAAGGACTGTTCTTAAATGAATATTGAAAGCTTACTCAACCAAATTGAAGATGTTCTTGAGGCAGGTTCCAGAGTCCCTCTCACCAACAAAACAGGTGTTGATGCAAACGCCATAAAAACCGCAATCGAGGATATCCGCCTTAACCTGCCGAATGAAATAAGTCAGGCTCGAGCGATTGTTGCGGACAGAAATAATATTCTTATCAAAGCCAAGGATGAGGCGGTTAACGCCGTAACCACGGCTCAAGAAAAAAGCCGCTCGCTTATTTCCAGCGCAGAGGATAAGGTGAGGGCGCTTATACTAAAAACCGAAGAATATTCAAAGAATAAGGTCGCTCAGGCAGAAGAAAAAGCAAAGCAAATTATAGACACTGCTTCTGAGGACGCAAGGGTAATCCGAGCCAACGCCCAGCTCGAAGCGGCAGAAATGGTTGACGCGAGCGAGATAGTTATTCAGTCCAAGGCCTCCGCGCAGGAAATAGTCCGCCTGGCGCAGGAGGACGCCGCCTCCACCATAGCGGGAGCGAAGGCTCAGGCAGAGAATATTATGAATGTTGCCAACGAGCAGGCTGAGCGCACTATTCAGGACGCCAGAGCGCGCTCGGACGAATCCATTGAGAAGGCTAATAAGTGGTCCGCCGAAATAAGGCTTGCCGCAGGCGATTTTATTGAGGATATTATGAAAACCGCCAATGACGCTATTTCAAACTCCCTCGTCGAAATTCAAAACGCACGCGGCAATATTCGTGCCGTAACAGGCAAAATCGAAACCCCGAACGCAAAATGATTTTTAATGCGCGGTTACGGACTGTATCAAAGACCTAAACAAATTGTCTTTGATACAGCCCTTTTTGCTTGTATATTCAGCCAAAAATTTATTATTGCATATTGCCAAATGTAAGTATATAATTATTAATATTAGTGATAGTGGGGCGAATACTTTTCAGGTGAAAGGAACATGACTATGAAAAAATCAAAAAAATCCGTTCTTGGAAGGTTAGAAGATATAAGCTCTGAAGAAATCAACTCGCCTGAACTCCTTGAAGAAGACGGGGAGAATGAAGGCAATAAATCGCCAATCAGGAATGCAAAAAAGAAAAGAGCCGAAAAAGAGGCTGTCGAAAAGCTGAAAGAAGCCCCCTCCGAGGAGCCCGCCGGCGATTCTGAGAAGCCTAAGAAAGCAAAGCCTGCCAAAGAAAAGCCTGCCAAAGAAAAACCTGCTAAATCAGAGCCGGCCATAACAAAATCGGCTGATGAGAAAAAAAATGTCACGAGAAATCTGATAGTCTATATTGTTGCCGTGCTTATTATTCTCGTGTTTGTTGTTCTCAAGCTCTATAATTCAGTCGGCTGGCAAAAGGATTTGCCGACCTATATACTCGCTTTTATTCTTATCGCCGTCGGCTGCTCAGTCAGCCCCGTCACCAACTATATTATTTATAAGCACGCTTCCGCAAAGGTGATTAAGGCAAACCCCTATTATCTTGCTGTTACCTTCAAAAACGATAAGTCGGCAAGAAATCAGCTGATAAACGCTCTTATGAGCTCAGCCGAGGGCAATTCCGAAAAAACCGAGTCGATGCTTGAGAAGCTTCTCGAAAAATGCTCCACTCCACAGGAATATGCCTCGATTTATACAATAATGGGCGGCAACGTCGCAAAGAATTCGGGCGACGCGCAGAAGGCAATCGAATACTATGAGAAAGCTATCGCGCGCGACGAAGGCTTTGGCGGCGCGTGGTACGGTCTTGCGGTGGCGCATATGCGCCTTGATGACCTGAGACCCGCTAAGGAGGAGCTTTCCCGTGCGCGTGAGTGTGGCTACGACAGGTCAAAGGTCAGGCGTGCCCTTGAGGTTGTTGATGAAATGCTTGAGGATGATTCGCGCGTTCTCGGCGCGGGCGCGGGCTACAGCACCACGGCTAAAGCCGTTGAAGATAACAGCCCCAAGTCTGATTCGCTTGCCGGTGAAGAATTTTTGCCGTCGTCAAGATATGATTCAGACTCTCCGATTGCAAACGAAATCGCGCCCTTTGTAATATTTGAACGAAACGGCAATTCCTTTGCCAGCTTGAATATTGACGGAAGCTACAAAGCCGAAATTTTTGCCGCGCGCGCGGCGGACGGCTTTATTGGCAGCGGTTACGATTGGGAAAATCTTGCCAAGGTTCTTATCAATGAAGAAATGCAGGAATTCGACGGGGTTATTAATTTTGACAGCGAGGCAGGTATGTTCACCGCTTATTCAAGAAACAGGGTTGCAATTGAGAGCTTCATTCTTGCGTTTGCAAAGGCTTGCAGGGACGATGCAAAAATGGCAGACCTGCTTTCACGCGCAATGCCCGCTTAACGGTCGACCTGCCTTTAATTAAAGGAGTTTCCCGATGCCATCATCAAAATCAGGTAATAATAAAGGCTTGAAACCTCTCTCACGAGCGGTTTTGAGTCTTGTTGTTTTCTGCCTGTTATTATCGCCTGCTTCCTGCGGCAAAAAAGCTCAAAGCAGCAGTGATTTTTACATACCCACAACCTCATATGAGGGTGAAATATTGACCGTCCCCCCGCGAGGTGAAACCACAACCCGAAGCGCGACAACGGTTTTGCCCACAGAAATAACCACGCGGTACATTTTGCGTACCCAGCACCCCCCTGAGAAGACCGCCGCGGCGCAAGCTCACAAAAGACAGAGTCTGCTGCTCAGCGACATTTACGCGCGCGGTGAGGGCATAAAAGGTACCCCGCAGCGCCCGAGCTCGTCAAAAGATTTGGCGTCATGCGTCGAATATATGATGGGCAATATGCTTTATGAAATGCGGTTTAATACCTCCGACGCGTCTGTTGCCGCGGCAGGTGAATACAAAAGCGTTGAGGATATGTTCACTAACTGCGTTGATGTGCTGTCAATTGTCGATTTGGTGCATTACGAAATGCACTGCTACAAAAGCTCAACCTTCAATTCACGCGCCGTTGCCTCTGACGGCTCATACGCTATTCTAAAGCGGGGCGATCAGTCCTCATCTTCCTTGTTTGATACCTACGCCACTAACTATAACCTCGCCGTCAATGTGGCAAAGCAGGTTGTCAGTGAGGTTTTGCAGACCTTGCCCGAGGACGCGAGCGATAAAGAAATTGCCTCGCGTCTTATGTACAGGCTTGCGGATATGTGCAGCTATGATATTGATATCGGCGACACGGGAAGGTCAGCATACGGCGCTCTGGTGCTCGGCAAAACCGTTTGTGAGGGCTACGCGGTGGGCTACTGTATGCTGCTCAAGGCGGCAGGAATCGAATGCGTGGGCATCTCCTCAAGCGATTATGACGACCCCAAAAACGGCGCAGGCCACGCGTGGGTCGCTCTGCGCCTTGACGGCGTTATTCACTGGGCGGACCCAACCTGGTTTGACGGCTCCTATACCGACGGCACAAGCTTTTATGATACAATGTGGCTGCCCACAACGGATTTGAGCATCTATCAGGATAAGGAACACGGCAGGCTTGATTACACGGCAGAAGAGATTTATAAGTACTGGTGACGCGGGCGCAAAGAAGCCGATTTCATTTTAACAGTATTTTAATAATGTAAGAATAATATTAAAATTTTCTTAAACTTGCTTGACATTACTGCCTTATCTTGGTATCATTCACCATGTACTATAATTGGTTAGAATATGTATTAAGGGCGGTATTTCGGGTCAAAGGGAGGATATTATGAACTCAAAAGGTAAAAAAAGCAATGCACTCATAATTGCAGTGGCAGGTCTTGCAGTGTGTATGGTTTGCATTGTTATTGCGCTTTTTTTTAAATCGCGAAGCCCCGTAATTGACGAAAGCAGCACGGTTAGCACAAGCGTCACCCAGACGGTTATTGAGTCACTTACCACCGTGCTTGACCTTACGCCGAGCGAAACCTCCACCGCGGCTGTCACAACAACCAAGCAGACGACAACCACAACCAAACCCGCGGCAACTACCACTGCCCCGGCAGAGACCACAACGGAGCATAACCAGCTTGACGATGCCGTGCAGGCAGGCGCGAACTCGGGCGTGGCGGTTCCCAGCAACAACGCCGATTTGCCCAAGGATATGTCCTTCGCGGGCTTGAAGAAGCTGGGCTACAATGTTATCGGCGGCAAGGCATACATATTTAACAATGACAAAAACCCTGATTCCGTTCAAAAGAATTTAGGCTACAATGTGCTTTATGATAAATTCGCAGGTCTTGCGGATTTTGATATTGAAACTGTTAAGCTCAAGTTCAACTACGGCGGCAAGGAGTGGGCAATCCAGCTCTGGAAGGGTCAGTATATCTCAGGCGATATCGGGACCGTCGGCGGCGAGGTCGGCATCTATACGCGCGAGCCGGGCAAGGTTTCGTCGATTGACCACTTTGACTGCGCGGCTGAGGAGGATTGGCTCTACCTCGAATGCACCTGCTTCTGGGATGAGAAGCAAGACGGCCACTACCTGCCTCAATACACCCGCAACTATAACAAATATTGGTGGGCAACAGGTTATGTTGACGGTCAGCTCTCAAATGTTAAGAACAATAACGAGCTTCGCCTTTTGACCAGAATGACCTTCAAAAGCCCCGAAATGGCAAAAGCGTTTGCACAGGCTTTAAGCGACAAGGGCTTCACCCAGGTTTCAACGTTCAACCCCACAGCGGTGGATACATACAAAATCAGCGGCAAAGATGTTATTTTCCTCTGGCAAAACATACGCTGATGAATTATAATTCCTTTTTCTTGACTTATGGCTGTTAATTTGATATAATCTATTTTATAGCGTTGCAGTTAATTAGCAAATAATGGCATTTGTGCAATAAATACGCTTATCAACATTTTACGGGAGGAAAATACATGAATAAGAAAACGATTATCCTGATAGTCTGCGCTGTTGTCGTAATAGCGGGCGCGGCTATCTCAGTCCCCATTGTGCGAAACGCTAACAAAGCGCCCGAGCAGGTTACCACACCCACCGACATCGTTAATGAAACAACCTATCAGGCCCCGCCCCTGTTTGACGACTCCACTACCGCGGGCACTACCGTTCCCCTGCCCTCGGAGCTTGAGACGAGCACTATTAAAGCGGTTGTCGCAACCACCAAAAAGGTGGTAGCAGGCACAACCAAAAAGGCCGTCAAAACAACCGACGCGCCCGTTATCGAAAAGGGTAAAGACCAGCTGTCTGAGTTTGCCGTTCTCGGCTATCAGTATCAGCCCAACGGCGACTATTACTATTGTAATGACCGCGACTGCTGGCAGACTGATTTCGGCTACAATGAGATGTATGATAAATACGCTGCGGCCACCGTCATGTATATCGACTGCGTGCGCGTAAGGTTTACTTATAACAATATCGACTGGATGATTCAGCTTTGGAAGGGCCAGTACGGCTGGCTGTTCATCGGCTCCGAAATCGGTGTTTATACCGCCGAGCACGGCGCGAATACAGGCGCTTCAAGCGATATTAACCACTATAACTGCGCCGAAAAAGAGAACTGGCTCAAGATGGATATGACCCTCTACTGGCAGGAAACTGCGGGCGGCCCCTATAAATTCCAGTTCAAGAGAACCTATAACGACTATTGGTGGTGCACCGGCTTCAAGGAGGGCCTGCTTCACGATTTCACCTCACCCAGAGATGAGCTTAAAGTTAAGTCGCGCATAACCTTCAAGAGCGCCGCGATGGCTAACCTCTTCCTTGACGGTCTTCGCAGCAGAGGCTTCGCAAAGGCTCCCGCAGCTGATAAGCTTTCGGATGATTCCTACTTCCAGAATGGCGCCGATGTTTACTTCCTGTGGTCGAATTATGTTGATACAACCCTAAGCGGATCGTAAAAAAAGCACCAAACCCATGTGCAAACACAGTCGTTTATGTCATAAAATTGTATTAAAACCGCGTAAAAAGATAAAAAAGGTGTTTTAATATATAAAAAATGTTGACAATTTTGAAATGCTGTGTTAATATATAGGAACAATTGTTGCTCTTGCAATAAATTTGAAAGGAATGGTTCATTATGAAGAAATTACTTGCTCTCTCTATTGCTCTCGTTCTCGCGTTTTCGTGCATGACGGTTGCTTTCGCAGCTGATGCTACTACTACTCAGCCCTACTATTGTTCAACATGCAAAACATACTTTTCAACTGCCGATGAGTTAAATACTCACATGAACACTGTTCACAAGCAGGTTCCTATGGAGTATCCCTGCCCCTACTGCCATAACGCTGGTCAGGAAGTTGTTTTCGTAACCGAAGCTGCTTACATGGATCACCTCAAGACCTGCCCGAACTACACATTCAGCGACGGCACTACCCCCGTTAACTATGTTGACATGTCTGTCAGCGAGCTGCTTGCTTACTTACTCGATGTTTCCAATATTGGTAACGATCGCCTTTCCATCATTGAGCCCATTATCCAGAGCTTAATCACCTTCGTTGAGAATATGCTTAAGGGCATCATCGGAGAAGATGCAGGCGTTGAAGGCGCAAATGCCGACCTCGATTCTCTTGAAGCGAAGCTCACCAGCTTTGACATCGATATCGGCAGCGGCAAAATCAAGGATATCCTTGATGCTGTCAAGGCAAAGATTAAGGCGCTCTATTGCGGCGAGCCCGCAACCACAGCTGTTGAAGAAGCTCCCGAAACCGGCTCCGCCTCCACCGGCATCGCTGTTTTCGCCGCTATCTCCGTTGCTGCTGCAGCTGCCTATGTCTGCACCAAAAAAAGAGCATAATTGATGTTAATTTAATGACGCAAGATTAAATTTACACAGCTCAGCGGGGCATCCTATCGGATGTCCCGCTTTTAATGATATACCCCTCTTCGGGAAAGGAACGTAAAGCTATGCTCAAAAAAAATGATATCATAACCTTGACTATTGATAACTGCTCCCTTGACGGCAGCGGCGTGGGGCATTACGAAGGCATTGCCGTTTTTGTGCCCATGGCTTTCACGGGCGAAACCGTAAGCGCGCATATACTTAAGGTTAAAAAGAATTGCGCCTTTGCAAAGGTTAAGGATATCATTACCCCTGCCGCCGAGCGAGTTGACCCCGGTTGCCCCGTTTATGAGCGGTGCGGCGGCTGCGCCTTTCGCCACATAACCTACGAGGCAGAGGCCGCTATTAAGCATAACGCCGCTACGCAGGCACTGCACCGTATCGGCAAAATTGATATTGAACCGCGTCCTATTATGACCGTTTCACCCGACAGATACCGCAACAAAGCGCAATACCCTGTTTCGCGCGAGGGCGATAAAATTAAAATCGGCTTTTACTCCCCTCACAGTCACCGCGTCGCCGACTGCCGCGACTGCCTTCTTCAGCCCGCCGCGTTTGCAAGGGTGCTTGACATATCGGGCGAATTCATAGAGGCATATAATATCTCCGTTTACGATGAAACAAGCGGCTGCGGACTTTTGCGCCATATCTACCTTCGCACCGGCGGCAATGGCGATATTATGGTTTGCTTTGTGATTAACGGCGACTCTCTGCCGCACAGCGATGAGCTTGTTTCGCTCCTTACCGCGAAGGTGGCGAATATAAAAAGCATTATGCTAAACATCAATAAAGACGATACTAACGTTATCCTCGGCGACAAATGCTTGCCGCTCTGGGGTGACGAATATATAACCGATACCCTGTGCGGGCTTGAATTTCGGATTTCGCCGCTCTCATTTTATCAGGTTAATCGCCCGTGCGCTGAGCTGCTGTACCTCAAGGCGCGCGAATACGCGAACCTGCACGGCGATGAAACCGTACTCGATATTTACTGCGGTCTTGGCACAATAGGGCTTTCAATGGCGCGCGAGGCGGGCAAAATCATCGGCGTAGAAATAGTTGAGCAGGCCGTTGAGGATGCAAAACAAAACGCCGCCCTGAACGGCATTAATAACGCAGAATTCATCTGCGCGGATGCCTCCCTGGCAGCGAAGGAGCTTGAAGAACGCGGAATTTCGCCTGATGTTGTTATCCTTGACCCGCCGCGAAAGGGCTGTGATGCCGGTTTAATCGAAACCGTGGCGCGCCTTAGCCCGCAAAGAGTGGTTTATGTTTCATGCGACCCGGCAACCCTGTCGCGCGACCTCGCGATTTTTGATACCCTCGGCTATAAAACTATTGAGGTAACACCTGCGGATATGTTCCCGCGCACTGCTCA
>CAYUXK010000047.1:10499-17415 GCA_964448835.1 uncultured Clostridium sp. | reverse complement strand
GACGCGCAGCAAAGCGTGCTGTATGCAATCAGCTTCTCCTCGGCGATTTTGTATTCGCCATAGCCCGACATTTCTATGCCGAGCTCCTCGCTCAGCCTGCGCCTGTCATTGTCACTCAGAGCCGCGCCGCCCCCCGGGATGGCGGGGAAAACGCCGTAATTCGCCCCCGCGACAAATACTATTTTAGGCGCGCTGGTTCTAACCCTGTCGGCGCTTCCGATGGTGATTTCATCAAGCCCCTGCGGTAGCTCGCCGATAGTTTGAACCGATAGCATTAGCGAGAAAATTTCGCTCAGTCCCTTCGCTCCGATAACGCGCTTGTGCGCGACTGTTTCAAGGGAATCAAGCAAATCCATAAGGCATGCCCAAACGCGCTCAAGCTCAATGGCAATGGCGGTTTCACCGCGCTCATTAAGGCCTATGGCGAGTGCCTTGAGATTGTCGCGGGCGTTAATATCGCGCAGAAGCCCGAACACTGCCTTTGCCGCGTCCTCGCCGCTCGCACCCTTGAGCCTTGATTTGAATTTCATGAGCGGATTTATTGTTTTTTTACGAAGGGAGTTGATTTGATTTAAAGTGTCTTTGTCCGCGTCGGTCATTTTTTCGCCGAAGCCGCCGGGATGTGAGGTCCATTCGTCAAGCCACCTTTGGCCGTTAATCTGCCACAGGTAGCAGTAATTTTCAACCAAAGCAATCTCCTCAACATTCAAGCCCGCGAGCCCCGATTTGAGATAGCGCATGATGTTCTGCGTTGTCAAATCCCCTGCTGCCGCCTCAATTGCGCTCTCAACAAGCCGTATTAGCGGCGTTGCGGCGATTGGCTGGCGTTTATCCTCAAACACGCTTACGCCGCATTTGCGAAGGGCGGCGCGAAGGGGCGCTTCGTAGGCATCGACGCTCCTCGCGAGAACGGCAATATCCCTGCATCGGCAGCCTGTTTCACGGATAAGTCGCTTTGCAGTGCAGGCAATATACTCGCATTCGCTGTAAATATCATCTGCCGAGCAAATGGTTATGCCGTCACATTCATCCTCATATACCTGCGCCACGGGCGAAAACAGCTCCTGCTCAAGCGCCTCAAGCTCTTTGCGGTTGTAGCGCCTGATATCGGGCGGAAAGTTATTGTATTTGTTGCGCTGTGAAAGATATTGCGGCTTTGCGACGGGAACTGCGCATTTTGCGGCGATGGATTTTAGGCAGGACGCAGTGCGCTTTGTGTGGGCAAAAACATCGGTTTCATCGTCAAGATTGTTAAGGTCCTGAGCGCACAGCGTAACATAAACCGCCTTTGTGCGCATGAGCATACGCTCGATTATATCGTACTCCTGCTTTGTAAATCCGCGGAAGGCATCAATAAAAACAAGCCTGCCGTTAAAATAATCGCTGTCGGGTATTGTATCGCAGAGCTCTGTAAGCAAATCGTGGTCATCATAAGGGCTTTGAGCGGTTATTGCCGAATATGAATCTATCGCAAGGGCAATGTCGCTTAATTTGCGTTTAAGCATACAGTCCTTGAGCGAATCCGATGCGTTGCGCAGGGACTGAGTTGTGACCTTGCACTGGCGCATTTCATTGTCAATAGCGACAAACTCGCTGATAACGCCGGGCGAATTTGTGTGGCGCGAAAAAACAGTCAGCTTGTCCTTAACGCTGTCGAGCGCAATGCTCATGAGCGCGGCCCTGCCGACTTCATTGATGCGCTTTTTATCAGAGCCCTTCGTGAGCTTTTCGGCGAGGCTTGTGAAGCTCAAAACATCCACATTCGCGCCCTTTGCCGCGCCAAGGCGCTCAAGCATCATTCGCTCGGTGGTGAATGAATACTGCTCCGGCACAATAAGCGTAACCCTTGAGCTGCCGCCGCTCACAAACTGCTCAATAAGGTTATGAATATGGGTGGTTTTGCCGCCGCGGATTCGCGACAGAATTAAGTAAAGCATAATAAATCTCCCTGTTCTTTATTTGTTGAACAGCGCTTTAAGTTTATCAATAAAATAATACTTTGACATTTCGCCCTTGAGCGGTGAAAGCACCTGAGTTGACCTGTTAATCACCATAAATTGCGGATAGTCCGGATTATCAAAAACGGTGCGCTGACTGTCGGCGCTTATTAGCCAGATAATGAAGGTATCGGTATTTCCTTGGGTTCTGAACTGCGTATGCGCCATGCCGCGGGCAAACCAGGTTTGCTCGGGGAACATCGCGGTGGCGGCGTTAACAGCTCTGTCGGGCGAAACATGGTTATGACCGCAGGAGGCGGTAATTGCCGCCTGCTCCGCCGTGAGAGTATCGCCTATAAGCGCCACTGTCGCTCCGCCTGAGGTTTGACTGGTCTCGATAGTTCCGTCTGAATTATTGAGCGCATCATCTCCGAATGGAAGCATTTGATGCCCGTAA
Organism: uncultured Clostridium sp.; assembly: GCA_964448835.1. Taxonomy (GTDB): domain Bacteria; phylum Bacillota; class Clostridia; order Oscillospirales; family Acutalibacteraceae; genus CAG-177. The sequence goes on along the minus strand of CAYUXK010000047.1, from coordinate 15,021 downwards.
TTTGACAGCAGTGTCAACATCATGCCATTGTCCATGCAGTCGTTTAAAACCGCTTTGCTGTGTGCGCTTACATTGTCTTGGTAATAATCGACCTCGTCAATAAGGGGCGTGTCAGCCTTGTCGCCAAACATAAACTCTTTTGCCGCGGCGTAATCATGATTCGGCACAAGACCCCATATGCCCGCCAGGGTGCCGAATGTCGGCGTAAGGCATTCATCAAAAATCCGGTCGGCGGTGTTGGCTATCATATCGTTACCCAGCGAATCGAGCACGCTCACAAGACCGCCAGCCTTAATCAGCGAGATTAGCATAGTTAACGCGTCAGCCTTGGTGTTGCTGTCGGCGCCGTCGACAATTTTATTGAGCAGAGCGCCCAAGTCCAGCTTAACCCTGCCCGAAAACAAATCGCCCACCAACTCGATTCCGCAATAACCCGATGAGAGCATAACGGTGTTTGCTACGCTGTCACAGCCGAACATTTCAAGATATGCCGATGTTACAGCGCCACCCATGCTTATAGCTGCAAGGGTTACCTTGTCATAGCCTGTATCCGATTTTACCTTGTTAACGAGAGTGGAAAGGTCGCGCGCGTTAACGGTTGTAGGCAGACGCCAGTCATATGTAAAGACATATACCTTATCCGCGCCTATCGCTTTCGCCGCGTCTGCTCCTAATTCTTCCGCAGCTTCGAAGAATTCTGTATTCCCCGTCTGAACATAGTATTCATACGGTTCGCTGAACTGTGCGCAGGTGACATTATACTTTGATGTGCCGTCATCATTGAGAGCTACCACATCAAATATACCATTAACTAATGGCACAATTTTGTCGCATGCCGCGTCCCAGTCCCTGTCAATCGCAACCTTAATCAGAGCCGGCAGTGAGCCTGTTATAGCTTTGACAATATCACCGCTCTGCGGGGGCCATACCTGCTTTTGGTCAGCCGTTCCCCTGTTAAGGTAGAGCGGAACCGTATTCATGCCGGTAACGATAATCAAGGGATTCTCGTTGTCGGCAAAGGAAATCGTACTTGTAAAGCATGAGAATACAAGCGCGATGCAAAGAAGCAATGAAAAAGCTCTTTGGGTATGTTTCATAGAATAACCCCCATGTATAAATTAGTAAAATTATAGCATATATGTAAATAAAAACAATTGCATTTTATAATTTTCGTTTACATTTGTCAGGTTTTGTGGTATCTTTATAAAAGCATCTTAGAGAAAAGGACGGTGGCCCTTATGGCAAAGTATCCCGATTATGTCGAGTATGCGGCAAGCATTGTGCCAAGCGAAAGGCAGCTTAAGTGGCAGGAGCTTGAATTCTACGCTTTTATTCACTTTGGCATGAACACCTTCTCCGACAGCGAATGGGGCAGCGGCAACGAGGACCCTGAAATTTTTAACCCGACAAATCTTGACTGCCGCCAGTGGGCAAAGCTTGCGAAGCTTTCAGGTATGCGCGGGCTTATTCTAACCGCGAAGCATCATGACGGCTTTTGCCTTTGGCCCAGCGCCTACACCGACCATTGCGTGCGCTACAGCAAATGGATGGACGGCAAGGGCGATGTTGTCAAGGCTTGCGCTGACGCCTGCCGTGAATTCGGCATTAAGTTCGGCGTCTATATTTCACCCTGGGACCGGCACGACGCGCGCTACGGCCAGGGCGAGGCGTATAATAAGTATTTTAAAAATCAGCTGCGTGAGCTTCTCACCGCCTACGGCGATATTTTTTGCGTCTGGTTTGACGGCGCATGCGGCGAGGGGCAAAACGGCAAGGTTCAGCAATACGATTGGCAGAGCTACTATAAGCTTGTTCGCGAGCTTCAGCCCGAGGCGGTTATCTCAATAAGCGGCCCCGATGTGCGCTGGTGCGGCAACGAGGCGGGCGTGTGCCGTAAATCCGAATGGAGCGTTGTGCCATACTATCACAGTAACAGCGAGCTGATTGCCGCATCTTCACAGCAGGATGTTTCAAAGCCGCCAAAGAAGGTCAACCCCACCGCACTCGACCTTGGCAGCCGCAAGGAGATTAAAGATTGCAACAAGCTTATCTGGTACCCTGCGGAGGTTGATGTCTCAATACGCAAGGGCTGGTTTTACCACGAGAGCGATGATTTTAGCGTAAAGCCCCTCTCAAAAATCGTTGATATATATTATAAATCAGTCGGCTCGAACGCGAGTCTGTTACTCAATATTCCACCGACAAAAGAGGGTAAAATTCACGAGCGTGATGTTGAAACACTGCTTTCAGTTGGCGCACAGCTCGAGATAGATTTTAATGAAAACCTTGCGGAGGGTTCGATAATAACCGATAACCGCAGGCTTGACGACGCTCACAGCGGTCAGATGGCGCTCAGCGCTGACCCCGAAGAATACTGGCACTCGGGAAACGAGCCCGAGGGCGCCGAGCTTATTCTTGACCTTGGCGATGAGTATGATATTGATAAAATCGTCCTCGCCGAGCATATCCGCACCGGTCAGCAGATTGAGAATTTCTCGCTCTACGCAAAGCTTAACGGCAAATGGAAGCGTATCGCTAAAGAAACCGTTATCGGTCACAAGCGCATTTGCCGCTTTAAGGAAATCCGCGTGCAGTATTTTAAGCTTGTGATTGAGCAGGCGCGCTGCTTCGCCACAATCTCAAAGTTTGAGGCTTATTAATCCCATGTCTTCCATATTTCGGGGCAGTAGCCTACCGTCGCCTGCTTGCCGTTTCGGACTATCGGCGTTTTAAAAAGCTCGCCGTGCTCAAGCAGCTTCTCCTCAACAGCTTCTTTTGAAGCAAGGTACTTGATAAAATGCTGCTCATACGCCTTCGACTTCTCGTCAATGAGCGCCTCCATTGAGCCGACGGCGGCTTTAATGCTGTTGTATTCGCCCTTGCTGAGGTTCTTCTCCGTTAAGTCGATGAACTGGAATTTTATGCCGCGCTCTTTAAAATAACGCTGCGCCTTTTTAGTATCAAAGCACTTGTTGGTGCCGAAAATCTGAATATTCATAGATTACTCCTTTAAATTAGGATGACATTAATATGATAATCGAAATCCCTCAACAAGTCAACACCGCCCTTGACGCTCTCATAAGCGAGGGCTATAAAGCATACGCCGTCGGCGGCGCGGTGCGCGACAGCCTGCGCGGCTGTAAGGCGAGCGATTGGGATATTGCCACGAGTGCCCTGCCGGAGCAGACCGAAAAGGTTTTTGCAGATTCAAGAATAATTGAAACAGGTATAAAGCACGGTACTGTCACCGTAATAATTGACGGGATGCCGCTTGAAATAACCACCATGCGCCTTGACGGCGATTATTCCGACAACAGAAGACCCGACTGTGTTGAATTCACTGCCGACATTACCGCAGATTTAAGCCGCCGGGATTTTACCGTCAACGCAATCGCGTATAATCACGCTGAGGGTCTTGTTGACCCGTTCGGCGGAGCCGATGATATTAAAAACGGCGTTCTGCGCTGCGTGGGCGATCCCGATAAGCGTTTCGGCGAAGATGCACTGCGCATTATGCGTGCGCTTCGCTTTGCCTCGGTTCTCGGCTACAAGGTTGAGAGCGAAACAGCAAAAAGCATAATAAAAAACCGCGCTCTGCTTAAGAATATTGCCGCGGAAAGAATCGCGAAGGAGCTTGTCAAGCTGCTTTGCGGCGAAGCGGTTAAGCAAATCCTTCTCGAATTCGATGAGGTCTTTTTTGAAATAATCCCTGCTCTGCGAGGGCTTAAAGGCTGCGGGCAAAACAGCGTTTGTCACTGCTTTGACGTTTGGGTTCACACGGTCACCGCGGTTTCCTGCATTAAGCCGCTGCCCGAGCTGAGGATGACAATGCTGCTGCACGACTGCGCAAAGCCGGACTGCAAAAAGACCGATGAAAACGGCGTTGATACCTTCCCCGGGCACGCCGCCGCAGGTGAAGCGATTGCCAACGAAATACTCAAAGGGCTCAGATACCCAAATAAATTCATAACCGATATCTGCACGCTGATAAAATATCACGACATTGAAATTGAGTATATGAGCGACAGCGATTTGAAAATGTGGCTCGGTTTTTTGGGTAAAGAATACTTTTTGAAAGAATTTGAAATTGACCGCGCCGATATAAGCGCGCAGTCGCCAAAGCGCATTGAGCGCCTTGACGCGGTTAATGAGAACGAAATAAAGGTTCGGCGGCTGATTGCAGACGGCGTGTGCCTCAATATATCGCAGCTTGAGGTGAACGGCAGCGAAATAACGAGTCTCGGCGCAAGCGGCAAGCAGGTCGGGGATATTCTTGAAGCGCTTCTAAAGCTTGTTATGGAAGAAAAAATTCCGAACAAAAAAGCCGAGCTGATTAAATGCGCAAAGAATATGTTAAAATAATAGCACAGCGGCTGTCCCAAAAACGGGGCAGCCGCTGGTTGATTTTTGGATTGATTTAAGAGATATGTTTTGTAGGTAAGAATTTTATTATTGTAGTCCTTTGTTTTCTCTCCCTCCGTCACGCTGTGCGTGCCACCTCTGCATTTTGCCCTTCGGCAAA
>CAYUXK010000047.1:0-10399 GCA_964448835.1 uncultured Clostridium sp. | reverse complement strand
TGCCACCTCTGCATTTTGCCCTTCGGCAAAAGCCATCAGAGGGAGGCTATATATCCTCAGGCAAAGTACTCATTTAATTAACTAATTGATGTTTAATTTTTGCACCATTTCAATAATAATATCTTCTAAATCTTTATCTCCATCAATTATCAAATCCGCATCATTTTTGCACACATCTAAACCATGTAAATAAGTGTTTCGACCTTCTAATAAATAATGTTTCATATCTTCAAATATATTTTCAACTGATGAATTATCGTAATCTCTTATGATTCTTCTTGCTAACGCAACATCAAGCAAAGTATCGATAAAAATAGAAAAATCAACATATTTACCTATCAAATTATGTCTATGACCAAATGGATAATCTATAATAATGTATTTATAATTCTTATCTAATAATAGCTCAATGTCATTTGCCAATCGTTCGAGATTAAATTTGTTAACATCAGAACCTTCTTCTACCCACTTACAAATATCTTCAATTCCGCTATCCGAGTCATAATTTCTATCATCAAAATACAAGGCTTTTGCACTTGGTAAATATTTTTGCAATTCTTTTGTTATTGTTGTTTTTCCGCCGCCGGATACTGCATTTATCGCTATTATTATCGTGTTTTTCACACAATCTCACCTCACAAATTATATACAACCCCCGCATTGTCAACGTAACTGCGGACAAGTTGTTACAGAGATATTAGGGGCGAACACATTGGTTCGCCCCTAATAAAATATTAAAAGAATCTTGTCGCGAGCCATTTGACGCAAAGGTCAATCCAAACGGCGAGGTGAGCGTTGTATTCGCGAGCCTCGGGGTTTGAATAGACCGCGGGAATCGCGAGCGAAAAGCCGTGGTGTCCCTTCTCGAAGATATGCATTTCAAAGGGAACCCCCGCTTTATCGAGCGCGGCGGCAAACTCAAGTGAATTTGCTATCGGCACGCAGGTATCCTCGCTTGAGGAGATAATAAACGTGGGCGGTGTTTTGTCATCAACCTGCTTCTCGAGCGAAGGCACTTTCTCAGCGAGAACATCGCCGATGGATTCGAGTATGCAAGGATATCCAAGCACACAAGCCGCGGGGCGAACCCTGCCCATTGTTGCAAGTGCCGCAGCAAGGTGACCGCCCGCCGAGAATCCGATAACCGCAACCTTGCTCTTATCCGTATGCCACTCGACGGAGTTATCGTAGATCATTTGAAGCGCTTCCTCAGCGTCAAGCAGCGGACGCGGGAATATTGAGATGCCTTTACCTACTGAATAACGCAAAACAAAGGTGTTATAGCCATGCGCCGCAAAGGCCATTGCGACGGGTTCCGCTTCTCTGTCAGAGCACATATGATACCCGCCGCCGGGCAAGACCAGCATTGCTGGGCGCATATCCATATTTGAAAGCTCCCTTGAGCTGTCAAGCAGATACGCAGTGAGAGTTACGTTTTCGCCGCTCGAAAGAGTAAACCTTTTAACTTCCATTTCATTCACCTCAATAGTTTATTTTTAGCGTTTTAATTTCAAATGCCCTGAATAATCAGCAAAAAAATTTAATTGTTAGGATTTTTTTGCCGGTAATTTCGAAATGAGCGAATCCGTCGCCGTCAACCTTGAGAGCGGAGATGTCCTTTTCCTCGAGCGAAACGAGCTTAACCTCGCTCCATTTTTTGCCCGAATAGCCGGGAAGCTCGAATTCCGCCTGCTGCCTTTCAACGGGCGACTGCGGCTTCTCAACGGGCGCAATGCCGCCGTTAAGGCGCAGAGCGTTTTTAACCGCCTTATCCGAGGGGTTAAAGAGCCTTACAACATAACCTGTGCCGTCCTCGCTTCTCTTGACAGCGCTGACGTTGAGGTTCTCCGCCTTGAGCTCCATGAACGAGTGAGTGAGGGGATTCTTGCCGTGCGCGGTGGGCGCAATTTCGGCAGCAGTGAGATTAAGGTTAAAGTCCTCGCTCGCCTGCCAAACATTGCCCTGCTCCCAGTCGCCGCCGTGAGGCATAAAGGCATAGCGGAAAACATTTTTACCTATGCACTGCGAGCCCTTGTCCCAGTCGCTGTAATCCTGCATATCGGAGGTTACGCAAATGCGAAGCGGGAATGACCTGAGCAGAGTGAGATAAACAGTGCCGCGCTCGTCGTCGGAGGTCTCAAACGCTTTAAGTCCGGTGTTAAGCAGAGCCGCGCCGAATTTGCCGTTGGTGACGTCAACAAAGGAATTCATCGGGTTTTCGGTCATCGGGATTTCATCGTAAAGCGAGTAATCGAGCTTTGCAATCTGGCGCTTAACCACGTCAAACTGACCTTGAGCATAGGAAAACTCGGATTTGATATCTGTGGGGAACGCAACCTGCAGGTAATGGTCCTCGCAGCGGTTGTTGACGGTGGTTTCGATTTCAACGCATTTTGCGCCTTTTTTCAATGTGATAATGCTGTCAATGTCAACGGGCAGCCTGTGCACACTTCTCGCCTTTTCGTCGGCTGTGCGCTTTTCGGGCAGTTCCCAGCGGAAGCTGACCTTAAACGAGGTTTCAAACTCGCCGTCACGCAGCAGGGTGACGGTTGCCTTTTCGCCGAGAGTGGTGAAGGTTTCGTTGAGGTCGGGCACAACATGTTCCCAGGGGTTGCCGATTTCGCCGCTGTCCTTAAAATAGCCGAGGCCGTTATATTGCCTGCCGGTTTCCTTGCAGAGCACGTCGAAGGTTCCGTTTGAATTGATGTTAACACGAAGATGCTCGTTTTCCATAACGAACGGGCTCTTGAGCATTGTTACGGGAGTCTTTGAGCGCACGTTATAAAGCGGCTTGACGCAATAGGTCTTGTAACCCATTGCAGGAATATCCTTAACCTCAAGGGCGATGAGATATTGCTGAGTGTGAAGCACATTTGCAACGTCGTTGGGGTTCTGGATAATCTGGGCGTTATTGAGATTGCGCGAAACAATCTGATAGGCGTATTCGTTGCCGTCTTCGTCGGTGATTGAGAAGCTGTCGGCCTTCCACTGCTTAGGCAGTTCAACGCGAAGGCGAACGCTGCCGGTGCGCTTGAACGGTGCAGGGTTAAACACCACCACCGCCGCGTCATCGCGGCTGAAGGAACGCAGGTCGATGTCGCCTGCGATATCCATGAAGGCTCTTTCAAAAACGCAGGTTGAAAGCTCCTTCGACTGCCTATAGCGCGACATAACATCGTCATAAACCACGTCTCTGCCGCATGAGCCGATGCTGTCGTGGCCGTGATTCTGAAGAAGATAATTATATGAAAGGTCAATGAAATTCTGCGGATAGGGCGCGCCTGCAAGCGAGGCGAACACTGCCATGGGTTCGGCATAGTTAATCAGCTTGCGCTCGGTTTCGAAGTTTTCCTGCTTAATGTAGGTGCGCGCGGAAAGAATCCAGCCGAACATACCGCTGACGCTGCCCTTGGTGAACGGGTCGCGCATTTCGCCGTAAAGCGTGGGAGAATCGGGCTTGAAGGAATCAATGATTCCCTGCTCCATTTCCTTAAGTGAACTGTGAAATACCTCGGCATTGGGCAGAGCGTCGTTAAGGTCCTTAATCAGCTCAACCTCGCGCGCGTCGGGGCATGAGGAATCGTGGCCGTCCGACCAGAAGCGGTGAGGAGTTGTCCAGTCATTATCCTGCTCTTTAACCGCCTGCTCTGCACGGGTCTTGATGTTTTCCTTGTGATATTCAAAAAACGGATGAGTGTATTGATAATCAAGCTTCCAGTCCCTGTCAATCAGCTTGAAAACGCCGTTGTTGTCGTTCCAGAGCATATCGCGGTTGTTTTCATTTTGTTGGTTAAAATAGACCGGGCGCTGCACAACATACCAGATGTTATATCTCGGGCGCTTACCAAGACGCGAGGCGTAAATCTTTGTGCCGTCGGGGCTTTGCCAGTAAAACTCCGATTTCGGCGCGCAGTATTCGTTTATTCCTCTGTAAAACGATGCAAAGTGGATATCAAAGCCCGAATAAATCTGCGGAAGCTGCGAAATCTGACCCCAGCCGAAAGGAGAATAGCCTGTTTTGCTTATGCCGCCCATTTCCCTGCCGATTTTGTGGCCGAGGAGCAGGTTGCGGATAAGCGATTCGCTGCCGACAGTAAACTCATCGGGCAGGCAGAACCAGGGGCCTACGGCGATTTTGCCGTCGGTGATATATTGCCTGAGCTTTTCTTTTTTCTCGGGATAAACCTCAAGATAATCCTGCAAGGGCATGGTCTGCGAATCAAGGTGAAAGTGCTTGTACTCGGGGTTTTTATCAAGGATATCCATGAGCATGTCGAGCATATAGCCGAGCATATACTGGGTGCGCCTTGCAGAGAAACGCCATTCTCTGTCCCAATGCGTGTTAGAAATAAAGTGGCATTGCAGCTTTTCGTTTTCGTTCATTTTGCGTCTCTCCTTAACCTTTGATAACCTTCATTATTTCGCCGAAATCATTGCAGAAATGCGAGCAGACCGCCTTGGTGCCGCTCGATTCGATGTTGCCGCCGGCTATGCCGATTGTTGTGTAGCCCGCAAGGCGCACGGAGCATACTCCTGCGCCGCTGTCTTCAATGCCGACCACGCGGTTTTTATCCGCAAATGCCTGGCCGAGACCGACGACTGAGGTTTCGGAATAGAGCCATGGGTGGGGCTTGGGCGAAAGCTCGCCGAGAGTGCCGGCGCTGCCCTTGCGAAGCGGATAGCCCGCCGAAATGATTGCGTCATAAAAATCCTTCGGGTCGCCCATGCCGAGAGTTTTGAACGCCGAAAGAATCTCGGGCCATGCTTTTTCATAAAGCCCCGAGGTAACAAGGCCGATTTTAACACCCATATCCTTAAGCTCAAGCAAAAAGTCCTTCACACCGACATTCGGTGTGAACGCGCCGTCGCGGCCTCTGCCGGCCATAATTTCTTCCATTTCGCGGTGAGTATGTTCAAAATAAAAGTTCCTTGCCTTCTCGAGTGAGGCACCGGGGCAATATTTGTCGATGCAATACTGCAGATGCTCCGAAACGCTGTGCCCCGAAACAAACGGAAGGTCGGCCTCTTCAAGCTGAAACTTCGGGTTGCCGAGCATGGACGCGGTTGTCATTTCGATAATCCATATCCAGAATTCCTCGCTCTTAACCGTGGTGCCGTCAAGGTCCATGAGCACGGCGCTGAGAGGATACTCGGTTTTGACAGGGTAAACCGGGTAATAAACCGGGAATGCAATCGCGGATTTTACGCACGCCAGGGTGTGGCAGCCGAAGGATACAAATTCAACCTTGCCGTCGCCTGTTTCAACGATGTCGGCAACGCCGTTTTTGCCCACGCAAAAGCGCTTGTCCTCGGTTTCGGTCAGGGCGCGCAAGCCGCTGCCCGGCCCGACCGTCGCAAGGTCGGGAATACAGATGTTTCTGTCAAGTGTCATGTGGTAAAAATTCCTTTCAAAATAAGCATAAAGTAAACAAGTGCATTTTAGCACAATTTATCTTCAAAGTAAACCCGACAGACAAAAAACACAAAATGAATTTGCCGTGCAAAGCAGATTAGGCTGTTTAGGTTAAATCCTCCTGCGATTAGTGTATGTAAAGCCTAACTTTCTCCAATCTCTCGCAGATTGACTCCTTCATTGAATAGTTCTAATATCCCTCGTTCGTATTCTTCAATATGTCTGTATTCTCTTGGCATAGCAAAGCCCTCCTATAGTGATTTTATTCTACCATAGGAGGGTGGTTTTTTCTATTGTCCGTTTTTACCGGACTTGTTTGAAATTTGCACCTTTATTTTTTCGGTTTTTTCTTTATGTTCTGTGCTTAACGGAGAGGTCCCGTTGGATTATTTGATTTTTACCTTAAAGCACTTGATTTCAAAAGGCCTAATTTCAAACGAAAGCACGTTGCCCTTGAAGGTGACGACAGGCACGTCGTTTCTTTCGAGCAGGTCACATTCGCTCACACTCGCGATTTCGCTGAACAGCTTAACGTCAACATCCGTGCGTCTGCCTGTTTTCTCAACAAAGCGGATGATATAGGCATTTTCGTCCTCGCATTTTTTGAGAGCCTCAAGGGGCACGTTCGGTGCGGAAACGCTCACAAAGGAGGCTTCCTTTGCGCCGTTTGCGGATTTCTTGATTTCTACCGCCTTCATCGGGTTATTGAATTCAAGGCCGCGTGTAAGCGAGTCGCAATCCTTCCAGTTGCCCTTGTGGGGATATAGCGAATAGGTGAAGTAATGGTCGCCGCGGTCGGACTTCGGGTCGGGATTCATCGGAGCCTTGAGCAGGGTGATTATCATTCTCTGCTCGTTGACCTCATAGCCGTATTTGCAGTCGTTTAGGATTGAAACGCCGTAGCCGTCCTCGGACATATCAATGAAGTTGTGCGCGCTGACCTCGAACTTTGCCTTGTCATAGGGATTGTGGCGGTAGTTGGAGCTTTCGATGGTCGCATAGGCGATATCTCTTGTGAATTTCTGCGCCTTGACGTCAACGTCAAAGCCGACCTTGAGAAGTTTCTCCTGCTCATTCCAGTGGATAAATGTGTCAAAGTCAATGCGGTCGAGCTTATTATAGAGATTGATATTTTGCTTGATGAGTGATTTGCCTACCGTCTTAGTCAAAGCAACGGTTGTGAAAACGTCGCCTGCTGCAATGCTCTCGATTTTGCCGGGCTTTGTGGTGAATTCGCGGTCAACATAGGTTGCAACGATGTCCCACGCGTCATATTTGCCGGGCAAATCCTCATATAGGCGGAATACGTTGCCCTTCCCGGAAAGAACCTCGCGGCTGTTCTTCTTATCATAAATTGAGATGAGCTCGCCTGCCGCGTCAAAGGTCAGGCGGAAGCTCGGTTTCTCAATCTTCCTGCCCTTTAGAGACTTTGCTTCGGGCACGGCGGCATCCTTGGTGTAATAAACCTTGTAGCCCGCCGCGGGAACATTCTCGGCAACGAAAACGAGAACCTTTGTGCCGTCAAGCTTGGTGTAAGCCTGAACGGGAACCTTATTGCCGTTTGCGTCAAAAATTTCAACATCCTTATAGGGCAGCTCAACCTTTGAGGTTGCCGCAACGCCCAAGGAGTTAAACAGCGCAAAGGGCTTGCCGAAATCGGCGCTCGAATCGGCGTGGCCTGCGATAACCGCAAGAGCCTCGTCGAGCACGGCTTCGCCGATAGTAATAATTTTTTTATAAATGTCGCACAAATCGCCGAAAACCTCGGTGATATGAGAGCCGGGCAGAGAATCGTGGAACTGATTGGTGAGAATCATCTGCCAGCCCTCGTTGAGCTTCTCAAGGGGATATTCATAGCCGTATTTCATTGCAACGCATGAAAACAGCTCCGCCTGCCTGTAGAGATTTTCGCTGTATCTGTTGAGCTTCTTGAGCATTGCTTTGGTGGTGTGAACGCCGCGGTGCTCCTCAAGATAGAGCTCGTCCTTCCACACGGGGATGTTTGTGTCGGTTGCCTTCGCCTTCATGCGGGCGAGAGAATCCTCAATTTTGCTTGTCTGAAGCTCGGGCAGACCGGGGAATTTGCTGTAGCGCTTAACATATTCGAGCATTTCGGTGTCAACTCCGCCGCCGCCGTCGCCCCAGCCGTAGCAATACATTGATTCGCCAATGGTTTCCTTGTCGGTATATTTCTTCCAGTTGACCTTGAGAGAATCCGCCTCAACCGTGCCGATGAAGTGAGTGGGCGGAACGATGGAAAACACCCTTGAACCGTCGGGGCCTTCCCACCAGAAGGTGTTGTATTGCCAGGGGTTGGTGTCGTTCCAAATGCCCATTTTGTGAGTTACGAAATATTCAACACCTGCTTTTTTGAGAATCTGCGGCATGGCGTAGCCGTTGCCGAAAACGTCGGGAACCCAGCAGGTTTTCGGAGTTATGCCGAAGGTCTTTTCGGCATATCTGACGCCGTGAAGCAGCTGACGCGCAAAGGATTCGCCCGAAATCAGGTTGCAGTCGGGCTCAACCCACATTGCGCCGATAAATTCCCAGCGGCCCTCCTTGATGCGCTTTTTGACCTGCGCAAACAGGTTGGGGTAGCGCTTTTCCATTTCAATATAGGTGGGCACGGTGCTCTGCGAGAAGATGAAATCGGGGTATTGCTCCATCAGGCGCAGCATGGTTGAATGGGTTCTGCCGAGCTTGCGGATATATTCCTTATATGCCCACATGAAAACGATGTCAAGGTGCGAGTTGCCCACAAGAGCAAGCTTGCCGATTGACGAATAGTTGGGGTTGTTATAGACTTTGTCCTTAAGAATCTTCTGAGCCTTTTTAAGCTCCTTTTTGAATTCGTCCTCAGGCAGGTCGAAATCAACGTGCAGAAACGCCTCCTTGAGGGTGGCTCGAATAAGCTCTGCAAGGCCGGTGTCAAGCACGGGCATAAACAGCGCATTGAACACAGCCTTGAAATCCCAGTAAACCTCCTCAATGAGCGGGTCGCACACGCCGATGAAGGAGCAGGAGAGGGTTTTGACAGTTGACTCGTTTGAATGCCATACATAATAGGACTCAATTTCAACGTCATAGTGCTCGTTGCCCTTGGCTTTGTTTGTGAGCAGCACGGCGTTTCTGAACGGGTCAAGGCCCTGATAGGGCTCGCCGTTAAGAGTCAGCAGGGAATCGCCGCCGAAATAAACGTTGAGGGTAACCTTTTTGCCCTTGAAGCGCTCGGGAATATCAAAGGAATTTTTGAAAAACGCGCTCCAGCCGTTGTTGCCCCAACGCTCGCCGACGTTAATCTCCTTCCAGCCGTCATAAAGGTAGGTGTAATCGCCCGGTGCGTTATAAATACATTCTCTCATCTTCCATGCAGGGATGGATTCAACGTCCGTGTAAATCCTCTTTTTGAGGGTTTTGAGCTTAACCTGAACAACGTCGTCAAAAGAAAAAATACCTCTCTGTTTGCCCTTGGTTGCGTCTCGCCAATCGTCAACATGGGCGTCCATGGCGTCAAGAGAAGCTACTGCGTCAATGTTTTTGATTTCTGCCAAAGTCAACATCCTCTCATATGTGTTTCACGGCCTTTCGGCCTGATAATCGCTTTGAATAAGTATATCATCATCGAGCCGACATTTCAACCCGTGAATTAGCGGCGCGGAATAATAAAATACTGCGCTCCGGGGACGGTTGCAAACGAGATAACGCTGCCGTTCTGCTCGAGAGTAACCTCGTTTTCATCGGAGTCCCTGACCGAAACAGGGCAGCCGAAGGCGGAAATATCGAGCCTGCAATTTCGCCCTTTTTCGCTCGTGACGGAAACGTTTTTCACGGTGCCGTCAAGCATTCCTGCGCTCACGAGGAACGCGCCCTGCGCACGCAGATTACGGAAAGCAGCGTCCGATTTGTTCCAACAGGGGAACAGCCGGATTACTCCGCCGCAGCTTTGCATGAGCATTTCGTTAACCGTTGCCGGGATTGTGGCGCAATGCTCAAGGCAGCCGCCTTCGTGGGCAAACAGGGCGTTGGGCAAAGCAAATTTCTTTATGTTGCTGTGTATGCCCTCAAGCAGGAATTCGGGCGAAACGCAGAGCCTTGCGCCGCACGGAAGGTATGAAACCGAGCCGTTGTCGTCGAGGCGCCTGTCATTTGCAAAATAGGTGTTTTTCGCAATTTTCAGAGTTTTCTTATCGCTGTTAAGGTTTATCGCGCCTGCAGGGTAAATATGCTGAATGCACAGCGAATTTGTTTTCACCCATGCTATGCCCTTCTCAGTGTAGCGATAGCAGCGCCTGCCGCGCCTGATGAAGGTAGGGAAATCAGAGAGATTATTGAGAATATCCTCCCACAGTGCCCTGCGTTCGCGGTCAACCTCAATATATTGCGACATATCGCAAAGGCACTCGAAAACCATTCTTACAAGGCCGAGTGAAAGAATGTTGTTTTTTGCGTGAATTTGCTTACGGTATTTTTTGGGGTTAAAGCTGTCGCCGTGGTAATACGGCACCTCATGCACGGCGTCGTCGGTGATAACATACCTTCCATTTTCTTTTTTTAGGTAGCTTTCCCAGAATTCGCCGACCTCGGAAATGAAGGGATAAAGCTCTGCCTTTGCAAAGTCCTCATCATAGGTTGCATACCAGCGCATAACGGGTATCACGGCGGCGTAGGCCGCGTTGCTCTTTTGACCGAGAAACAGCCTGCCGTGCTCCTTCGATTTTTCAAACGCCGATGTGTCAAGCCCTGCCGGGCCAATGCCCACCGGGAAATATGCTCCGCGACAGCCGAGAAAATCCTTTGCGAATTGCCTGGCTTCGGGAAGAAAATCATAAAGCGGAGCCATATAGCAATCGCTTAAAGAAACATGGTTTGAGGAAAACAGCGCATAAAACGGAGCTTCGTAATTGTAATTGAGATGATAGTCGCTGTGCCAGGGCGCGTCGTCATTTGTGACGAAATTGCCGAAAAGCCCGGGCGGAAAGCGTCTGT
>CAYUXK010000046.1:0-17592 GCA_964448835.1 uncultured Clostridium sp. | reverse complement strand
TCAAAGATCAAAGATGGTACCATTAAAGTAACTAACGCACAGATTGGTGAAACATTAGATATATCAACTCTCAGCAATGTGAAGTTACCCAAATAATAACGGTTGGCAATAAAAGGGGCGGAATTAATGAACATCATTGAAACAGTGAACATCACCAAGAAATTCGGAGACTTCACAGCAAATGACCACATCAGCCTGAGTGTTGAAAAAGGGGAAATCAAGGCAATTGTCGGTGAAAACGGAGCCGGAAAATCAACTTTGATGAATATGTTGTATGGTCTGTTATCTCCCACAAGCGGTAAAATTCTCGTTCGTGGCCAAGAAGTTCATTTTTCATCCCCCCTTGACGCCATTCAAGCGGGATTAGGTATGGTGCACCAGCATTTTAAGCTGGTGCCCAGCCTGACCGTTTGGGAAAACATTGTGCTTGGTATTGAAATGAATGTTCAAGGCAAGTTCATGAAACTGCCGTTCATTGATCAAAAAAAGCAGAGGGTAAAAGTTCAGGAGGTTATTGACCGTTTTAAATTTAATCTGAATGGTAACGACAAGGTGGAGGATTTATCCATCGGACTGAAACAGCGGGTTGAAATCATGAAAATGCTGTATCGGGATGTCGACATTCTCATACTTGATGAGCCGACCGCCGTATTAACGCCGCAGGAAGTCGAGGACTTGATTGTAAGTCTTAAAGAGCTCAAGAAACAAGGGAAAACGATTATTGTCATTACGCATAAACTCGGTGAGGTTATGGAACTGTCCGACAGCGTCACCATTATCAGACGTGGGAAAGTCGTCGGAAATGTAGCGACGAAAGATACGAATGAACGCGAGCTGGCGCAGATGATGGTCGGCCGTGATGTTGTTCTGCGTGTAAATAAAGAAATAATTGATACATCTGAAAATGAAATCGTTTATCAATTAGACAATATATCCACAAAAAACATACTGGGCAAAGAGGTGTTGAAAAATATCAATCTGCATGTGCGCAAAGGGGAAATTCTGGGTATTGCCGGTGTCGAAGGCAACGGACAGAGTGAACTGCTGAAAGTTCTGACCGGTATTATGACATCGACAAAAGGAACGATCACTTTGGACGGCAAGCCTATTACCAACTGGTGGCCGGCTGCTATCCGCAGTGTGGGGATCGGCATGATTCATGAAGATCGATATGCGCAGGGATTATGCCGAAATATGACAATAAATGAGAATATGATTGCCGGTTACCAGAGCTGTAAAGACGTATGCACCTTTGGCATTTTACGTTTCAAAGATATTACGAAAAAGCGTAATCGGCTGATTCAGGATTATGATATCCGCGTCGCCGAGCCTAACGGATATGTTTCGCAGCTTTCGGGCGGCAATGCGCAGAAAATTATTATCGCAAGAGAATTTGATTCGAATCCGAAAGTCTTGATCGCATGCCAGCCGACGCGTGGCGTGGATGTGGGCTCTATCGAATTTATTCATAACAAGATACTGGAACTGGCCAAGCAGGGGGTCGGCATCGTTCTGATCTCGAGTGAATTGACGGAAATCATGAGTTTGAGTGACCGCATTGCTGTTATGTACAAGGGGCAGATTATCGGTGAAGTGGATGCTTATAAAACCGATACGACAGAACTTGGTTTGCTTATGGCAGGAATAACCGGTGAAAAAAAAGAAGCATAAGTGCTGCACTATTAATTTGTTCGAAAGGCATGGTAATATCATGAGAACCTTTACCAAAAACCTTCTCAATTCACTTTTACCAATTATCAGCGCATTTCTAATCGGTGGGGTAATCATCCTGCTGATTGGAGAAAACCCACTGACAGTATATAAAATCATGCTGACTAATACCCTGTTTAATTGGAGCGGACTTTTAAAGACACTGCATTTTGCCTCTCCTCTGATTCTCACCGGTTTAGCAATCGGCATCACCTTTAAGGCTAACATTTTCAATATGGGTGTCGAAGGGCAGATGCTTGGCGGCGCGTTTTTTTCCTGTGTCGTTGGGTTTTCCCTCAACGATTTGAATCCCGCAATGCATGTAACCGCATGTTTGTTGACCGGCATAATCTGCGGTATGCTGTTTGCCTTAATCCCGGCGATATTAAAAGCTTTCTTTAAGGTTAACGAGATGGTCGTAACCTTGATGCTCAACTATGCCATTATTGAAATCCTCCGCGTTTTGGCGCAGACCATTTACCGCGATCCCACATCCGGTTATGTATCAACGCAGCCGGTTGCCGCCACCGCGATGCTTAACCGTATCGGCGGTACCAGTTTAACCTTGTTCTTTCCTATTACTATCATCGTTTTTATTATCATGTATATCGTTTTCATGAAATCAAAATTAGGTTATGAAGTAAAAGCAATCGGCAGAAATCCTGAATTTGCGGAAGCTTCGGGAATGAACGTGCGCCGAAAAATTATGATTATCATGCTCATCAGCGGCGCTCTCAGCGGACTTGCCGGATCAGGATTTATGATCAGTGAAAAATTTAAGTATACGTTAGATTTTTCGGGCAGCCCCGGTCTTGGATGGGATGGTATGCTGATATCTTTGCTCGGCGGTCACAATCCGGTCGGCATTATTATAGCCGCTATCTTTTACAGTGCATTGAAAACAGGAAGTGATACCATCGGTATATTTTCCAATGTTCCAAAAGAGATCGTCAGCGTTATTCAGGGATTGATAATCCTCTTCCTTTCTATCCGCTTCATTGATGAACGAACCAAAGTGTTTGAGAATTTCAAGGCACGCTTTATCAGCCGTGAAGAAAGGTCGGAGGTGTTGAAGTAATGAACTATCAGCGTATTCTGTATGACATGATTTCCTTTAGCGCTCCGATCATTCTCTGCGTTTTGGGCGGCAACTTTGCTCACAAAGCAAATGTATTGAATATTGCCCTTGAAGGCATGCTGTTAATGGGAGCTTTCTCCTCTGTCCTGTTTGTGATGATTACAAAAAATTATTTTCTTGGTATTGTGATCAGCATTCTGATAACGCTGTTACTGGGATTGGTCTTTAGCTTTATGAGCGTTACAAAAAAAGGCAATCCTATTATTGCCGGTTTGGCCATCAACCTGCTGGCATCGGCGATCAGCTCGTTTATTCTGAAAACAATGAGCATGGCGAATCTTAATGTAAACAGCATTGTGGATGTCGCCAAGCAGAAAATTCAAATTCCACTCATCAAAGATATCCCGTTTATCGGCGGTATTATCAGCGGTCATCCGTTTATTACCTATCTAAGCTTCATCGGTATTTTTATTATGTGGCTCATAATGTACAAGACAAAACTTGGGGTGTATGTCCGTGTTGTCGGCGAAAACGATGATGCGGCAATCAGCGTCGGTATTAAGCCAAATCGGATCAAGTATATTGCAATACTCATCGGTGCGGTGTGCTGCGCTTTGGCCGGTGCCAATCTGGCGCTGGAGAAAATGGCGCTGTTCACCAACGGTATGTCGGCAGGTATCGGCTTTATTGCGATTGCAGCCATATTCTGCGGCAAAGGCAGACCTGTACGCACCTCTCTTTATGCGATGCTGTTCGGTCTTACACAGGCGCTTGCCATTAACTTGAATATATCCGCCGGACCTGCATCAGGCTTATTAAATACACTTCCTTACTTCATGATTATTGTGATTCTTGCCGTGGTATCGGTCATTCAGTTGAAAAATAACCGGGTTCGTGGTTTTAAGCTTGAGTAGTTGCAATCTTGTAAACGATTTTTGCAAAGCCAATTCCGCAGCAAATCCGCTTTGTCAACGCAGGAAAGAGGCTCACCATGGTAAAAACAGCGATTATAGTTGTTGATATGGTCTATGACTTTACCAATCCGAAAGGCTTGGTGTTTTATCCGGATAATCTGGAGATCCTTCCAAAAATCCACGAAGCAGTCGACATATGCCGTAAAAACGGCTGCCTTGTTGTATATATGCAGCATTGCTACCGTAAGGGTAAACCGGATAAGAATCTGGTTAACATGCGTCCGAATTGCATTGAAGGCAGCGGCGGAGAAAATCTTGATGAAAGTCTGGAGGTTCTGCCGGAGGATTACATCATTCGGAAGCGACGCTACAGCGCATTTTTGGGTACCGATCTCGATTTAGTTCTGCGTGAGCATGATATCCGCCGCGTGATCGTCGTCGGAACAAAGACAAACTGCTGTATTCGTGCGACGGTGACGGATGCTTATAATCTTGATTATGATGTACATGTAATCAGTGATTGTGTCGCCACCAATGATACAACAGTGAATCAGGTACATTTGACCGATATTGATAAATATCTCGGTCATGTGCTTAAGCTTGAATGCCTTCCGGAGCTGTTTTGTACAAAATAACTCTAATCTATATCAGAGAGTCGATAAGTCAAGCCTTTATGAATTGCTGTCTCCTCCCCCATTACCTTATGTCATTCCTATCCCATTATGGCGTATCTGCCATATCAGGGTGGATTTGCGTGGAAAGGTCGTATGAACTATATGAAAAAATACGATGTTCTAACCAGCGGTTATGTCAGCATGGATCGGATTATTAAAATCTTGTCCCCATTGAAAGTCGGGTTTACATCCCTCGTTGAAAACAGTGACAATGCAAAAATCTATTATGGCGGATGCTCGATCAATATCGCCTATGAGCTGGCAATGTTGGGCGTAAAAGCAATGCCATATGTTAGGGTTGGCGAAGATTATATAAATAACGGGTTTTACGATTTTCTGAAAGACGGCGGCGTCTGTATGGACGCGATTGAAGTTGTGGAAGGTGAAACTACTTCAAATTGCTATTTGATAGAAGATCCGGAACGCGATCATGTGGCGGTTTTCTATCCCGGCGCCATGGACGGCAAATACGCAAAAGAAATGGCTATATCCTTTTTTGAGCAGTCAAAAATCGGCGTTGTTACCGTGGGTTCATACCCGGACAACAAGGAGTTTTTTGCAAAATGCCGACAAAGCGGACTGCCCCTCGTTTTCGGAATGAAATCCGATTTTGATGCATTCCCTCCCGAATTTCTCAAAGAGCTACTCCAATACAGCAAGATTATTTTTGCAAACAATGCCGAGAGGGAAACCATTGAAAGGCTTTACGATATGACTTCGATTACCGAACTATTCGAAACCGGTCAAGCCGAAATCATTGTAATTACTCTTGGAAAACGAGGAAGCATATGCTATCAAAAAGCCGATACGGGTTTTAATGCGACTGAAATACGAATTGCTCGATGTGACAATGTGGTTGATACAGCCGGATCGGGTGATGCCTATATGTCCGGTTTCTTATATGGTTATTTGCATGATTATTCACCCGTTGAATGCTGCAATATGGGTAGTATCCAATCCTCTTTCATCGTGGAGAAGATAGGATGCTGCACCAACGCTCCTACAGAAGAACAATTATTAAAAAGGTATGAGAAGTTTATCGAAAAAGGTGAATAGAGAAATATGAAATCATTATATGTCAAAGCGGATGAGACGATATCGAAATATGTGATATTTTCCGGCGATCCGTGGCGTGTGGAAGTACTTGCCCAGATGCTGGACAATGCCGAACATGTTGCATTCTCACGCGAATTCAACACCTATACCGGATTTTACAAAGGGGTAAAAATCACCGTCACCTCAACCGGCATCGGCGCGCCTTCTGCCGCCATCGCTATGGAGGAAATGTATGCGAACGGGATGGAAGTCGCCATTCGCATGGGAACTGTCATGGCGCTGAAAGATGAATTGCTTGGTAAGTTTATCATCCCGATGGCTGCAATGAGGGAAGATGGGACAAGCAAAACCTATGCTCCTCTCAGCTATCCGGCTGTTGCGGATATTGAACTGGTGAACTGCATGAATCAAACGGTAACGCAGTTCGGTCATGAATACTGCAACGGCATCAGCTGCACAATGGACGGTTTCTATTCCCAAATGAAAGAATCCCGGCTGTCACGTGAGCGTCAGGTGGATATCAGTGCCACTTTTGAACGCCTGAAAAAATTGAACATTTCCGGAATTGATATGGAAAGCGGCTGCATACTGACGCTTGCCTCATTAATGGGCATACGCGGCTGCATTGTGACAATGACAACTGTATTGGAAAACCTGAAAGATGAACTTCGCGCAGAGGACCGCAGGAAAGCGGAAGAAGATCTTTGCAAGGTTGTCTTGGAAGGTATCTATAAATTAGATACCAATGCCTAATATAAACCGACTTTATGTTCAGTCAGCTCGGTTATTTATGAAAATTGGTAGAATAAAGGAGAAGAAAGCATGAGCAATATGGAATTTTTTGGTTTACAGAAACAATTCATTATCGGTATGGTGCATTGCCTGCCGCTTCCCGGAACCCCCGGTTATGACGGTAATATGCAAAAAATTATTGACCAGGCGGTAAAAGACGCGGTCACTCTTGAAAGGGCAGGTGTCGACGCCGTTATCGTGGAAAATATGGGCGATGACCCGTTTGCTGTGGAATTAGATGTGGCGCAAAGCACTGCGCTTGCCGCTGTCAGTATGGCGGTTCGCCGGAGCATCAAGCTGCCAATTGGCATTGACGCTGCGATGAACGATTATAAAACTGCGATTTCCATTGCTCTGTCAATCGGCGGCGATTTTGTCCGCATTCCTGTTTTTGTCGATACCGTTGAATATTACGGCTGCGGTACCATACAGCCCTGCGCACACGATGCAATGAGCTATAGAAAGCAGCTTGGTGCAGATAGCGTTAAAATATTTGCGGATGTTCAGGTGAAACACACGCATATGGTATTGCCGTATGTTACCTTGGAAGATTCCGCGAAAGACGCTCAGAACTGCGGTGCAGACGCTTTGATTATAACCGGCTCGCGTATCGGCGAGGAAACGCCCATAGATATGATTCAGCGTGTTAAAAAGGTTGTTAAAGTTCCTATCATTGCCGGAAGCGGCGTGAATACCGTTAATATTAAAGAGCAAATGAAAATTGCAGACGGTGCGATTGTCGGCAGCAGTCTCAAAGAAGGCGGCGTTTTGACGAACCCGATTTCGTATGAGCTGACAAAGGCACTCGTGGACGCGCTTCACGCTTAGATTTTTGAAAAATAGGCCTACCTGTTTTATTACTCACATCAGGTATGTGCAAAATAATTTGTGAGCTGAAAGGTGAAGATACAAAATGGCGTTAATGAGACCAATGAAACTTGCAGGCAGTGAGTTGATGTTCGGACAGGGTTGTCTGGAATATTTAAAATCAATAAAAGGAAAACGCGCGATTATAATCACCTCAGGTGATGCGCTTAAAAAACCAGGGATATTGGATAAGGTGATCGGCTATCTCAAAGAAGCAGGTATCGAAACCGATGTTTTTGACGAGGTTGAACCGGACCCCAGCTTTAAAACGGTACTCAAGGGAGTCGAAGTCATGAACCGGTTCCAGCCCGATCTTATTATCGCTTTGGGCGGAGGTTCCGCCATGGATGCGGCAAAAGGCATGTGGGTGTATTATGAACACCCGGAACTGAAAGAACTTTCCGACATTTTACCGCCGAACGCTTTCCCCAAGCTTCATATAAAAGCCAAAATGATTTGTATTCCCTCCACCAGCGGAACCGCCAGCGAAGTCAGCCGCAGTATCGTGATTACAGATGAAAATAAGATAAAACACGGTATTGGCAATATGGAAATGATGCCGGATATCGCAATTTGTGATCCGGAAGTAACAGCTTCCATGCCGCCGAGAATTACCGCTGAGACCGGAATGGACGCCATGACTCACGCTGTTGAGGCGTATACCTCCCGCCGAGCAAACTATGTTAGCGATATCTTAGCTTTGCAGGCAATAAAGGATGTCTTTGAATATTTGCCTAAAGCTTTCGAGGAAGGAACTAATCTCGAATTCCGCGAAAAAATGCTCAATGCATCCATGATTGCCGGTTTAGCCTTTACGAACGTATCCCTCGGTATTGTCCACTCCATGGCGCATACTCTGGGAAGCTTTTTCGGTATTTCGCACGGCTTGGCAAACGCGGTTATTTTACCGTATATCATTGAGCATAACAGCGCGAGCCCTGCTGCTGCACAGCGGTACAGCCAATTAGCGCAGGCAGTCGGAGTGAAAGATTTTAAGCATGCCGTCAAACAGCTTAATGCAAAATTGAACATTCCTGAAAACATCAGCAAAATAGTAACAGACGAAAACATGTATAATGCAAAGCTCGAGGAGATGGCTCAGATGGCCTTGGCTGATGGCTGCACCAAGACAAGCCCCCTCATCCCGACGGTTCAAGAATTTGTCACATTATTCAAAAAAGTTTATCACGGTTAAAGGTGAAAAAGAAATGAAATTAATATGCTATTTATCAAACGGTTATCCCGGTATTGAAGAAAGCGCGAAAATTGCAGAATACTACGCCGCTGCCGGCTGCGATATTATTGAAACAGACCTACCGTCCAGAGACCCGTATTTGGAAAACGAGTTTATAGCAAAACGTATGGCAACCGCTCTGGAAACCTGTGATGACTATGACCGCTATATGGATAATATCGTTCAAATCAAGCGTAAGCTGCCCAAAATCCGCATACTGATGGTCGTCTATGAATGCACAGTTAAGGAAATCGGAGTGGAAAAATTTATTGATTTCTGCAACACAAATGATTTGAAAGATATAATATTTGTCGGTTTGGAGAATGATAATATCAAAAATCACCTTATCGAAAGCGGATTAAGAGTATCGTGCTATGTGCAATTCCCGATGTTCCCCGAAGAAGTCGAATCCGCTAAAGCCTCAAACGGATTTGTTTATATGCAGGCCAAGACCACATCGGACAAAATCAATCCGGCGTTTCCCACGCTTGCGCACTGTATTGAGCATCTGCGTAAACAGGGTATTGACCGTGAAATTTATTGCGGTGTCGGCGTATCCACGCCGGAAGATTACGAAATGGTAAAAAATGCGAAAGCTGACGGCGCGTTTGTCGGCAGTACTGTTCTAAAGCTTTACAATGACCCTGATAAATTGATGGAAACCATAGCCGCTTTCAAAGCAAATAATTAATGTCTGCTGAAAAACTGCTAACCCCGCATAGTTGCTGACTCAATCGACTATTTATGGTAGAATAGGTGTATGAAAACACATTAAACAATCATAATAATCCATTGTCCGCTTGATTCATTTAGCACTTTCGGGGTCAGGGCGTTAAAGTCGACTTGCCGCTTGTGTTGCCCTTGAGTAAAAGCGGAGGTATTTCAAATGAGGGTGTTGAGCAAATACTTCTTTACAGATCGATTTGTCGTCCCTATCAGCCTGGATCTTACGGCCATTTATATGGCCGTTTTTTTACTTTTTTCACACGCTTTTAAGGCGCTTTTTTTCGCGGCTCTTAAAAAAGGAAATTTAAGAAATTCTACAAGATATTTATAATTTTGAATAGTTCATTATCAAAAAGCATTAACCCCGATTCTTATTGATAACAATGAATAGCTATGTTATAATAATCAAATCGAAGCAATAAGGAAGATGATTATAATCATGGCTTATATTAGAAACAAAAATGAAGAACGCACCGGCTATCAAATAGGCTCATTCCCGCCGGACAGTGTTGACAACCAATGTGATTTCGCTATGGTATACCGTCTTGACGAGAATGTACTTGAAAGAATTAAGGTTTTCAGGGAAAAGGGCTATGTCATTCATTTTATGACAGGCATTGCCTGGGGCAAATACATTGACTATCTCTCGGGTAAATATGACGGTTCAAAGCATTGGGACGAGGCGCAGACGGACCGCAACGGAAACATAATTTCACATGGTGTTGATACTCCCTATATGGTGCCTACCGTGTCCTTTGCCGATTACATAACCGAAAAGCTCAGGGTAATCGTTGACGCGGGCGTTGAGGCGATTCATGTTGAGGAGCCCGAATTCTGGGACAGGGCGGGCTACTCCGACAGCTTTAAGCGCGAGTACAGAATGTTTTACCGTGAGGCCTGGACTCCCCCTCACGAAAGCCTCGACGCGATGTATAAATCAGCGAGGCTCAAGGCCTACCTTTACTCAAGAACTATTGACCGGGTAAGCTCCTCTTTGAAGGATTACGCCCTCAAAAAATACGGCAGGGATTTGCGGTTTTATGTGCCCACCCACAGCCTTCTCAACTACACGCAGTGGAAGATTGTAAGCCCGGAGGGCAAGCTTTCGGATATACCCGGTGTTGACGGCTGCATTGCTCAGGTTTGGACCGGCACCTCAAGAGAGAAAAATTGGTTTAACGGTGAATTCAGGGAGCGCACGTTTGAAACGGCCTTTCTTGAGTACGGTGTAATGCAGGAGCTTGTAAAGGGAACGGGCAGGCACATGTGGTTTCTGCACGACCCTATTGAGGATAACCCGGCTTTTGACTGGACGGATTACAAAAAGAATTATCTTTGCACGGTATCCGCCTCGCTCATGCACCCCGTAATCAACAGCTACGAGATTTGCCCTTGGCCAAACCGCGTGTTTGAAGAAAAATATCCTAAGGGCGCGGATAACGCTGAGAGCATTCCGCCCGAATACGCGAGCATTCTCAATAACACCTTTAACACATTGGGCACTATGGAGCGCGGCGACGATAACGCAATTCGTGTCGGCATACTAACCGCTGACAGTCAGCTGTATCAAAGGGGCTACCCCGACAGTGAATTCTCCGAATCGCCAACAAGTGAGGTCGGAACTGTTATAATCGACCCCGATGAAATTATCAACAGGTTCAAAAGGGAGATTTTTGAATCGGATAAACCCGATAAGGAGCTGATGCTCAAATTTGTGTCTTCAAACGCCTTCCCCTCCTTCTACTCGCTGGCGTTGCCTCTATTAAAGTACGGCATACCCATACGCCCTGTTTTGCTTGACAACACACGAAAGTATACCGGCTACCTTGATGATTACGATGTTTTGCTGATAAGCTATGAATATATGAAACCCGATTACCCCGATATCAATAACAGCCTCGCGGAATGGGTTAAGCAGGGCGGCACGCTTATCTACATAGGGGACGATTTTGACCCGTATAACAGAATGAACAGCTGGTGGAGCGGCAAATACAGCTCCCCCGCCGAGCATCTTTTTGATATGCTCGGCATTACGCTGCAAAGCGACAAAGAAATATATGAATGCCGGAAAGGTGTTGCCGCTGTTTGGAGGATTAACCCCTGCCGTTTCTGCTACTCAAAGTCAAACGCGGATACCCTGCGCGATTTCTTCAGCCGCGCGTTAGGCAGGAGGGGCTTTGTACCTGGATTTAAGAACAGCATCACGGTTAAGCGCGCGCCCTATATCATCAGCGCCGTAATGGACGAGAGCGTTAATGACAAGCCGCTGATATTAAACGGGCTTTATGCGGATATGTTCTCTCCCGATTTTAAAATTATCGAGCAAAAGAAGATTAACCCCGGCGAGAACTGTATGCTTTATGATTTGAGCCAAATTGAGAACGAAACATTGCTGATTATCGGCACATCCGTCAGAGTCAATAAGCTCACCTCAAGCGGTCACGAAATAACCGCTGATATCCACGGTGCGGGCAATTTCAAGGCGTTTATAAGGCTTCGTACGCCGTTCCCGATAAATAAGGCTTATATTGACGGGGAAGCGTGTGAGTGCGCCTATGACGCTTTGAGCAAAACAGCACTTGTTTCGTTTGACAGCGTTGCAAAGCCGAGAACAATTAAATTGCTATAATTTTTGACGCATATTGTTTAATTTGTAATACTAATTATTAACAGCGGCAAAACAAGGCAAGCTCTGTATCAAAATAAGAAAAGGTGTGTGGAATATGAAAGATTATGACATAGTAATTGTCGGCGGTTCAACGACCGGGTGCTATTTTGCCGATAAAATGGCAAAAGCAGGCTTTAAGGTTCTTGCTATTGAGAAAAGCAGCCGTGAAACCGTAAGCCCCGAGTATGATGTGTTCCATATGGGTAAGTCTGAAATGGAGCAGTTCGGTCTTGAGATTCCTAAGCCCGGGGATGCGGATTATTGCTTTGAATTTGAGGAAAGCAGCAATTACTCCGCCTTTGGAAATCATCCGAAGCCCTCGAAATTCCCGGTAGTCGGAATGCATAAGCATACTTATATCCTGCGCATGGCCGACAAAGCCATAAAATCAGGCGCGGAAATCATCTATGAGGCTTCATTTTCAAAGCTGCTTTATACTGATGGCAAAATCAGCGGTGTTACATACAAAACCGAAAACGGTGAAGAAAGCGTCAGCTGCCGCCTTGTTGCCGATTGCTCCGGTATTCCCGCCGTTGTCAGGCGTTCCCTTCCCCCCGAATACAAAATTGAAGCCTTTGAGCTTACGCCGAATGATGTTTTCTTTGTTGTGCTCAGGTACATCAGCTTCGCCGATAACCGCCCGAAATGGCTCAGGAGCGAATCCTGGCTGTATTATAAAACTTGGCTCGCTCCGAGTGACGATGACGGCGCGATTCTCGGAATAGGCTCGAATTTCGGTTATGATTACGCGGAAAGAATGCTCGAATTATTCACGAAAAATGTAAAGCTGCCCGAATTCACCGTCAGGAAAATCGAGCGGGGCAGAACACCGTATCACCGCCCGCCCTATTCTTTTGTTTCAGACGGGTTCATCACAATGGGCGATGCCGCGTGCCTGACAAAGCCCTTCTGCGGTG
The DNA here is from genome assembly GCA_964448835.1 of uncultured Clostridium sp. Classification (GTDB taxonomy): domain Bacteria; phylum Bacillota; class Clostridia; order Oscillospirales; family Acutalibacteraceae; genus CAG-177. The sequence continues at coordinate 4,956 of CAYUXK010000046.1, read as the reverse complement.
AGGGCTGCACCTCCTCGTTGGTTCAAGCCGATATCGCTGTTGATGTAATAACGGGGGTTTTGAAATCAGGGGAATACCCGACTCGCGAAAAGCTGTGGAGCATAAACAAGAGGTATATTGACGCTCAGGGCAAGGAGTTCGCGAGCCTGCTCGCAATGCTTATCGGAGTTGTCAGACATAGCCCGAGTGAAAACGAATACTTCTTTGAGCATGATGTGATTTTCAGCCAGAAGATTCTCGGCGGCGGCGCCGGGGGCGTTTCGCTGAACGCTCTTGATATTCTTAAAATGGTCTTTTACCTTCTCTCCGGAACAATCAGCGGCAAGGTTCGCTCCTCAACCGTTAAGAGCATTGTCGGCGCGGCGTTAAAAAGCGGCAAGATTACAAAGCTCTATGATGAATTCCCCGAAGCTCCCGGCGGATATGAGGAATGGGTTAAAAAGGCCGAGGCCCTGTGGAATGAAGTCGGCAGTATGTCGGATTTCAAGCTATTGGAATAACTCAAAGCTAACTCGCATTCTGTAATATATTGATACAAGAAACCCCTTGAAATATAGGGGTTTAAATTTTTGCTGTTCTGCTGCGAGTAATTGAGGCGAAGTATTGTAACTAAACATCAGTCAAACCGCCTTAATATTCCAATTCAAAGAAAAACACTACAGGAAGTTACTCCTGTAGTATTTTGGGAGGAAATATAATTTTGATATATCTTGCTTATTCCCTTGCGTCTCGTTTTGTTTCATGCACTGTGCCAAACGGATGCTGAGGCGGCGCATAGATGGAATACAATTTAAGCGGCATGCGACCGGTATTTATCACATTATGCCATGTTCCGGCAGGTATTAAAATGGCATAATTATTGAAAACCCTTCTTTGAAAATTCAAATTATCTTTACTGTCACCCATCATTGCAATTCCTTGACCTTGCTCTACTCGTAAGAACTGATCGACGTTTGGATGTATCTCTAATCCGATATCTTCTCCAGGGTTTATGCTCATCAAGGTTAGCTGCATATGCTTTCCTGTCCATAAAGCTGTCCTGAAATAATCATTCTGTATGGTCGCGTTTTCAATGTTTATTACAAAGGGGTATGGTCCGAAATCGTTTGATTTGTCATTATTTGAAATTGCATATGATCTGATACGCATATTGTTCTGTCCTTTCATTGACATTTGTATTAGTATCATATGTTCATGGGAAAGAAATGTTAAAAATCAGTTTACTTGCCGCGGCGCTACGTTATTGGGGCAAGCGGCCGGGGCAGAGGATGTGCCGCGGTTGTCACATATTCCGTTTTTATCGGCGTCAACGAATTTTCCGCTTGAGCGGCGGGTCGCCGCGAAAACGCCTACAGCGCCGATGGACAGAACGAATAAAATCGCAAGAATAATTGAAAGTGCTTTTTTCATAATGATTACCTCCATCATTTGTTTCAAGTCATTTAGACTTCACAAATAATACGATTGAGGTAAGCAAATCCTTTCAATTTCCAAATATTTATTATTTTGCCGTTTTGCCGAGTATTCAAACGGTCAATGTATTGCGTGAATATCCGTTAATTTTGATTATATCACAGTGTCGGAAATAGGCAAGTGAATTCCCTTTTTTAGTATGCTCTTTGCTTGCTTGCGGCTTTTGTAAAGATTCTTGTTCTCGTCTACAGATAATCTACAGTTTACAACTAAGAAAGATATTTACAAATAAAATAATATATGATATTGTTAAGTTGTTGGATTATATCTATAAGGTTGTTGATGGAAACGGCAGCCCGATTCTGAGCGGCGGCAACGCAATAACCGCTTCGCAAAACCTCACGCCAAAGCAGGCTTCTTCCAGAAGCTGATAAACTTTTTCAAGAATCTCTTTGGCGCTAACAGGGTTATCGCTCAATCAATAGATAAGCTTATTGGGTAACATGGCCCAACTCATGAAAATATAAACAAAAAAAGCAGAGGTGTAAAATAAATGAGCATTAAGCGTAAGGCGGCTATAGCGGCCTCTGCAGCGGCTATAGGCTATGCCGCAGCGGATATATATAAAAACCTCTCAATTAAATCAATGCCCGAGAATGTTCCGGATGATTTAAAGGGGTACGATGTAAATGAGCTTCTCCTCTGCCTTGAACGCCCGGAATACGCAGAAGAAAAAGGCATAGTCATCACCGCTGATTATATAGAGGAAAGGCTGTCAGCCATTAAGAAGGTAATTGACGGCAGGTATGACTGCGTTGATTTCCGTATGCAGTCGCTGCTCAGGCTCGCGTACTCTCACGGCGATATGATAAAGGCAATTTCGCTGCACGGCTGGGAGCTGCTCGAGCAGACCTTCCTGGGCGCGAAATACTGGATGACCGAGTCGGGTGAGGATTCGGCGTGCTACTGGTCAGAGAACCATCAGCTCCTTTATGCCACGGCGGAATACCTTGCCGGCCAGCTGTGGGAGGACAAGATTTTCACTAACGACGGCGTGACAGGCAAAGAGCATATGCGCCGCGCGGCAAAGAGAATTGAGCATTGGGCGCAGCACAGGTTTTATTACGGCTATTCGGAATTCAACTCAACAAACTACTACCCCTTCAGCACCGCCCCCGCGCTTAATTTCATACAGTTCGCAAAGGGCTGTGAGGAGCTTAAATCGCGGCTGAGGATGTGCCTTGACCTGTTATTTTATGATATCGCGAGCGGAGTCTATGATTATTCGTTTATACTGCCGACGGGCAGAGCATATTCATACAACCTTACAGGCGGCAACGGCGACAAGACACGGGGCATAACGGACTTCATTTGGGGTTTAAACGACAATTATCTGACCTCGACAGGCAATATGCTCATCAACATTGTTTTAGCTGTCAGCGCAAGAGATGAAAACGGCAAGCCCTATTATGAGGTGCCGCCCGCGATACTTGAAATCGGCAGAGATAAAGAGAAGCGCGTAATCAAATCCTCAACGGGGCTTGACACCGATGAGCTTAAAGCAAAGGGACTTGTCGGTCAGGATGACAGTCAGATAATGTGCCAGTTCGGCATGGAAGCGTTTACAAACCCCGAGGTGATTTACAACACCTATACTTTCTTGAAGAATAACCATATGTTTTCGAGCAGCATGCTCAGCTATTTCAGAGTATTAAACCTTAAGGCAATACAAAGTAAAAAGCTGATGACCGCTGTAAGCTCCACATTAAACCCGATGCCCAACGGCATAGCCATTCAGAGGGCAAATCTCTACAGGTACAGAACCGAGCATTATATGCTTGCATGCCTGCAGAAGTATCACCCCGGCAGCTACGGCGCTCAGCAGTTTTTGTCCTGCGCGAATTTCGGCGGCAATTCAGTCGTTTTCACAAATCACCCCGCCAATGACAATCATAAGGAAAGCACATCAAAGCTTCCGGGCTATTGGGCGGGCTTCGGCAGAGCGCCGCACATAGCTCAGGAGAAGAATATCCAGATGATGATTTTTGATATTCCGAAGATAAGCGGTTTTCTTGAGCTTTACAAGGTGCCGCAATACACGCACACCTTCCTGCCGGAAGCGTTTTTTGACGAGGTTTGCATCGACGGATGCTACGCGTTTGCAAAAAAAAGCGGCGCATATTTGGCGCTAATCGGCTCCGGCAAGCTCGAATACCTTGATTTTGATGAGAAGTCTGCTTGTGCGTTTGAGGCCGGGCTTGAAAATATCCCCGACAAACGCTTTGACCTTATTCAAAAGGGAAATCATCAGAGCTGGGTTTATGAGCTGTCAGACGAATCACAGGAGAGCTTTGAGGCGTTTAAGAAAAGGATAAAGGATAACCCCGCTATCTTTAACGGTAAGAATCATCTCATTTATAAGAGCGGCGGAATAACTTATAAGCTGACATTCGGCGAAGATTTTACCGTTGACGGCAAGGTTGTCTCGCCCCGGTTTGAGCGCTTTGAAAGCGATTACATAAACTCCGTCAGAGAGTCAGACATTATGAATTTCAGCTTCGCTTGTCACAGCATTACCCTTGATTATAAAAACGCCCTAAGAAAATACGATTGAAAGTTTGAGTGAAATAATGGCTAGTGTCTTAAACAAAGAAACCCGCCGATATGTCGGCTCTCGCGAGACGATGTCATATGTATTGTTTGACGCCTCAAAGGGCTTCAGTATCGACGCGTGGAAAAACAGGTTCTTTCTTGATGTTGTTAAAATCGACCTTGGCGTTAACGCTCTGGCGAGCGTTGTCACAAACATCTGGGATATTATCGACGACACCTTCGCGGGTGTACTTGTTGATAAAACAATGACACGATGGGGAAAATTCAGGCCGTACATAATGATTTTCGCCGTGCCCGGCACGATATTGACGACGCTTTTCTGGCTTACACCGTTTTTGTTTGACCAAAATCCTTTTGATGTCGGGAAAATATTTTACTGGTATATTCTCAGCATGATAACCGAGCTTATGACCACATTCAGGAATTTCGCGGAAACGGGCTATATATCGAGCATCTCACCAAACCCAAATGACAAGTCGCGATTGTTTACGATGGCGGAGGTAATCTCAAGCATTTGGGAAAATATTCCCGAGTTTCTTATGGGAATTCTTATCGATGTTGCGAACTCCGGGAATACTGCCATTACCATGAAGAACACATATTTTATAATGGGCACCATGTGCGCCGTTCAGGCGGGAGCTATCGCGTTTGTCTACGCCACGATATCAAAGGAAAGAATTCTGCAGGCTGTTGACAAGCCCGACTTAAAGGGCATTTGGCGCACAATTGTCAACAACAAGCCGATGCTTTTGATGACACTCTCCGATTTCCTGAGCGTGTTTAAGGTGGATACCGGCGTTACGAATTATTATGTGGATGTTCTCGGCTCTGCGTTTTTCAAGGACCTTATTACATTACCGGGAATACCGACTTCCTTTTTAAGCTACACCTATATAGGGTGGGCTCAGCGCAAATTCTCGACAAAGTCGC
>CAYUXK010000045.1:16547-17655 GCA_964448835.1 uncultured Clostridium sp. | reverse complement strand
CTCGATTACCATCACCGCCTTTGCTCAAGCGAAGGCCAATGTGGCGGTAACGGTAGCAGATGAGGAACAATCCGTTACAATCAGCACAAATAGTTCAGATGCATTCGCAATCGCAGAGCAGGCTAACATGTCTGTCGGAGCGAATGATGAGCTTGATTTATCCGCTTATGTTCCCGGCGAGGGGGGCACAATTACTATCAGACGCGCCAAGGTCATCAAGGTCGAGGATGACAAAAGCGACGAGATAGCCTATTATGTAGGCTACGGCACCCTCGGCGAGGTCTTCGGCGAGCAAGGCATTATGCTTAGCACAGATGATGAAATCCCAATGTCCCTTGATGAGGAAATCGCGGACGGAATGCAAATCAAGATTAAGCGCGCGTTTACGGTTAATGTTGTCGCTGACGGCGAAAAAACAGCCGTTTGCCTCGTGCAGGGAACGGTTAAGGACGCGGTCAAGAAGGCCGGCGTTGAGATTGATGATGACGATATAGTCGCGCCGAAGCTCACGAGCGAGCTTACCGAGCCCGCCACGGTTACAGTCAAGAGAGTTGAATACACCGAGCGCACCGAAACCCATGTAATCAATTACAAAAAGGTAGTAATTTCGTCTGCCGATATGTATGTGGATGAATCGGAAATTACCCAGGAGGGTTCAAACGGCTCGCTGGAGCTTGTTTACAGAGATAAGTATATTGACGGCGAGTGTGATTCAACCGAGCTTATTAAAGAGAACACTCTTATTGAAGCGGTTGATGAAATTAAAAAGGTCGGCACCAAAAAGCGCCTTACGCTCATTGAGTTCAAAGAAGGCGTTGAGCCGATATCCGAGCTTGATGTGCCCGACGATGTTAAGCTTGACAAAAACGGGCTGCCCAAGGATTATAAAGATGTTATTGAGGGCAAAGCAACAGCATACACCGGCGACCATGCGACAGCATCGGGCAGAAAGCCTATGCCCGGCTATGTTGCGGTTGACCCTAATCAGTTCCCCTACGGCACAGAGCTTTATATTGTTTCAATGGATGGCAACTATATTTACGGCTACTGCATAGCCGCCGACACAGGCGGATTTGTTCAGATGGGCAACGCGGATGTTGACCTCTAC
>CAYUXK010000045.1:0-16447 GCA_964448835.1 uncultured Clostridium sp. | reverse complement strand
CGTGTGGTAACAGCCTTAGTCTCGGTGTAGAAGCGGAAGCCGTCTTTGCCCAGGGCGTGAAGGTCGCCAAAGAAGGACTGCTTGTGACCTGTGAAGGGGAAGATGCCCACGGGCACGGGGATGCCGACATTAACGCCGACCATGCCGCCGTCGGTTCTGTTGGCGAATTCCCTCGCATAGTAACCGCTCTGGGTGAAGATGACGGAGCCGTTGGCGAAGGGATTGTTATTCATTAATTCAAGACCCTCTTCAAAGTCCTTGACACGCTTAATGCAAAGCACCGGTCCGAAAATTTCGCGTGTGCCCACGGTCATATCCTCGGTAACATGGTCAAAGATGGTGGGGCCGACATAAAAGCCGTTTTCGTACCCGGGCACAACGGCGTTCCTGCCGTCAAGTATAAGCTGAGCGCCCTCCTCAATTCCTTTTTCAATCCATTTATAAATTGATTGCCTGTGCTCCTCGGTTACGACCGGGCCGAGAGTGGAGTCTTTATGATAGGCAGGTCCGAGCTTAAGCTCTTTGGCAAACTTGACAAGGTATTTCACAAGCTCATCCGCTATGCTTTCCTGAGCGACAATAACGGGCAGAGCCATGCAGCGCTCACCCGCGCAGCCGAAGGAGGAATTGATTATGCCGCGAGCGCTGCGCTCAAGCGCCGCGTCCTCAAGCACGAGACCGTGGTTCTTCGCCTCGCAAAGCGCCTGAACTCTTTTGCCGTTTTTGGCGGCTGTGGAGTAGATGTGAAGCCCGACAGAGGTTGAGCCGACAAAGGTGATGCCCTTAATATCGGGGTGCTCGAGCAGGATTTCCGCCTCGTTACGCGAGCAGGTGACAATATTGATAACGCCGTCAGGCAGACCTGCCTGCTGCCAAAGCTCGGCGAGGCGCATAGCTGTCATCGGGGTCATTGAGGCGGCTTTAAGCACTATTGTGTTGCCCGCGGCAATGCAGATAGGCGACATCCAGCCCATCGGAATCATACCGGGGAAGTTAAACGGAACGATGCCCGCGAAAACGCCCACGGATTCCCTGTAAAGCACCGTGTCATACCCGGCGGAGGTATCGCTCAGGCTCTCGCCCATAAGCATTGAGGGCGCGCAGCAGGCAAACTCAACGGGCTCTTTTACCTTGAGAATATCGCCCTTTGCCTCGCTCCAAACCTTGCCGTGCTCGGTCGCGACAAGCTCGGTCAGTTCATCCATATGAGTATCAAGCAGCTCGCGGAATTTGTAGAGCACCTGAACTCTTTTGAAAACGGGAACCTTAGACCAGGTTTTATAAGCTTCTTTCGCGCACGCGACTGCGTTATTGACCTCATCCTTTGTGCAGCAAGGGGTTTCGGCAATAACCTCACCCGTGCTGGGGTTATAGACGGGCATATACCTTTCGGCCGATGAATCGAGCCATTTGCCGCCCGCGAAATACTTCAATTTTTTAACAGACATTAAATTCACCCCAAAAAAATTATATATCAATTCTATAACTAATGCGTCTTAAAGTCAATGATGGAGTTGTAAAAATTTCGGCAACGACGCATACAAACGGCGCAGGCGGTTAAAATATTTTTCGAAGATAATTTTGATTTTGAGGTGATAGATTATGGCAATAACAGGCGGAGAATATAAAAAAATGACGGGTGACGCTTCCCCAAAAACGCCAAAGGCGAAGAAAGCGGCTAAGGCATTTTTGGTCGGGGGACTGATTTGCGCTATCGGCGAGGGGCTGAAAATGTGCTATGAGAAGCTCGGCTTCGGCGAGGAGGATGTTAAAATGCTCGTATCGGTTACGCTTATCGCGCTCGCAGCGCTGCTGACGGCAATCGGAGTATTTGATAAGATAGCGGATTTCGGCGGAGCGGGCACCTTTGTGCCGATAACGGGCTTTGCCAACGCCATTGTTTCGCCTGCAATGGAATTTCAGACCGAGGGCAGGGTGCTCGGCACGGGAGCGCAGATGTTTCGCATAGCGGGACCGGTTCTCGCCTACGGGAGCGCCGCGGCGGTGATATACGGAATCATCTATTATATTATTGTGAGGTAATAATATGCCGATAAGAACCGGGAAATATACCATAAATCTGCCGTCAAGGCCTGTAATCGCGGGGTATGCCGCGGTTGTCGGCAAGAAGGAGAGCGAAGGGCCTCTCGGCGGCGGATTTGATTATATCTATGAGGACGCAATGGCAGGTGAGGAGAGCTGGGAAAAGGCGGAGAGCCTTATGCACGGCGACGCTGTCAGGCGAGCTCTGGCAAAGGCGAGGCTTTCGCCTGAGCAGGCGCAGGTCATCTTTGCGGGCGATTTGCTTAACCAGTGCACAGGCGCAAGCTTTGGCATCAGGGCGCTGTCAATACCGTTTGTGGGCGTTTTCGGCGCGTGCTCGACAATGGCGCTCTCAATGGCCTGCGCCGCGATTGCCGTTGACTGCCGTCTTACCAGGGTGGCTGTCGCCTCAACCTCGTCGCATTACTGCTCTGCCGAGAAGCAATTTAGAACGCCGCTCGAATACGGAGGTCAGCGCCCTGAAACATCACAATGGACAGCGACGGCGGCGGGCTGTGCCGTGATAACAAACGAGGGCAAGGGCGCGAGAATAGAAAGCGCTATGATTGGCAAAATCTGCGACCTTGGCATTAAAGACGCGAATAATATGGGCGCAGCTATGGCGCCCGCCGCCTGCATTACGATTCTTGACTATTTGCGAGATACGGGCACCACGCCCGCGGATTACGATATGATTTTGACGGGCGACCTCGGAGCGGTCGGCTCTGAGCTGCTGCGCAGGCTTTGCATCAAGCAGGAAAACATCGATATATCCTCTGTCCACTCTGACTGCGGAATGATGCTTTACGATAGGAAGAATCAAAATGTTTGCGCGGGCGGCTCAGGATGCGGCTGCAGCGCCGCAGTGATGTGCTCAAATATCCTTAACTCAGTCACTTCGGGCGGGCTCAAAAGGGTGCTTTTTGTGGGCACGGGCGCGCTTTTTTCAAGCATTTCCCCTCTGCAAAGTGAATCAATCCCCGGAATAGCGCACGCGGTGCTTATAACAAGCGGTTGAGAGGAGCTTGGCAAATGAAAAACAGGGCACTTCTGAAAAGAATGAAAACAGTGCTGAAAATCCTGAAAAATAAGGTTACCCGAACCCCCGCCAGGCGCGGGGCGGGCGAGTGGCTTAACGATAACTACTATATTCTCGAGCGTGAGGCAAGGGCCGCAATAAAAGATTGCGCAATACAGGTACGCACAAAGACAGGCTCGGAATTACTTCCGAGCCTGTTCAACACCTGCATATATCTTTGCGCCGACGGAGTTTTGCCGTCTACGGTGGAGCTTACCGATTATTTCAAAAAAAACGGACTGAGCGGTGCCGAGGCAAATCTGCTGGGGACCGCGCTTCGCTGTGCCCTTCTTGACTACGCCGCCGCATCCTGCAAGCAAAAGGGCGGCAACGAAAAGCTCATGGGCAATGTGGTTAAGTCAATTAAGCGACTTCACGAAACCGATTTTGAGTTGATAACCGAGGAAAGCAGCGAGGTTGAAAAGATTCTTTTAACCGACCCCGCGGGAATATACGGTGAAATGGATGCCAACAGCAGGGCGCAGTACCGCGCGGCGATTGTAAAAAAGTCGATTAAAACAGGTGTTTCGGAGGTATCAATCGCACAGCACGCGGCCGAGAAGGCAAACGAGGGCAAATCCCCGCGCGAAAGGCATATCGGGCACTACATTGTGGACGAAAATACCCGCAAGGCTCGCGGCACGGCTTATATCGTTCTGAGCGCGGTTATTCCGCTGGCTCTCTGCGCCGCCGCGGCGGTCTTAACACCGTATAGGCTTTGGGCGCTGCTGTTGTGGTTTCCGCTGTGGGAGGCAATGAGACCGCTCATTGAGATGATAATGCTCAGGGGTACGGCGCCAATGCGCTTTTTTCGTTTGACCGCCGAAAGCGAGAATGTTCAAACAACCCACGCGCTTATTACCGTGTCAACTCTTTTGCCGTCGCCGCAGAACTGTGACAAGCTGAAGGAGCATCTTATTGAGCTTTACCGAAGCAACGCGAGCGGCAATATAAAGGTGTGCTGCCTTGCCGATTTTAAAAGCGCGCCAATGCCGAACAAGCCCGAGGATACCGCTATAGTTGCCCGCGCTCAAAGCATTATCGAGGGGCTAAACGAGGAATTCGGCGGCGGATTTATTCTCGCCGTACGCCCGAGAGTATACTCAAAAACACAGAATGAGTTCACCGGCAGGGAGCGCAAAATGGGCGCAATAACTGAGCTTGTCAAGGCAATCGGCGGCGACAAAAGCGGCTTTAAGGTGCTTTGCGGTGACACAGGGGAGTTAAGCAGGGTCAAATATCTGTTTGCGCTGGACAGCGACACGCAGCCTGTTTTTGACACGGCTTCGGAGCTGCTCGGCATCGCTCTGCATCCGCAAAATATGCCCGTTATCGACAAAAAACTCGGTAAAGTGACCGGGGGCTACGGGATTATTGTGCCCGGCGCCTGCACGGGGCTTGCGGGCGATGGCTCAACATCGTTCAGAAGGCTCATGGGCGGGGACGGCGGAATCACCGCGTATGATAACGTGTGCGGAGAATTATATCAGGATTTATTTGGTGAAGGAATATTCTCGGGCAAGGGACTCATAGATGTTGATGCATACGCTGCCGTTATGAACGGCGCGCTGCCAAAGGAGAGAGTGCTGAGCCACGATATTGTCGAGGGCGGCTTTCTGCGCGCCGGTTTCGCGTCTGATATGCAGATAATTGAGGGCTTCCCGCAAAACGCCGGCTCATATTATGCTCGCCTTGACAGATGGGTAAGGGGCGATTGGCAGAATTCGCGGTTTATCTTTTCAAAAAATCCGCTTAATGCCCTTTCACGCTACAAGCTGTTTGATAACCTGCGCCGAAGCATAACCCCGGTTATCAGCGCCATTTTGATATTAATATCTGTATTTTTTGACGCGCGCGCGGGCGCGGGAGTGGTTGTAATCGGGCTGTTGAGCGCCGCCGCACCGAGCATATTGGGAATGCTCAATTCCTTAACGCACGGCGGTTTCGGAGTCTTTTCAAGGCTGTATTATTCAAAGAGTCTTCCCTCGGCAATGCTCGCGCTCGTGCGCGCGGTTCTCGGTGTTATGCTCATGTTCAGAACCGCTTACTGCTGCTTCAAGGCCATCACGAAAGCTCTGTGGCGTATGCTTATATCAAAGCGAAACCTGCTTGAGTGGACGACAGCGGCTCAAAGCGAAAGCCTTAAATCGCCCTCAAGGCGTTTTGCGGCCTGCATACCGACAATTCTGTGCGCTTTATGGCTACTCATTTTTGGAACACCTGTTCATCGCCTTGCGGCCTTGCTCGTTTTGCCCGAGGTGCTGTTTACAATGCTTTCGGGGCGTGAGGAAAAGAGGGAGAAAGCCAAGCTCAGCCCGGCAAAACGAGAGCAGCTCATATCATACGCCGCCCCGATGTGGAAGTTTTTTGAGGATCACTGCAACGCCGAAAACAACTTTTTGCCGCCTGATAATATGCAGCAGTCGCCCGTTCGCGCCGTTGCTCACAGAACCTCGCCCACCAATATCGGTCTGATGCTCATGTGCTGCCTTGCCGCTCGCGACCTCGGCTTCATAACCACGGCAGAGATGTATATGCGCCTTAACCTGAGCCTGCAAAGCGTTGAAAAGCTTGAAAAATACAAGGGCAACCTTCTTAACTGGTACAGCACAAAAACCCTCGAACCGCTTTTGCCCCGCTTCGCTTCAACTGTTGACAGCGGCAACTTTTTATGCTGCCTGACCGCTTTGAGGCAGGGGATAGACGAATACACCGCCGAATGCCCCGCTCTAAAATCCATTATCGAGCGCATCACTGCAATTATGGATTCAACAGACCTCTCAGCTCTTTATAATCAGCGTCGAAAGCTGTTTTATATCGGCGTGGACTGCGACACGTGTAAGCCCTCTGAAAGCTGTTACGACCTTTATATGAGTGAGGCGCGCATGACCGCTTATTACGCCGTGGCAAGGCGAGAGGTGAGTAAAAAGCACTGGGGCGCGCTTGGCAGAATTCCTGTCGGGCTCGGCCGCTACACCGGGCTTGTATCCTGGACAGGCACTATGTTTGAATACTATATGCCGCACATATTTATTCCTGCTCCGCAGGGGAGCTTAAGCTATGAATCACTGCGGTTTTGCCTGTGGTGTCAGCAAAAGCGAACCGGCTCAAAGCCTTGGGGCATATCTGAAAGCGGATTTTACGCTTTCGATTCGAGTCTGAACTATCAGTATAAGGCGCACGGAGTCCAGGCAATCGGTTTAAAGCGCGATTTGAATTCCGAGAAGGTTATAGCGCCTTACGCAAGCTTTTTAACCCTGAGCGTCGCTCCGAACGCGTCCCTGAAGAATCTCGCAAGGCTTGAAAAATCAGGCTTTACGGGCAAATACGGCTTCTACGAGGCCATCGATTACACCTCAGGAAGATGCCCCGAGGGCGGCTGCAGCGTGCTTAGCAGCTTCATGTCGCATCATATAGGCATGAGCCTTTTGAGCGTTGTGAATGTGCTCAACGATAACTCAATCCAGCGCCGGTTTATCGCGGACGGAGCGATGGCGGGCGCTCAGAGCCTTCTGCTCGAGCGCATCCCGGCGGACGCGGCTGTGTTTAAGAATATCGGCTACCGCGAGGTGCCCAAAACACGAGAGCGAACGCAGGGCAAAAACCGTGTTATTACCGACCCCTCACCGCTGAAGCCCGAGGTAAGGGTTTATTCCTCCGGCAGGTGGACTACGGCGATTTCCGATGTCGGTACGGGAGTAAGTATGCTTGACGGCATAGATGTTACCTGCCGCTGCGAGGACATTCTGCGCAGGCCCCAGGGCATTTTCGCTTATTTTTCAACTCAGGGCGGCAGCATACCCTTTACCTACGCGCCTGACTATTCAAGCAAGGCAAAATTCAAGGCGGAATTTTATGACAATCAAGCCGTTCACCGCGCAAAGATGGGAAATATCAAGCTCAAAATGACAACGCAGATTATGCTGCGCGAGAACTGCGAGCAAAGGGTGCTCACGGTCGAAAACAGCGGCTCAAAGGGCGTCGCTGCGGGCAATCTGGTGGTATATTTTGAGCCGTGTCTCTCTGACAGCAAGGCTTTCGCGTCGCATCCCATGTTTTCAAGGATTTTTGTTACCGATGAAATCGACAGGGAGAATAAGCTGCTTGTATTTTCCCGAAGTGTGCGCGAGGATGAGAATGAAATAAGCATCGCCGCCGGATTCCTGCAAAACTGCGAGGTAAAATTTGAGGTATCAAGAGAAAAAATGCTCGTATGCGGCGAAGGAATCGCTTCATTGACAAAGAACAAGGGCGATTTCGAGGGCAAGAGAGGTAACCCCGATGCCTGCGCGGCGTTTTCAGTGCCGGTCAGCCTTAAAGCGCACGAAAAGGCGGAGTTCACGCTATTGATAACTGCGGGCGAAACACGCCAGCAGGCGGTGGACATGTTGCTCACACTAAGGGCAAAGCGCTCACCGGAAAAATTCGCGCCGGACACCTTTTATAAAAATATGCTTGAAAACGCAGTTTCGGGGAGGCTTTTACCGGCCGTGTTTTACCCCTCGCGAGGGGCGCTTCGCAAGACTTCACCCGAAAACAGCTTCGTCAATTTCAGCATGAACGAGCTTTGGAGCTTCGGGGTATCGGGCGAGAACCCGCTAATCATCGTCAATGTCAGCGACGAGCAGGAGGTTGTCGCCGCGACACCTTATGTGCGCATTAATCAGAAGCTGAGAACCTGCGGAGTTAAGACGGATTTGGTGATTTGCTTTAAGGAGGAGACGGGGTACTCCACTCCGCTCACGGCTGCCGTGAGAGCGCTGCTTCGCGCCGAGGGCTGCGAGGCAATGCTCGGTGTTTCGGGCGGAATACACATCGCCAATATGAGTAACCACACATTCCGTGAGCGCGAGGCTCTCGCCGCGGCGGCGGTCTTTGACTCGTCGCTTGTTGATGGCGATACGATTCAACACAAGCCCATCGGAAGGCTCGCGCAAATCAAGAAAACAGCGGTTGAGGCAAGCGCACCGAGAAACGACAATAATGTAAAGCAATTTAACTTTACAGAAGGCAAAATTGAAATATATAAAACAGGCAAGTTCCCTTATGTGCCTTGGTGCGCGGTGCTGAGCAATAAAAACTTCGGAACCATGGTGAGTGACAAGGCTTTAGGCTTTACATGGGCAATAAATTCGCGCGAAAACCGACTGACTCCGTGGCACAATGATACCCGTGCCGATAACCGCGGAGAGATGCTTTTGGTGAAGATCAACGGTGAGATATTTGACCTTTTGCCGGGCGCATCAGCCGTTTTTACACCCGACAGCGCGAGCTGGAGCGGGGTGTGCGCCGGAATGGAATATGTGGTGAGCTTGAGAGTGGCTTCGCGCGGAATGACAAAGCAGGTGAGCGTGGATTTTTGCAACACGGCGGACAATGAACGAGTTTTTGAGCTCGCGTATTATCTGGAGCCCGAGAGCGGCGGAGTTCCTGCGGCAGGCTTTATCTGTGGCAGGCGGACGAACGCGGGGGCGCTGTTTTATCCGGGCGGAGCGTCTCACGGCTATGCCTCGCTCGCGAGCACTCCCGCGGCGGATTTTGTTTGCTTTGAGCGCGGCAGCTTTTTGTGCGGTGAGTGGCATGGCAATTCCCAGCTGCCGAGCAGCGACGCCTGTGTTGCCGTGGGCAAAAAAATACGCCTTGCCGTGGGCGGCAGGCAGAGAATTGTCTTTGATTTATCGTGGGCGCGAAACGAGCGCGCGGCGCTTCTTATGCCTTCGGTTTCATCGTTTGAAGCCGGTGTTACCGCGCCCGTACAAATTGACACTCCCGACAGGGAGCTGAACACATTTTTTAACGCTTTTTTGTACTCGCAAATCAAGTATTCACGCTTTTATGCCCGCGCGGGCTTCTATCAATGCAGCGGAGCGTGGGGTTTTCGCGACCAGCTTCAGGACAGCCTCGCGTTTATCCTTACGGAGCCTCTCATAACACGCACGCATATCCTTAGGTGCGCGGCAGTTCAGTTTGAGCAGGGCGATGTTTTGCATTGGTGGCACAACATTACCAATGGCGAGGTTAAAATTCGCGGAGTCCGGACCCGCTGCAGCGATGATTTGCTATGGCTGCCGTATGTATGCAGTGAGTATGTAAAAAAGACAGGAGATTACGGTATTTTGAGTGTTGAATTGCCGTATATTTATGGGGATGAATTATCTGAATTTGAAAGCGAGCGATATTTCTCTCCACATCGAACAAAGTACAGAGAAAGTCTGCTCGAGCACTGCCTGCATGCGGTTGATTTGTCTCTCAGACGAATTGGAGATAACGGCCTGCCGCTAATCGGATCATGCGATTGGAACGACGGATTCAGCCGCGTTGGCGCGCAGGGCAAGGGTGAAAGCGTGTGGCTTGCCCAATTCATGATTATTGTCTTGGAGAGAATGGAGAAGCTGTGCATACGAGCGGGCAAGGATGAAAAAGCAGAGGAGTACCACCGCCAAAGGAAACGCCTGATTGACGCAGTCGAAAGCAGAGGCTTTAACGAAGACAGATATATCCGGGCATTTTATGATGACGGCTCCGCAATGGGAAGCGACGGCGCGGGCTGTGCGCTTGATATTTTACCGCAGGCTTTCGCAGTTTTCGCGCACCTGCCGAATACGGAAAGATGCTTGCTCGCGCTCAAAACCGCCTGCGACGGTCTGGTTTGCCATGAAAGCGACGTTGTGCGGCTGCTCTCACCGCCATTCTGCGATGAAAATTTAAGCAGAGCAGGGTATATTGCCGCATACCCGCAGGGAATACGCGAAAACGGCGGCCAGTATACGCACGCGGCGGTATGGCTTGCCATGGCGCTGCTTGAAAGCGGCAGAAGGCGCGAGGGCTACGATATTCTGACTGCGCTTAACCCGCTCAACCGCTGGTCGGATGAGAAAAAATCGGATATGTACCGAGCCGAGCCATATGTTTTGGCAGGCGATGTTTCATTTGCTCCCGGAATAGAGGGCAGGGCAGGGTGGACTCACTATACCGGCTCTGCCGCATGGTACTACAGGGCGGTTGTTGAGGGAATAATGGGAGTTTCACAAACGGACGGCAAAATTACTCTTTCGCCCAATTTACCACCCTGGTGTAAAGGCGCGGACATTGCCATCGAAGCAGATAACGCCAAATTAGAAATTAAAATCGTCAATTCAGAAAAAACAGGATTGGTTTGTGACGGTCAGAGCGCGGATTTTATAAGCGCGGACGGCCAAAATCACACGGCGGTTTACGGCGAAAGCATTTAGCTGTAAAGTAAAAGACTTTTACGCCAATCAAAATAACGAATTTTTGAGAAAAATAAATTGAAAAATTTGTGGTAATAATGTCAGATCAACAAAATGAACCGTCAGAAAAACGCCGCAAAAACTAACAAAAAAATCGAGTTGTAATGCGATGAACCTTTACACTTGTTTGAGCCGAAAATGTTGTTGGCGATTACAAAAGCAGTTTATTACAAAACGGTCAAAATGAATAAACTTTGAATATAATATATAGCAAACATTAACAAACCGCCGACCATATTTGCAAAAAAGATTGACAACGCCGCTCTTTTTAGATATAGTTATTATGAACTGATGGTGGTTCATTGGGTGGAGTGCGCCTATTATTTAATTACCTCCCTCTTATGCGCCACCGTGTACATAGATTAATTTGATTTTTGGCTGCCGCTCTGCGCCGGGTAGGCGTGTCCGGCGCGGGCAAAACTAAGAAGGAGGGAAACACATTTACAATCGCTGGGTCTTCTCTATCCGGCAAGTTTTTTAAATCAATGAGGTTATTAATTTTGTAAATTTTTTGGAGGTGTAACAAATTGAAAAAAGCAAAAAGAATCTTGAGCATCCTTCTCGCCCTCACAATGCTGTTGGGAACTGTCTCTGTCTTGGGTAGCGCTTATACGCCATACAAGAACATTGCAGCGGGCGACAACAACATCACCTATGATGATGTTGACAATCCCGTGTTCTCAGTCAACCAGTACGCTTCTATGGCGATTGACGAGGTTGACCGCATGCTCGCCAAAGAGCAAATCAAGCTTGACGTGTATGTTCTTACCCTGGACCTGACATCGGTTGACGCGGCTCTTGCCTGCGTGGCAACGGCGCTTGAAACAATCGGTACCCTTACCGGTTTGCTCGGCGATGTTCAGTACCTCAATGCATCTGCCCTCAGGGTTGGCAACGTAGCTGACGGCGATCCCCGAGCAAGACTTAAGACAGTCGGCGGAGTCACTACCGGTAATACCGAAGACATCGACATCCTCTATTCACTGCTTAAGTTCCTCAGCGACAACACAACCACCATTTTCAGCAAGTATGTTAACGGCACAATCAGCCTTGGCGTTCTGCAGAGCGTTGTTTCCGATTACATCTTCAACGTCAGAGAGCTGGCAAGCGGTTTCCTTTACAGCTTGATTGCTCCCGAGGATACAGAAGGTAATAAGTATGATTACTTCGAAGATGGCGGATCAGCCATCCCCACCAAGTATAATGCTGACGGCACAGGAACTTCTACGGTTGGTTTCGATCTTCTTGTCCAAGATCTTCTTAACTATTTTGTACTTGGCGATTGGGTTAAACTTGACGATTACTTCACCGCAAATGACGGCAAAGGCGTTGCAGTTCTCGACGAGAACGGCGTCCAGGTTATCGACGATGAGGGCAACCTCGTTTATGACAAGAGAGATTTTGATGACTATGATTTCGGCACCGGCAACGAAACAATGGACGTTGCAACCAAAGACTATTACGGCTGGTTCCACAGAGATAATTGGGTTACATATGCACTCGGCGGCACGGCTGTCGTTAATAACGGCGCAACTGCTCCCGATCCGATTTACACAACAATAGACCTTAACTCTGCCTCTGTTGGATATGATTTTATTGAGACCCTTATGCGTGTAGCATACAATAAGATTGCTGTACCTGAGCTCAATACCGTCACCAAGCCCTGGCTGCGCGAGGCCTGCGGTATCACTTATATCGCGGCAAAATCCGATCCCACAAGTACGCAGTATGTTGAAAACTACAACGGCGAGCCTTATGTATTGTCTGAGCTTGAGCCTTTCGCGGCTATTTTCGATCTCGAAAATATGTATGTTCCCCTGGCGACTGTTCCCTCAGGAGGAACGTTTGTAGGCAGCATCAATGATATACTCGGTGAATTCCTTGAGTGCATACTTATGGCTGAGGAAGGCACATCATGGACCTGGACTTACAGCACCACGGACGGTAACGGAATTGCAAACGACGGCAACCAGTATCTCTTCACGAATATTGTCAGTGTTGCAAAGTATGTCCTTAAAGAAGTAGAAGGAGCTTTCTTCTCTGACTATATTACACCCGCAACTGATGCTGAAATTGACAACATGAACGATCAGCAGGTTGTTGCTTATGTTCTCAGAGCAATCGTTAATGGCTCCATTGATTGGCTGTTTATACCCAATGATGCCAATAATGACACAATCGCAGAAGTTGCATATTCAATCTGCGAGCAGATGGCTTATCAGGATATTCCTCAGTACTCTTACACAAGACCTGTCAAGGGCACATTGAGCGATGCGGATTTCAACAAGAATCTTGTTGATGCTTGCCTTAATATCCTCCTTGACGTTGCGGTTTATAACCTTAACCAGAGCATTGATATGGTTCCCACAGTCGGCACTAACCCCTTAACCAGCAATGGCCTTCTTCAGTACGCAAATGACTATAAAGGTCTTGTTCTTCAGATAGTTTGCTGGGCGTTTAAGAATTATGCTCCCGCTCTTGCGTTTGACCTCTCTTGCCAAAACGCGACCGGCAGCACAACAGGTCTCACTATAGATAATGTATGGACCGATCTTGACACACTCATCAACAACATCGTTCCTATTAAGGGCGCAACAGCTTGGATTAACACAAGCATATCCAGCCAGACATATGTTGTTAAGAGCTTGCTTTTCGACAACATTGTTGCCGCAGTTACTGAGCTTAACCCCACGCCTCTTGACGCTATCTTCCAGAAGAATACTGCCGGCGCTTTAGGCACTCAAAACGTTAAGAGTCTCGCTATAACCCTTGTAACCAATATTATTAATAACCTTCTCTTCCCCGGCCTGCTCGGCTCGTATGCAAACTTTGATGCAGTGCTCAGGAACAATGTTCTGGCTACAATAGTAACAAATCTTATTAATAGCCTCTACACGAGAAGAGAGGACCTCCTCTTCGTTCTTCTTCCCATCGTCTGCAGCGCGCTCGGTTTGAGCTCTAACCAGGAATTCGAAGAAATTGAAGTTTACCTCCCCGAGCATGTTAACGCAAATACGGTTCCTGCCGGCGGTTTGAAATTCGCGGTTTACAACGGCTCGAGCGGTCTTAACACCTCCTATATGAACTCAACAGGCACCCGCATTAAAGACCAACTCTATGTCTATGATATTGACACCGTTGCTGTTAAGGTTAACAACGCGGCAACAGGCGCGGCGGTTACAAACCACGGTATCGTTGTATCGGGCATCAGCAGTGCGACAACAATCGCCGGCGGCCAGAATGTTGAGGTATCACTCGGCGGCTCGCTGAGCGCCAATCAGGGCAACATTGTTGAGCTTCAAATTAAATACAACGTACTTGGCGAAGACGGAACAGCTCTCACCTCACAGGCGCTTAACTCCTCAGCGTTCACTTACATCTCCAACGCTGACGGCGGCGACGATGTTGTAAAATATGGAACAACATCCGGCGACAACGAAATCAAATATTATACAGATGTGTATCTTGGCAGAGGCGACAGGCTTACAGGCCTTGAAGGCTACTCGGTTGAAATTAAAACACCCAGCGCATCCTCGTTTAGCCTCTCAAGCGTTACAGTCAGCGGCTCAACACCTTTCATCACTGCAGCTACGGTTACTCCGGTTAATCCGACGAGTGCCGGCGGTAGATATTTCCCGACTCCCATGAAGGTTGCTGCATATGACACAGACTTCTATAAAAGAGTAGAGCCGGTTTATACCCAGAATGACCCAGAGAATCCCATTGAAGATTTTGAAAGTGAGTTTACCGGGACCTACACCTCCGAGCCCGGTCAAATTCCCAACGGTCTTTACACTGTAACATCCAACTTCATCATCGGCGGTACGGCGAAGGCTGTTGCTACCAGAGTCCACCTGTTTGACGACTTCAACCTTGACGGCATTTATAACAACGCTGTCAGCAAGAACCGCCAGCAGAGCGACTATGATATGGAAGCAGACAGCGGCGCAGCGGCTGCCCTGTTCACAACTTATCAGACTGCTCTTCGTAACGTTGCAAACCTTGTTCTTTCAGATAAGAACGGTTCAAACTTCGAAACATTCATCACAACGAATGTTGGTACTTATACGAACCTTTACCACAAGTATGCAGAAGAGCTTGACGCAGCGATTGAGGCTCTGGAGCCTTACGAGCTTTCAGCAGGCGTTTCCTCGCTGAAGAGCGCGGTTGCCTCCTACAGCCCCTACAACTACTCCGTAACACTTACCGGCTCTGATTATTCGAAGGTTATCGTTGATGCCGAGACCGGCAGAACTGACCTTGAGTATTACGAGACAGGCTACAGCTTCTTTGGTATGCGCGACTTCGTTCCTCACACCTACTCCAGATATAAGTCTGAAAGAAACACCGCGCAGGGCATTATTGATCAGCAAATGATTCTTAAGCCTCTGGCTCCCATTAATCCCGGCGAGGACGCGACAGCCTCCGAATTAGAGGAGTATAACAACGCATTAACTCAGTATAATAAAGATCTTGAAAACTATGCAAGAAGAGTTGAAGATAAGGCTATTCTGAGTGCCGTTGATGCCGCTTATGCCGAGCATATGGTCGAGCTCACTGGTGACCGCCTGATTTATCTCACAGCAAATGTAAGCAAGCTTCAGGCTGCATTTAATTTGTATAACTACACAAACGGTACCTACGGCGGCAATCCGAGCCATCCCGCAGGACTTGTAGGAACAAGCGGCAACCAGCTTGGAACATCTAACTATCTCGAATCCCGTTGGGAAGACTATGTGACGGCGGTTGATTTTGCGCAGGCGACACTTGCAATCAGCACCTCGGCAACCGATATTAACGGCCATCCTCTTCTCAGACCTTCAAGAGTAAACGCTGCCATCAGCAACCTTGTTGAGTCATGGAAGAAGCTGGTTGACGGTATTGACAAGACTGCTCTTAACGCCGCGATTGCAAACGCTAACAGCTATATCACCGGCACATTCCTTCAGGACTACACTGAGGCAAGCGCAAACGCACTTCTTACAGCAAGGGATAACGCGGTTGACCTTGT
This sequence comes from uncultured Clostridium sp., assembly GCA_964448835.1. Classification (GTDB taxonomy): domain Bacteria; phylum Bacillota; class Clostridia; order Oscillospirales; family Acutalibacteraceae; genus CAG-177. The sequence goes on along the minus strand of CAYUXK010000045.1, from coordinate 1,044 downwards.
CAATGCAGAGCTTGCAGACACCGTTAATAATGCGGGCAACATCCAAAGAGCTATTTCCGCAATTACGGCTGCAATCGCAGGTCTTGAGGCAGCTCAAGCGTTAGACCCCGTTATCACTATTGTGACGTCTGACCCCGGCGTGTTCTGGGATCCTTCTTGGATCGCCTCATATACACCGGTTGTTAATTCAACCTATACAGACAAATACAGCTGGAACTTCGCGACACCAACCTACTTCATTACCGGGCTTGGTATGGATATTACTGAGGATATGATTACCCAAAATATTTTTGAAACTGTTCAGAACGCAACGCTCGAAGTTATTCCGACAGCCAACGGTTACGGCACAGGCACATTAGTTAATGTTTACAATACAAATAGCGAATTAATACAGAGCTATTACCTTGTTGTAAACGGTGACGTTACCGGTGACTGCTCCTGTGGACTTGATGACCTTGGCATAACGAACCTTGCGGCAATCGGTATTTATGACTGGGTATGGAGTGATCCCTCACTCAACGTTTTAGCCTGCGGCGGTGATTTGAACAACGACGGTGAGGCTGACCTTAGCGACTATGGTTTTATGAAATTTGTAGCAGTTGGATCAGGATACGTTAACCAGGATCTCGGCAATTTAGCATGGTATTAATTTCTTGGCATAGGATTTAAACAAATCTATACCCCGGGGGATGGTTCCCCGTTCCCCGGGGTATAAGACAAACAGCTATAGTCTGGCAAATAAGCACTAATTTGTTATTTTCGCAGGCAACTGTGTTAAAATAATAATATAAGGAGGAATTAAGCTAATGTCAAGTTTTAAGCGGGCGCTTAGTTGCATTGTTGCAATTGCTATTTTAGCAGGCTCTCTTTCTTGCTTGGGTGGCCTTGGCGGCACCGTAGCTTCGGCAACGGCAGGCACATCTGAGGTAAAAACACTCGCAGAACTTAATGCTCAGTATGACACCTATGTTTACATAGGCAGTGATATCATGGAGTATGAGGCAGACGGCGTAACCAAGTATGTATCGGACGGTTATGTTCAGC
>CAYUXK010000044.1:14025-17686 GCA_964448835.1 uncultured Clostridium sp. | reverse complement strand
TAGCCGTTCATTATTGCGCTCGCCGTACCCTTACCCAGGGAGATAAGCTCCTGGTAATGGTCGTCAATTATTGCCATTGAATAGTCGTTATCGGGTATCACATAGCCGATAGCGTCATTGGCAAGGCCGAAGCAAACGGTATCCGCGCCAAAAAGCTCATCAATCGTTTTGCACGGGAACGCTGTTCCCGAGTATGAGCCGTCTGCCGTAAGTGACGAGCCGCCGTCTACAAGGTCCTGGCAAACCTCGCCCGGCATAAGGACTATGCGAAGATTGTCAATTTCCATATAGCCGATTTCAACAAAAACAAAATACTTACCGTCTTCTATAAAAACGTTGTAGTTTGCAAGGTTGAGTTTACCGGCAAGCTTCATAAGCGGATTCGTAATTTCAACCTTAACCTCGCGGAAAACGATGTTCATCAGCGGGTTAAGTGTTGTTTGAGTTACAGGTGTCCAGTCTTCAAACCAAAGTGTGTAACTGTCGCCGCTCTCGGCTTTGTCGGCGTTGATTTCATCCCAATTTGTGATATAAGTGTCATTAGAGATTTCATCATAGGTTTTGGTCAGCGAAAGGGCGATTCTGCCAAGCTCGTTGCCGTAGCGCTCGGATTGCTCGTAGCGCTGATCCATGCTTACACCGTCATTTGAGGGGCCTCTGCCCATGTAGATGCCGGCAATCGCGCCGTTGAAGAACATAAAGTTATATCCGCCGCCCTCGATGGTTTCGCCCATGTAGTAGACATAGTCGCCCGAAAGCTGTCTGCCCGTGCTCTGCCCGTCGCTTGTGGGAAGCCCAGCGACATCGGGATGCGCAGCAACGTTAACAATCATAGTGGGCTTGATTAAGCTGTTGTCAGGGGTGAAAACGATTCTCGTCATATCCGTCATCAGTGCCGACGCGGAGGAGCGGTTCTTATTTGAGAAATAACCGTCACCAATGTCTTTCTTCGCATAGGTCAGGGTGCCTTCTGTCATGCTGTCAATCGCGTTCTTCATCGCGTTTGCTGTTGCATTGCTCAGGAAAGCCATGTATTCGGAATCGACGCCTGTTTCAAGGCTGTCACGCATAAGATACGATTTAAAGAGATTTTTTAATGCCTTCGGGATTAAATTAGTCCAAAGTCCCTCGGTGTCAATGCAGCTGTGGCAATGGGTGGAGGAAACGGTTATTGCGTTGATATTTGCGCCTGTGTTTAAATCCTCAAGGTCTTTGCGAATATTTTTTATATCCGCATTGGTCATGCCTATGCAGTCAACGGTGGCAAAAATGCTTATTCCTCTGCCGCTGCCGTCATCAATGGCAATAACCCTTGCGCGCATATCGTCAACAACCTCTTCAACATTGTTTGAGAAGCCGTTTTCAGCCATGATATACCCGCCCAGATAGTAATCCTTAGTTTGCCAATCCTCAGGCACAAGGCTCACCTGCGAATAGCCCAGTCTCCATTTTGCGTTTGCCGCAGGAGCATTTAAGAAAGATGCTGTGCCGGCGTAAAAATGCTCATTAACCCGTTCGGATATGGGGGTAAATTTTACATTATCAGGAATGATTGCGTTGATTGAGCCAAGCAGACCGTTAAGTACGCCTGCAAGCGCGGTAACTCCGAAGTTCCCCGTTGAGGAGGGCTGAACCGCATTTGCGGCTATCGCGCCGCCCGAAGCTATCAGTAAAGTAAAAGCGAGAAGAAGGCTCAGGAAACGCTTTGAAAAATTTGACATAAAATTACCCTCCAAAATTTATTGCCAGATTATGTTGACCTGAAGGCCGCTTTGCTCAACGGTCATAACATCAGAAAATTCCGCCGCCGAGGCAACAAAAGCATCGCGCATTGCCTCGTCCTCGAAAAGTATTGAGCAGTCAAGGGTGAGGTATTCCTTTTCAATCGCGGGGCCGAGCTGATAGCCCGAAAGCCACCAATGTTCTGTCCAATCCCGCTCAAAAAGCACCTGCTCGCCGTTCTTTAATGCAAACCGCATATTCAGCATATCCTCATTTTCAGCGCAGGTGTATTGGAAGCGATCGCCGTCTTTAAGGTAGTAAATCCCCATTTCAGCGCCGTTTGAAAGGCTTGTGTAATTGCCTTTCCAAAACTGTATCATCCAGTCTTTGCCGCCGCTGTTGAATTTCACCCTAACGGTGTCGCAATCCATAAATATCTGATTACCGAGTATATCATAGGCAATATTGTATCCGAATGAGCGCATCCATGCATTTACGGGGTTCTGCAAAACGTATTCGCGGGTGTTGAAGTCAAAGCCGATGCCGAGAACGCCGTTGTTATCCTTGCCGTAAATCATGCCTGTTTCGGCATCATAGTAAGCCCCGGTATAAACTTGTCTCACTTCGCCCTCGTCGGTAACATAGCTGCCGTAGAACATATAAAGATTATCATACTCGGTTTCGCCAAGGTAAACATAAAGGTCGTTTATGCCCTCGCAGTTCATAATGATAAAGTTCCCGATATTGCCGGATACTTCTGATTCTTTGAGGTTCTCAACAATCCAGCTGTTTAACTCGCGGCTGAGCGGTGTGCCATAGGTTTTTGTTTCGGTTCTCACAATATCCTCACGCGGCAGCTTTGAAAGCCCGTTTGCAAGCGCGTTCGGGTCGGCGCAGCCGGTTGAGAACTGAATGAAAACAGCGTAAACAAGCTCCTTTGCTATCTCGTTTGTGCCGGTCTCAAAGGTTTCATTCTTGTTGTTTAAAAGCAGGTCCGCAACTATCCGAGCCCTCTCCTCAGGCGACTCCTGACTTATGCTAAACGTTTCGGGGATTGCCTGTAAAAACCCTAAAAGACCGCCGGAGGTTGCGTTATACGCCATAATAAAGACTGCCATAAGAGTAAAAATTCTAAATGTAAGCGATGGTACTTTTAACATATTTATCTCTCTTTCTCTTTATTGCCACACTTAACGATTATTTTAGCATAAAATGCAAATATTGTAAAGTAAAAAACAGAAAAATAGATTATTGTGTCGAGGTGTCTCTTATGATTTAAAATAAATATTAAATGCCGCAAGCCATAAATGAGCTTTGCATTCATTGACAAGCAAAGTGAACCTTGTTATAATAGACGGTATAAATTTTGGAAGGACCTGATGATAATGACCAAGCAAAAAAGAGTCGCTGCGATTCATGATATTTCAGGCTTCGGCAAATGCTCGCTGACCGTTGCTTTGCCGATAATTTCGGCCGCGGGAATTGAAACCACTGTTATGCCGACGGCCGTTTTGTCAACTCACACCGGCGGGTTTACCAGCTTTACCTATCGCGATTTAACATCCGATTTGCGCGCGATTGCCGCTCACTGGGAAAGTCTCCATATCGAGTTTGACTCAATTTACAGCGGTTTTCTCGGCTCGTTTGAGCAGATAGACATTGTTTGCGATTTTATTGATACCTTCAAGCGCGGCAGCGATACCGTGGTGGTCGTTGACCCTGCCATGGCAGATAACGGCTCAATGTACAGCATTTTTGACATGGCTTTTGCCAAAAAAATGACATCGCTGTGCAAAAAGGCCGACATAATTGTACCTAATTTTACCGAGGCAGCGTTTATCCTCGGCGAGGAATATGTTGCTCCGCCTTACACAAAGGAATATGTTGACGGCTTGCTTAAACGCCTTGGCGATCTGGGTCCCGGCAAGGTTGTGCTTAC
>CAYUXK010000044.1:0-13925 GCA_964448835.1 uncultured Clostridium sp. | reverse complement strand
ACTATGAGCTATTCAGATAGGGTTTTTATCCAAAATTGCAAGGATATTCTGCAAAACGGCATCTGGGATACCGACCTTCCCGTGCGCCCGCGCTGGGAGGACGGCACACCTGCTCACACGATTAAGAAATTCTGCATCGTTAACCGTTACGATTTGCAAAAGGAATTCCCCGCGCTCACTCTGCGGCGCACCTACCTCAAAAGCGCGGTCGACGAGATTCTTTGGATATGGCAAAAAAAATCCAACAATATCAAGGATTTGAAGGCAGGGATATGGGATTCGTGGGCAGATGAAAACGGCAGCATCGGCAAGGCGTACGGCTATCAGCTTGGGGTCAAGCATCATTATAAAGAGGGCGAATTTGACCAGGTTGACCGTGTGCTGTTTGATTTAAAAAACAATCCGCAGAGCCGCCGCATTATTACCAATATCTATGTTCATCAGGATTTGAGCGAAATGGCGCTTTACCCCTGCGCCTACAGTATGACATTCAATGTCACCGGTAACAAGCTCAACGCGATTTTAAACCAGCGTTCTCAGGATATGCTCGCGGCGAATACATATAATGTCTGCCAGTATGCCGCACTTCTTCATATGTTTGCTCAGGTGAGCGGCTTTGAGGCGGGCGAATTCGTGCATGTAATTGCCGACGCTCACATCTATGACCGACATGTGCCGATTATCGAGGAGCTTATCACGCGCGAGCCATATGACGCGCCTGAATTTGTAATGGACAAAAGCATAACGGATTTCTATTCGTTCACCAAAGACAGCTTTTCGCTCGAGAACTACAAATACCACGAGTTTAATTCAAAATTTGAAGTGGCAATCTAGCCGGAAAGGTGCATAAAATGAAAGCCATAGTATGCGTTGATAATAACTGGGGAATAGGCTTCGGCAACGATTTGCTTTACCATATCCCGGCCGATATGAAATTCTTCAAAGAAAAGACCACGGGCAATGTAACCGTAATGGGGCTCGCGACCTTCCTTTCACTGCCTGACCAAAAACCGCTCAAAGACAGGACTAATGTTGTTCTTGCCGCAGATAAGGATTTTTACGCTGACGGTATAATCATCTGCCATACCATTGACGAGCTCATAAGCAAACTCGGCGAATACGACACCGATGATGTCTTTGTCTGCGGCGGTGCGTCAATATATGAGCAATTATTGCCGTATTGCGACACTGTGTATGTTACCAAGGTTAACGAGGGCAGTAAGCAGGCGGAAAAGTTCTTCCCGAATCTCGATTTGAAGCCCGAATGGAAACTTACTTATGAGTCAGAAGCCATGACGCATAAGGATTTGTCGTTTGTTTTCACAACCTACACAAAGTAGAGGTTTATTATGGATACCCTGCAAAATATAATCGATAAAAGTAAAAGCATTGTCTTTTTCGGCGGCGCAGGCGTTTCAACCGAGAGCGGAATACCCGATTTCCGCAGTGAGGACGGGCTCTATAACCAGGTTTACGATTACCCGCCCGAAACGATACTCAGCCACACTTTTTTTATGAAGAACACGGCGGAGTTCTATCGCTTCTATAAGGATAAAATGCTTTTACTCGATAAAAAGCCGAACGCCGCGCATATTAAGCTTGCCGAGCTTGAAAAAGCCGGGAAGCTTGACAGTGTGGTTACCCAGAACATTGACGGCCTGCATCAGGTAGCAGGCAGTAAACGCGTTTATGAGCTTCACGGCAGCGTTCACCGCAATTACTGCATGAGCTGCGGCAAATTCTATGACGCGGCTTATATGGCAGGGGCAAAGGGCACTCCGAGATGCGACTGCGGCGCGGTTATCAAGCCCGATGTGGTGCTTTATGAAGAGGGGCTTGACGAAAAAACGATAAACGGCGCAATTCAAAGCATTATGCGCGCAGATACGCTCATTATTGCCGGCACCAGCCTTACCGTTTACCCCGCGGCGGGCTTTGTTTCATATTTCGGCGGCAGCAATCTTGTGCTTATCAATAAAGCCCCCACCTCGGCAGATTCGCAGGCAAGCCTTGTAATTCGGGAAAATGTCGGCGAGGTTATGTCAAAAATCATAATTTAACAAGTTAAAAGAACAAGCCCTCAGCCATTAACGGTTGAGGGCTTAAATGTTTATTTGATAATCAGTCGACGGTAACTGTGCCGTCGGGCGCAACGGAAATCTTCATTCCGTCCTTAACATACTGAAGGAATTCGTCGCCAAGGCCGTCAACGGCAACGATGGTGTTGTCGGTCCAGACATCCGCAAGTATTACTCCTGCCGCCGCGAGGGAGTCTATAGGCTGCGAAAACAGCATCGCAGCGGGCGCCATATTAAGCGCGCAGACAGTGTATAGAACCATGCCGCCCGTTGTTGAACCAATGGTTTGGGGCAGGCAAAGTACCTTGCCCGTAAGATTCTTTCCTAAAACATCGGGATTGCCCTGATCAGAGCCGATGACCTCGTCCTTGCCAATGAGCGGAATATCATGAAGCAAAGCGGTCTTTTGGAAGGTTGCAAGGGTGTTGACGCCGTTGTGAGACACAACTGCGTCGCCTTTATCAATTGTTCCCGCAACAACGGGACGACCTTTAAATACTTTACTCATAATCAAAATCCTCCCTTCACAGAAACCGCGGCAATCTCGTCATTTGTGAGATAGCGCGCCGTGGTGTATGTACGAAGCTTATTTGAGCAGGTTATAACATTGCTCTTCTCGCCGCCGCAGAGCGGATTGTTCATATACATAAGCGGGCATATGCTTGAGATATTGATGCCGAAGCCGATAAGCTTTGCGTAATCCGCGGCGTTCTCTTTCTTGAAGCGCTCAAGCACTTCGGGAGCTGTGGTGATAACCGTCTGGACTGAAACCTTGCTCTTGCCTTGCTTCTTGAGTTCATTTTCAAAACGCTGTGTCCATTCAGAAAGCTGGCTGTATGTAAGGTGAGGGCAGCCGATAAAGCAGAGCTTCGGAGCCGACGCCTTATCCTCCCACATAACGGGGTAGTTCTTATAAACTCTTTCGAGCTCCGCGTCGTCAATGACATAGGTTTTGGCGTCCTCTCGAATGAGCTTGTCGCCGAGCTCGACCGCCTCGGGTGTGAGGTTATCAATGTGGTACAGCCCGACAGCGCCGTTTGAGGCGGTTGCCGCGCCGAAATCCTTTAGGTATGCTTTGGCGGTGTCGTTAAGCTGATTGCCGATAAATTTATCAAGTCCCTTAACATAGGGAACATCTTCCATAACCTTCATGCCGATAGCGGAGCCGAGAATCTGAGCCTCGGGGATTTTGCTTGTTTTAACTTCGATAATCCATTTTGCTTTTCTGCCTTCATCGGTGAGCAAATCAAACTCGGGAACTTTGCCTAAGATCGAGCCGAAAAGCTCAATAATGCCCGAGTTTCTGTTACAGCGGGCGCCGAGAACGGAGTTAGCGTAAACAACCGCAGAGGATTCCGCCCATGAAAGAACATCGCCCTTCTTAGGGGTGTTGCCGACCTCGTCAAGGTAGCACGCGCAGGTGAAGGATTTTGCACTCTTTAAGCCGAGCTTTGTCAGCTGAGCCTCATACGATTCCTGCATGCCGTAAAGAACCTTGTTAAAAACAAACTTCTGCAAAAATGAGCATTTGACATTGTCGTAGTCAATAGGTCTCGGGTCAACCGTGAAGCCCTCATCAACCTTGAGCCCCGCGTCAATAAGCTCCTGCGTGATTGAAAAAACGGGTTTAAGAACCGATATGCCAAAGCTGGTAACAAGATGACCTTTGCCGGTCACGGGAACAAATCTTTGGGCGCCGAACGCGTCACCGTAAAGGATAAGGGTTTTAATAACCTTAGCCATTGTTTCGCCGAGCGAACCGCCAAGAATATCCTGCTCTTCTTGAGTGAGCTTCATTTTGTATTCCATATTGCTCATCCTTTCTTATATTGATAATCCGAGAGCGTAGCCGGATTTGGTCGCTTCAAATACCTTGCCGCCCTTAAAACTGTCGCCGATATTGTATACCTCTTTTTCACCGATTGCGGCTTGGAACTCCAGGAACAGGCTTTCATTTGCCCTGCCGCCCGCGGCGAGCAAAATCATATCGCCCTTAATGACCTCTTCCTTGCACTCGTCTTTAATCTTCTTGGCAAGCGGGTTAAGTACATTCTCGGGCAGAATCGGACTCCAGGTAAGATACGGGTCAGGAACGGTTTTTGAGTAGTTGCGTGAAACCTTGACGCCACCGCTCTCGTACCCGAGCAGCGTTGTGCAGTTAAGCAGCTTGATGCCGGCGTCATACATGTATTTAAGCAAATACCCGCGGTTTGATGTGCAGGTGTGGTTCATAAAGTAAGGTGTCATTTCAATTACAGTAACATTTTTGCCGTACTCTTTGTTAAGAAAATACGCCGTCTCGCACCCGACAACGCCGCCGCCGATAATGATAATGTCCTTCGCATCCTTAACTAAGCTCGGATTATCCAATACTTCAACGGCCTGTTTTGTGTTAGCCTCGGAGTAGCCCGGGAGCTTAAAGGTAATATCAACCGTACCCACCGCGACGACAACCTTGTCATATCCCGCTTCTTTGATTGACTGCGGGGTAGCCTTTGTGTTTAACAAGAGCTTAAATTTGTAATCTCTTTCTGCTCTTTCGACAACGCCTTTAAGGTACTCAATGTAATTCTTGATATCGAATTTTATACCCGGCACGCCACCGCTGTTGAGCCTGCCACCTATTTTGTCAGCGGCTTCGTAAAGGTCAACCTCGTGGCCGCGTCTTGCCGCCGTAACAGCGCACATAATGCCGGCAGGGCCCGCACCGATAACAGCAATTTTACAGGGCTTCTCAGAAGGCGTTGGAGTTTCAGGATAAATCTCCTCAAAGGCGGTTCTCGGGTTAACCGCGCACTGCGGATGGCCGCCCTCGACGAATTCGTTCAGGCAAGCTTCCTGGCAGCCGATGCAGGGACGGATTTCGTTAACCCTGCCCGTGCGCGCCTTATTGGGCCACTGCGGGTCTGCAAGCAGAGGTCTTCCAAGCATAATCATGTCGCACTTACCGTCACGCAGGGCCTTCTCAGCAAGGTCGGGATAGCCGAGCTTACCAACCGCGACCACGGGCACGGGAACACCGGCGTTGGAAAGAATATTGTTTTGCGCGAAATAATCCTTGGTTAATTTGGCTACATCAAGGAAGCAACCGGGCGGCATTGATCCGGGGGGATGGGGGAGCCACCAGTTATCATAGCAGCCAAGGTCGACGTCAAACATATCAACGCCGGCTTTAACAAGGTTTTTCATGTATTCGAGCGTCATTGCCATCGTGCGTCCATTTTTGTACTTTTTAAGCGCGCCGCAGTCCATTTTTTCGCCGTATGTTTCGTTGAGAGCAAGGGAAAGGTCGATTCTGAACATAATCGGATAGCGGTCGCCAACGCGCTCGCGGATTTTTTTAATCATATCAATGCCGAATGCCTGCCAATCGGCATACTTGCCCATCTTGCGGCGGTTAAACGCGGGGTTTGCAAGTTGCTCAATCAGATATCCTTCATGACCATGCAAATAAATGCCGTCAAGATTCATGGCCTTGGCGTCTGCCGCCGCTTGACCGATGTTGGCAATTATTTTTTTGCACTTATGGTTTGAAAGGCGCATGCAAGGCACCTCGGGCATATACCAGTTTTTATTCCATGATGCCGAAACGGGCAGTTTGAACTGCGTGGTCAGACACTGCGGATTGCCGACCCTGCCAAGTCCCGCCGTTGCCTGCAAAAAGATACGCGAGCCGTAGGAGTGGCAGTTCGCCGCAAGGTCGCGCCAACCGGCAAAAACGGTTCTGCTGCGGTCAATGCGCGGGAAGTATGAAAGCTCGCCAAGCTCAGTGAGCGAGTTGTCAATGCCGTGAGCTACGGGTATGAGACCCGTGGTGATAAGACCAACGCCGCCCTTAGCGCGCTCGGTAAAATAGGCAATCATTTTTTCATTTGGACGGCCTGTTTCGTCGCACATTGAAATATTGCCCATGGGAGCCATAACAAGTCTGTTCTTAACAGTCAGATGATTGATGGTTATGGGCGAAAAAATGCTGTTATAGGGATAAAGGTTCTGTGTCATTTTGCCTTCTTCGAGCTTCTTCTTATCAAGAAACCAATCAGCGTAAGAAGTAATCAGCTCTTGAACCTTGGGGTCGTTAATCTGAGATTTGCTCATAATACTCCTCCTAACTCAATATAAAAATATACTATCACTTATTACGCAATATTTCAACGATATTTCAATTTTATTTTAATGTTTTTCTTAGATTTCGACAAATTTGCTGTTTGAATATAAAAATAGCCGGCGGGAAATCCGCCGGCTATAGTACGATTTATTTAACCTCGGTGAAAAATTCCTTCGCGCTTGTTGCAAGCCCCGCAAGGCTTTGCAGCTCACTTGGCACAATAATTTTTGTCGCTTTGCCGTCAGCGGCTTTTACGAATGCCTCAAGACTCTTTATCGTCAGGTATCCGCTGCCGGGGGTTGCTTCATTGATAAGAGCAATAGCCTTTGCACGAGCCTGCTCGACCTCAAGAATAGCCATAGCCTCGCCCTCTGCTTCGCGGATTTTCGCTTCCTTAACAGCCTCGGCGCGAAGAATTGCAGATAACTTTTCGCCCTCGGCGGAAAGAATCTGGCTCTCTTTTTGACCTTCGGCGTTAAGAACGCGGCTTGCTTTTTCGCCCTCAGCGGTGAGAATTGCTTCGCGGCGCTGGCGCTCTGCTTTCATCTGCTTCTCCATTGCGTCCTGAATTTCTTTGGGAGGCAGTATGTTCTTTAATTCAACGCGGATAATCTTGATGCCCCACGGGTCGGTTGCCTCGTCAAGAATTACTCTGATTTTTGCGTTGATAGTGTCGCGCGAGGTGAGGGTGGTGTCAAGCTCCATATCGCCGATTATGTTACGAAGGGTTGTGGCGGAGAGGTTCTCAATAGCCGCAAGCGGGCGCTCAACGCCGTAGGCATAAAGCTTGGGGTCAGTAATCTGGAAGAAAATGACTGTATCTACCTGCATCGTAACATTATCCTTTGTGATAACGGGCTGGGGAGCAAAGTCAACGACCTGCTCTTTAAGCGAAACAATCTTTGAAATTTTTTCGAGGAAAGGAATTTTTACATGAATACCTGTTTCCCATGTTTCACTATATGCACCTAATCGCTCAATAACATACGCCTTTGACTGCGGAACAATTTTAATATTTGCAACGATAATGATCAGCGCAAAAACAATAAGACCAACTATGTACCACATAACTTTACCTCCACAATATAATTTATTTTACCGCCGGTACTTCGGCGGGGGTTTCTGCCTGAAGTGCTCGAACGATTAGCTTCACACCCTCGATATGGTCAACAGTAACAAAATCATCTTTTTTGAATTCTGCTCCGTCGGTTGAACGGGCGGTCCAGTTAATGCCGTTCACTGAAACAAGACCCTTGCCCGCGAGGTTATCAATATCCTCAACCACAATGGCTTTTTGGCCGATGCAACGGTCGGCGTTGGTGGGTTGGATTTTTGGCTTGGTATATTTCTTAATCAGCGGTCTTGTAATAACCAGCGCGGCAACAGAAACCACAATTGCGATAGCACATTGCAGCCAAAGCGGAGCGTGCAGGGCGGCGGCGATGAGCGCGCAAAGCGCTCCGGCGGCAAACCAGATTGTTACAAGCTGAGCTGTCGCGGCCTCAACCGCTACAAGAGCGACCAAAGCAACAGTCCACATTATCAATTGCATATTATAAGACATATAAATCCTCCTTCTCCGCGGATTGCACTTATTATATCATATTCACCAAAAAAAGCAATAGACTTTTAATGGAATTTACATATATAGTGTGCCAAAGCAGGGAAAGAGATACAACATATGCTATATCGAATTTGGAAAAATACATCTCGTGGTATTATCAGAAATTATGAACAAAATGTAAATTCGGAGGGCGAACGGCGAGAATGTTGTTAAGCGACAGCTTTTCGGAATTCTCAAGATTTTTAAGCTCGCTGATGGCATCGATGCAGTTGATTTTGTACTCTTCCATATTGCCGCTGTCAAGCAAATCCTTCAGCGATATTATGCACATTTCGGCGCCGTCCATTTCAGTGTGGATTGTCAGTATATGCAGCACACCGCTACTTTTTTCCCAAAGAAGGTTAAACTTTTCGGTTTCATTTTTCAGTGTATCGAGTTCGGCGGTTTCGGATAAATCCAGCAGCTTATACAGCCCATCGGATAAATCGGAGATTTTACGCTCAAAAACCGCATGAGATACGATTGAAAGCGTAATCGAAACCGCGAGCAAGGCAATGGCAATATAAATTCTTTTCACTTTTGTTCATCCTTTCTGATAACTGAAATCTGACCGCTTTTGTCAACCGTCATTATGAAAACCTGTTCAAGCGAGATTTTTTTCGCATTGAGCGGCTTCAGAATTTTCTCTTTTGTCATTCCTGCCTCGCGCATACCTGTTTTAACGAACTTGCCGTCGCAGGCAACGACAAAAGGCACGCCGTTATCGGCAGGGCTTGTCTGCCCCGCGTCCGCGGCTGTCGCAGGCAGGGAATCGGGGCGCAGCAAAACGCTCAACTTGCCGTTTGTTTCAAAAATCGCGTAAGACACCGTTGAAAGGTCAAAAACGTCTTTTTGACGCAGCGCGCTGATAAGGTCGCTGACGGTAATTCGAAGGCGGCGCATTGCCCGCTGGTCAATCACTCCGTCGCGAATAACAACCAGTGAATGACCCTGCATCATCGTCCTGAATGGCGCGGCCTTCATTGAAATGGCGGAAAGAATCAGCTCTAACGATACAAGCACCAGAACCGCCACGATTGAGTTGAGAATCGGCAGGTTATTTTGCTGTATCGGTATTGCGGCAATTTCGGATATCAGCACGGTAATAACCAGGTCTATGGGCTGCAGCTCGCCAATCTGCCTTTTACCCATCAGCCTGAAGCAAACAATAAGCATCGTGTAAAGAATAGCGGCGCGAAATAGTGTTATAAGCATAGCAATCCCCCTTAGGGAATATTTTGAGCATTTTTTTACCTAATATTACAACAGTGATTGACATAAAACAGATATGACTGTATAATCGAACAATAGATTAAAAGGCTTTTAAATTGCGTGAGGTGAGGCAATGCGCTATCTCGGAATTGATATCGGCGGAACAAAATGCGCGGTAATTCTCGGCAATGAAAACGGTGAGATTCTCGATAAGATTCGCTTTGATACTTTGCCACAGAGAGGGTATAAGGCGGTGCTTGATGAAATATGCGCCGGCATGGAGCAGCTGCTTTCACGCAAGGGCTTATCGGCTCATGATATAGCTTCGGCAGGAATCAGCTGCGGCGGACCGCTTGACAGCCGTGCGGGCGTTATCAAGAGCCCGCCCAATCTTCCCGGCTGGGATAATGTTCCCGTCTGCGATATAATCCGCGGTAAATTCGGATTTCCTGTTTATTTACAAAACGACGCCAACGCCTGCGCGATTGCGGAGTGGAAGCTCGGCGCGGGCAGGGGATGCGAAAATATGATTTTCCTGACCTTCGGCACGGGAATGGGAGCCGGTCTGATTCTCGGCGGCAGGCTCTACTCGGGCACAAATGATATGGCAGGCGAGGTCGGTCACATTAGGATTGCTAAAGACGGCCCCGAGGGCTACGGCAAAAAAGGCTCGTTTGAGGGCTTTTGCAGCGGCGGCGGAATAGCTCGCCTCGCGCCGGTCGTTATTGAGGATTTTGAGCGCAGAGGAATTAAGACAAGCATACCGCTCAGCGATGTTTCGGCAAAGACTGTGGCTATCGCGGCAAAGGCGGGCGATGAGGCGGCAATCGAAACATACAGGCTCTGCGGCGAGAAGCTCGGCGGCGCGCTCGCCATATTAGTTGATATTTTGAATCCGCAAAAAATAGTTATCGGCAGCATTTTTGAGCGCAGCGGCGAGCTGCTAAGCGAAAGCATGTTAAAGTCGCTTAACGAAGAAGCGCTTGCTATTTCACTCGCGGAGTGTGAAATCGTTCCCGCCATGCTTGGTGACAGTATCGGCGATTACGCGGCGCTTTCTGTCGCGTTCAATGCTGATATTTTTAAAGGAGGCAGCCATAATTGAATAATATTGTTGATAACTTAATCGAACGCTATCCGGCGCTTAAGGTCTGCGAAGAAGATATTTACACTGCGTTTAAGCTGATTTGCGGCTGCTTTGAGGGCGGCGGCAAGCTCCTCGTTTGCGGCAATGGCGGCTCGGCGGCGGATGCCGACCATATTGTGGGCGAATTGATGAAAGGCTTTTTAAAAAAGCGCGAGTTGTCTTGCGAGGATAAGAAAAAATTCGGCGAAGGTCTGCAATACGGCCTGCCCGCTGTTTCGCTGTGCGCTCACGGTGCGCTTATATCCGCCTTTGCAAATGATGTTGACCCGCTGAATGTTTACGCTCAGCAGGTTTTCGCGTATTCTCGCTCTTCAAGAGCGGACGCTCTGCTTTCGCTGACTACCTCGGGCAATTCCGAGAATGTTGTTCGCGCCGCCGCGGCGGCAAGGGCGGCAGGCATTGCCTCGGTTGCAATCACGGGTAAAGCTCAGAGCAGAATAAGCGAAATAGCCGATGTCTGCATTCGTCTGCCCGAGAGCGAAACATATAAGGTGCAGGAGCTTATGCTGCCTGTTTATCACGCGCTTTGCGCGATGCTTGAAGAGAAATTTTACAATTTTTAATATTTTTTATCGGAGGAAATTTTAATGAGCATACCAAGACACGAGCATCCTAACCCGCAATTCGAAAGAAAAAACTGGGTTAATCTAAACGGCGAATGGGATTTTGAATTTGATTTCGGCAAAAGCAAGCTTGATTCCGGTATCCTGAACCGCGAAAAGTGGGAGAGAAAGATTATCGTTCCCTTCTGCCCCGAGAGCAAGCTGTCGGGTATCGGCTACACGGATTTCATACCTGCAGTTTGGTACAAGAAAAAAATAAATCTGACTGCCGAGGATCTTAACGGCAAAGTATTGCTGCATTTCGGCGCTGTTGATTATAAAGCCGTTGTCTATATCAATGGAGGCGAGGTCGGCGGCCACAAGGGCGGCTATGTGCCTTTTACTGTTGATATCACGGGCAAGGTCAAGGCGGGCGAGAATACAATTTGCGTTTACGCCGAGGATGATGTCCGCAGCTCTCTTATACCGCGCGGCAAGCAGTGTGAAAAGCTCAAATCATGCGGCTGTGATTACACCCGTACCACGGGAATATGGCAGACGGTTTGGCTTGAATTTGTGCCCGAGAACCACATTGAGAGCATTAAACTCTTCCCCGATGCCGCCAACGCAACGCTCGGTATTGAAGCAGTGCTTCGCGGCAAAGGCGATTTTTGCGCCGAGGCATTTTATAACGGCAAATCTGTCGGCTCGTTCATCAAAAATGCCGCGGGCGAAATCACCGGTGAAATCAAGCTGAGCGAGAAGCAGCTCTGGGAGCCCGGCGAGGGCAGGCTGTATGAGCTCAGGCTCACCTTTGGCGAGGATGAGGTTCAAAGCTATTTCGGTCTTCGTGACCTGTGCCTTGACGGCTTAAAATTCCGAATCAACGGCAAGTCCGTTTTCCAGCGCCTTGTGCTCGACCAGGGGTTCTATCCCGATGGTATTTATACCGCCGGTACGGACGCGGATTTGGCAAAGGATATCGAGCTTTCGCTCGCCGTCGGTTTTAACGGTGCGAGGCTTCATCAGAAGGTGTTTGAGCCTCGCTTCCTTTATCACTGCGACAGGCTCGGTTACCTTGTCTGGGGAGAATACCCGAACTGGGGCATTGATTACTCCAGTCCCTCCGCGCTTGAGGTCTTGCTGCCCGAATGGGTTGAGGCCGTGCAGCGTGATTTTAACCATCCCTCAATAGTCGGCTGGTGCCCGTTTAACGAAACCTGGGATTATAACGGCAGGCGTCAAAATAATGAGCTGCTGAGAATTGTGTACAGAATGACAAAGGCGCTTGACAAAACCCGCCCCTGCATTGACACCAGCGGCAATTACCATGTTGAAACCGATATTTACGATGTTCACGACTATGACCAGAACCCTGTTACTTTTAAAGAGCATTTCGATGAGCTTATGACTGACGGCATCCTTTTTCAGCAGGTGAATTCACGCCGCGACATTCGCCAGACATATAACGGCGAGGCTACCTTTGTGAGCGAATACGGCGGCATCAAGTGGTCGCCCTCAGATGAGGCAGGCGCGTGGGGCTACGGCGATGCGCCAAAAACCGAGAAGGAATTTATCGAAAGATATAAAGGGCTCACCGACGCGCTGCTCGATAATGAGTGTATGTTCGGCTTTTGCTACACCCAGCTTTACGATATTGAGCAGGAGCAGAACGGGCTGTACTACTATAACAGAGAGCCGAAATTCGATACAGACATTTTTAAAGCGATTAACTCCCGCAAGGCGGCAATTGAGGATTAGTATTAATTGATATAAGGCATAAAGCCCTCTTGCTAAACATATTATCTAACGATATGTTTAGGGGAGGGCTTAATTTGAAGGGTATAGTTGAAGAAAGAGCTGTAGAGCTTGCAGAATATATTGTTGAAAACAAGGCAACCGTGAGGGCGACGGCCAAGTGCTTCGGCGTATCAAAATCAACGGTACATATGGATGTCGCGCAGAGGCTGAGAAAGCTTAATCCGCAGCTATACGCCCAGGTGCGCGAAGTGCTCGAGGTCAATAAGGCTCAGCGCCATATCCGGGGCGGCCTTGCTACCAAGGAGAAGTATTCGAGATAATTTTTCGGATAGATATTGAATTTGTCCGAGTTGTGTGATAAATTAAAAAGTAATCGCAAAAGAAAGGAAGCAAAAAATGGAAAAACTTAGAATAGGGATAATCGGAGCGGGCAGAATAGGCTCTCTTCACGCGAAATCCATCACTTATAATGTACCAACGGCGCAGGTAGTCGGCATTACAGATATCTTTACCGCGAACGCTGAAAAAGTCGCGGCAGAGCTCGGTATCAAGAAGGTTTACGCTGATTATAAAGAGATGCTTGACGACCCGAATGTTCAGGCAGTTTTTATTTGCTCCTCAACAGATACCCACGCTGATATCGCGATTGAGGCGGCGAAGGCGGGTAAACATATTTTCTGCGAAAAGCCTGTTGACCTGACACCCGCGAAGGTTAACGCGGTTATTGATGCCGTTGCCAAAGCAGGAGTTAAGCTGCAGGTAGGCTTCAACCGACGCTTTGACCACAACTTCGCGCATGTACGCTCCATGGTTGAGGACGGAAAGCTTGGCAAGGTTGAAATCGTAAAAATAACTTCCAGAGATCCGGCTCCGCCACCCGCGGAGTATTCTGCTGTCAGCGGCGGTATGTTCCTTGATATGACGATTCACGATTTTGATATGGCGCGCTTTCAGGCCGGCAGTGAGGTTACTGAGGTTTATGCAAACGCGACAAGCCTTGTTGACCCTGAAATCGGTAAAGCCGGCGATGTTGACACCGCTGTTATCAGCCTGAAATTCGCAAATGGGGCTGTCGGCGTTATCGATAACTCCAGACGCGCTGCGTACGGCTACGATCAGCGTGTTGAGGTTTTCGGCAGTAAAGGCTCGGCTATTGCTTCAAACGATACGCCCACAACGGTTGTTTTCATGGGTGAGGACGGCGTTGTTGCCGACAAGCCGCTGTATTTCTTCCTTGAGAGATATATGCAGTCCTTCAGGGATGAGGTTCTGCAGTTCGTTGACGCTGTTCTAAATGATAAGGAAACCCCGACCTCCGGCGCTGACGGTCTTAATTCTATCCTTGTCGCGCTCGCCGCCAAAAAGAGCGTTGCCGAGGGCAGACCGGTACTTGTGAGTGAGATTAAATAAGCATCCAAAGTCAAGACCACCCGTAAAACGGGTGGCTTGCACTGAGCCTATAAGGCTCAAATGC
>CAYUXK010000043.1:0-18224 GCA_964448835.1 uncultured Clostridium sp. | reverse complement strand
AATAAACTAACGGCGGGCTAATGCCCGCCGTTAAAAATTATCAATTATTTCTTTTTGATTATGTCGTTAAGCATGATATAGAATTGATCATCATCTATGCCGCTCTCCGAAGACTTTGCGGGCGCATCCTCTGCTTTAGCGGAAAAGGAGCTGACATCATTGTTGCCGCCGAATTTCGGTATGCTCGGCATTGCCGGCGCCGCGGGAGCCGCAGGCTTTGCCACAGGCTCAGCCACCGGCTGGCTGACAGACGCTTCGGCCTTTGCCGCGACATGGGCAAAGGGATTTGAAGCAGACTTAATTGATGAATCAAAGCCTGTCGCGATAACGGTGATAACCATCTCGTCATCAAGGTCGGGATCAAAAGCGATACCCCAGGTGATGTTCGCGTCCTCATGCGCTCTGCTTGTGATAAGCTCGGCGGCGTTCTCGACATCCTCAAGGTCAACATCGTCAGAAGCTGTGATGCTGATGATAACGCCCTTCGCGCCTGCAATTGTTGTCTCAAGCAGCGGGCTTGAAACAGCCATTTCGGCGGCGTTAGCGGACTTGTCCTTACCCTTGGCGTGGCCAACGCCCATATGAGCATAGCCGGCATCCTTCATCACGCTGGTAACATCCGCGAAGTCAAGGTTAATGAAACCCGGGATTTTTATAAGCTCGGAAATGCTCTTAACGCCCTGAAGCAGAACTTCATCTGCCTCGGCAAAAGCTTCCGCGAAGGTTCTTTTGCGATCATCAATTGAACGAAGTCGGTCATTGGGGATAACAATAAGGCTGTCCACATTCTCAGCAAGCTTTGAGATGCCGTCCTGAGCCTGGTTCATCCTCTTGCGGCCTTCAAATTTGAAGGGCTTGGTAACAACGCCGATTGTAAGGCAGCCCATCTCTTTGGCAACCTCGGCAATAATCGGTGCTGCGCCCGTGCCTGTGCCGCCGCCCATACCTGCAGTTATGAACACCATGTCGGTACCCTTGAGAGCGTCGCTTATTGCATCGCGGCTTTCTTCAGCGGCTTTTGCGCCGATTTCGGGCTTGCCGCCGGCGCCCTGGCCGTGGGTAGCCTTCTCGCCGATTTGAATTTTATGCGTTGCCTTTGAATGAACCAAAACCTGCTTGTCCGTGTTAATGGCAATGAATTCGGCGCCGAGAACGCCGGAAGTAATCATTCTGTTTACAGCGTTACCGCCGCCGCCGCCAACACCTATAACTTTTATCTGAACTGCACTTTCAAAATCATTATCAATTTCAAATGCCATTAAGATATACCTCCAAGTCAAAATAATATTTTTTATGAAACTAAACAGAATTATATTAACACGCATTTTCAAAAAAAACAAGAACAATTTAAAAATTATTATAAATATGCGGTCATTTCTTCCTGTTTACATAATATTTACCATTCTTTTTTACAAATTGGCATATTATGCCGCTTCGGCGGTTGTTGCCTGAGCTGCGGCGGCCCTTGATTGGGCCTGTGTTGTTGTTTCTTCCCTTTTGGCGGTTGTTACCGCCTCGCCATTTTTATTGGTTGCCGCAGTAGTGTCTTCATCGGTGATTTCTGTCCCCTTCTCTGCGGTGGGAATTATCTCCTTTGCCGAGTATGCATCTGCCTTAACATCTTCCTCTTTGCAGGGCAAAAAATACGCTTTTTTGGCTACTTTCAAGTTAATCATACCAAAGCGTGTGGGATTGACGGCGTTTTGGTCATCAACAACCTTCTTTGCCAATGCAAGCTTGCTGTCTATTTTATCGTTCTCCCCAAGGCGCAGAAGCAGACGGCTGTCATACACCAAACGAATGTTATTCTCATCAAGCAGGTTAATAAGCGTAATTCCGTCTAAGCCCGCCTCGGTCAGAGAGTCGTTTATCGACTTGAGCATTGTGAGTATATTATCCTCACCCTTGCTCACAAATGAAATAACCTCGCCCTTATTTGCCTTGACGCTCGCTTTGCACTTAACAATTATTGCGCTCTGCGGCGGCTTAGAAACCGCTTCAAGCACCTTAAACGATGAGTTGGTCAACACATATCCGCCTTTATCTGTACCGAATACATAGACCTTGCCCGTAGCGGTAAGAGTGATGATTACAGTGCCCGGAAGCTGCTTTTCAACCTTTACCGAGTCGACATAGGGCAGCTTGGATTCAATTGAGGCTTTAACCTTTTCGGGTTTCAGAAATAACAGACTCGCCCCGTCGGTTATGCCCGTGGCGGCAATAATCTGCTCGTTTGTGTAACGAGTTTTGCCGTTAATCTTAAAATCATCGACTCTGAAGACAATTAGCGCAGTAACCGGCGCGGCGACAGCGCAAAGCAAAAGGATAAACGCGGCTATCACAATCGCGAGCCGAATTCTCCTTTTGCGTTTTATTTTTTTTATTTTGCGGCGCCTTTCGGCAAGTGATTGTTCCACTACCGGTCTCTCGTTCATTTAATTCATCCTTATTATTTGCGCGCCGAGCGCTTGTAAACTATCCTCTATTCTTTCAAATCCTCGGTCAATATGCGAGGTTCCTGATATTTGAGTTACACCCTCGGCGCAAAGCCCCGCGATAATCAGCGCTCCGCCGCCACGCAAATCCTCGGCCATAACATCAGCGCCCCTGAGACGCTGAACGCCCCGGATAACTGCCACTTTTGAATCATACATGGTGATCTTTGCTCCCATAGAAATAAGCGCAGGTATATGCTTGAACCTGTTTTCAAAAATCCTTTCCATTATTACGCTTGTACCCTTCGCTGTGCACGCCATCGCCATAACGATTGGCTGGCTGTCAGTCGGAAACCCCGGGAAAGGTCTTGTTATAATGGTTTTGAAATGTTCAAGCCTGCAAGGCGCGCTCAAGACCAGCGAATTACCCTGAATATTTGTGGTACAGCCGCTTTCTCTGAATACGCCGAGCACAGGCTCAATATGCTCGGGAATAATACCCTTCAGACACACCCTGCCGCCGGTTACAGCCGCTGCCGCCATTATGGTGGAAGCAACAATTCTATCGGGTATAACCGTATGTTCGGCTCCGTGAAGGGATGAAACGCCGTCAATTCTTATCGCGCTTCTACCGGCACCGTAAATCTTCGCGCCGCAGGAATTAAGGTATAGCGCAAGATCAGTTATCTCGGGCTCACGGGCGGCGTTTTGAATAACAGTTGTTCCCTTTGCCGTTACGGCGGCAAGAATAATATTCTCTGTCGCGCCGACGCTGGGAAAGGTTAAATCAATATTCGCGCCTCGAAGCATACCGTTTACAGTGCAGATTATTCTGCTATCCTGCTCGGAATATCTCATTCCCATTTTTTGCAAAGAAGAAATATGTAAATCAATCGGACGAAGCCCTATCGGACACCCTCCGGGCATACTAACCTCGGCGCGGCCATGTCGTGAAAGAAGAGAGCCTAAAAAAACTATTGATGAACGCATTTCGCGCATAGTGCTTTCGGTAATTGAAAACCCTTGCGCCGCGCGTGAATCGATAACCACCGTGTGCTCCTGCCGCAAAGCTCGGCAGCCCAGGCAATTAAGGATATTTTCCGCGCAGATTGTATCGCTCAAATAAGGGCAATTATGTATGATGCTTTCGCCGTTTGCCGCATATGCCGCCGCAAGAATGGGAAGCGCGCCGTTTTTTGAACCTTGTATATTTAAACTGCCGTCAAGCTTTTTTCGGCCGACTGTAACAAACTTATCCAATATCACACGCTCCTTTGAGAATAAAAGAGCAAATTAAACTGCTCAACTTATTCTATTCCGAAGCGTAATGAGGGGTGAATGAAGGATATCTCTATTTGACAATTTCCGAGAGCGTATCATAGATACGCTTCGCGGCGTCACTGACTGCCATTGATTTCGCGTTCGCGCCAATTGCCGCGAGTCTTCCTTTATCGGCAAGAAGCGAATCCACGGCTTGACAAAGGCTTTCGGGTGTCAAGTCCTTTTCTTCGATAATTACCGCCGCGTCATTATTGACAAGCGCCATGGCGTTATGGTACTGATGATTCTCGGTAACGTAGGGTGAAGGAATAAGTATTGAGGGCTTTCCGAGCGCCTGGATTTCACTCAGGGTGCTCGCGCCGCAGCGGCAAATAATTAAATCCGCCGCGGGCATACATTTCGGGATATCAATATACTCCTCAATCATTATATGCTTGTTGTCATTAAGGTCAACGCCGTCTTCTCTTAGCTTGTCGCTCACCCATTCGCCGCCCTTGCCGGTGGCATGCAAAAAGTAACAATCCTTTGCGGCGTATTTTTTCTCAATCATACCTATGATGGCATTATTAATCGGCTTAGCGCCAAGGCTGCCGCCCATTGATAAAATCAGCGGCCTCTCATCAAGCCCGAGATTGAAGCGGGACTCCTCCTTACTCACGAGCAGAAGGTCGCCTCTTATCGGAAGGCCTGTAACAACGCAGGGGTTTTTCGGTTTCATATACTTCTCAGCGTCTTTGGCGGTAAGCATAACTCTGTCAACTTTGCCGGCGAGCGCTTTGTTTGTCACGCCCGGGAAGGCGTTTTGCTCGTGGATTGCCGTTGGTATCTTGAGCTTTGCCGCCTCGTGAAGAACCGGGCCGCTGACATATCCGCCAAAGCCGATAACCAAATCCGGGTTATAAGCAAATAGAATATCCTTCGATTGAAGCGACGCCTTTGTAAGGTGAGTAAGGGTTTTAAGATTATGCACTATCGCCTTTCTCTTAAATGAGCGCCAAAAGCCGCTTATTTCAATCGTTTTCAACTCATACCCTGCCGCAGGTACAAGGCGCGACTCCATTTTATCGGCTGTGCCGACAAAAACGATTTGAGTTTCGGGCGAATGCTCACGGATATAGTCCGCTACGCCGAGCGCAGGATTAATGTGACCGCCGGTGCCGCCCGCGGCAATCAGAACTCTTTTAGCTTTTAACATATTACTTCGTTCCTCTCGATATTGAAAGAACCATGCCCATCTCCGCGAGAAGCATAACAAGCGCCGTGCCGCCGGAGCTGAAGAATGGCAGACTGATACCTGTGTTTGGAACCGTGCTGGTAACCACGGCGATATTAAGCGCCGCTTGCAGACCAACATGGAAACAGATGCCCATAGCAAGAAGGCTTGCGTACCTGTTTCTCGAACGCAGGGCGATAACGAACCCCCTGCATACGAGTAAGACAAACAGGATTACTATGATCATTGTGCGAATGAAGCCAAGCTCCTCGCAAACAATAGCAAATACGAAGTCGTTTTGAGGCTCGGGAAGGTACAGATGCTTTTGGCGTGAATTGCCAAAGCCAAGCCCAAACAGTCCGCCGGAGCCGATTGCGTAAAGCGATTGCAGGCTCTGCCAGGCTGTGCCTGTTTTTTCGGCATTTGTCAGCTCGTCGTTTCGCAGCAGCTTAAGCCACACCTCAATTCTTTCGCCCGCATATGCGGCAAGCTTATCGGGGTTAAGAACAAAGAACATAAACGCAACTGCCGCAAGAGCGCCGCCGACAACAAACCACTGCACCTTAACACCGCCAAGGAAGGTCATTACCATACCTATGCCGAACATCAGGATTGTGCCCGAAAGATGGTTTTCCGCGTAAACCAGCGCGCAAACAACCGCGATAACGCCCGTATATGGCAGCATCATCCACCATTTGCTTTCAACAAGCTTTTGCTTTTTTTCCATGCTCCACGCGCAAAACATTATCAAAGCAAGCTTCGCGATTTCAGATGGCTGAAACGAGCCGATTAGCGGCAGCTCCATCCAGCGCTTGAACTGCTCCTTGCCCGGAATTTCATACGGGTTAATCAAAACATACACCAGAAGGCACAGGGAAATCAAAAGCGCGAAGCAGGAAAAATCCCTGAAAACGTCAAAGCGAATTCGAGAAACTACCAGCATAATAGCGATGCCGATAATCGCGAAAAACAGCTGATTCTTGAAGTAATAATACGGGTCGTTGCCTACGGCCTTTGAGGAGTCGTACCACGCGTTTACATAGCTTGCGGAAAACATCATCACTATGCCGACGGTGAGAAGAATCATAACAAGAGCAAGAAAGGTTATGTCAAAGCTGCCCCTTGCGACATAATCCCTGATGTTTTTTCTCACATTGAGGAATCCGAAGTATTCTTTTAACACCTCCAAGGAACTATCCCCCTCCCGTTTCGGAAAAATACTTATCTGATGGCGTATCCGCCGAAATACATAACAGCCAACGCCGCGATGCAGCCGATAACATTAACAAAGCAAAAAACCAACACTATCTTTTTTTCGCTCCAGTCGCACATTTCAAAATGGTGATGAATCGGAGCCATTTTAAAAACGCGCTTGCCGTGGGTAAGTTTGAAGTAGCTGATTTGAATAACGTCAGACGCGCCCTCGATAACATATATTATTCCGCAAAGCAGCAAAATAAGCGGGCAGTTTATCATATATGAAATCGCGACAACCATTCCGCCCAAAAACATTGAGCCCACATCGCCCATGAATACCTTTGCGGGGTGTTTATTCCAGAGCAGGAAGCCCACGCAAGCCCCGCCGAGCGCTGCCGCAGCCATTGAGAACCCGAAGAGCCCTCTCATCGCGGCAATAACGCCGAGAGTAACGGCGCAGGTGAGCGTCACGCTTGAGCACAGCCCGTCAATACCGTCTGTAAAATTCACTGCGTTAATGCCCGCGTAGATTACGCACAGACCGAAAATCCAAAAGAAAAACCCCATTTTTACCGAGCCGACGAAGGGCACAAACATATGCGGTTCGCCCTTCATGCCAAGGTAAAGGCTTGTAAGATAAGCTATGCTGACAATCAGCTGAGCCGCGGTTTTTTGCTTAATCGATAAGCCGAGATTTCTTTTTTTGACAACCTTAATGTAATCATCCGCAAAGCCGATAAGCGTAAATCCAAGCGCCATGAGAATACCCGACCAAAGCTTTGTTTTAAGTTCGGCGCCTACCGGACTGTCGCCCGCGACAATATCGCCGCCCATAAATTTGTCAGTTACTACCGTGAGCGCAATTGCCAAAACCGTTCCCAATGTAAACATTATGCCGCCCATGGTGGGGGTGCCCTGCTTGCTCTTGTGCCAGGAAGGCCCGATATCAAGGATAGTTTGCCCGAATTTGAGCTTTCTTAGCCAAGGAATAACAGTAAAGCCAAGTAATCCCGTTATCGCTAAGCCGGCAACAGCAGCCATTATTATCGCATAGGCGTTATTCATTGTGATAATCATTCCTTTCCTATCACGTCATAAAGTGCATATATAACTTCCTCGAGCTTCATCGCCCGGCTCGCCTTGAACAGCACCGCGTCGCCCTCGCGAACCAAATCTCTCAGGTAAGAAATAAGCTCGAATTTATCGTTAAATGCTTCAACAACTTCAATTCCGCGATTTCTGCCCTCGCAGGCCGTCTGAAATGAAAGCTTTCCGTATGTTATAAGTACATCCGCCTTGCTGTCGGCGGCCATTGCGCCAACCATACGGTGTGCCTCGGCGGCTATGTCGCCAAGCTCGAGCATATCCCCCAGCACGGCAATTCTGCGTTTTGCGGGAAGCTCTGCAAGAACATTCAGCGCCGCTTTCTGTGAATCGGGGCTTGCGTTGTAGCAATCCTCAATCACCGTGATGCCGCCAACCGTTTTTATCCGCTGGCGCATCCCCGTAGGCTCGTAGCTCATGAGTGCCTTCGCCGCGTCGCCTAACGGTATGCCGAGCAGTATGCCTGCGCTTATCGCCGCAAGGGCGTTGCTTATGTTGTGGTGTCCGCGAGAGGGCAACGTCACCCTCTCGCTGACATCACCGAAACCGACAGAGAATTCGGTTTCATCTTTTTTGGAGGATATTTCAAAAGCTCTTGTGTTACATTTGTCATTATTGATGCCGAAATAAATTGTCGGATGCGCCGCTGTATCCGCTGTGATGAGTAAATCATCATCGCCGTTGAGGATAATCGGAGCGCTTTTGCTCATGCCGTCAAGAATTTCAAGCTTGGCTTTGAGAATATTTTCACGCGAACCGAGCTTTTCCATATGTGAAACACCGATGTTGTTAATAATAGCTATCGTAGGCGCGGCAGCGGCAGTCATGCGCGATATTTCACCAAAGCCGCTCATACCCATTTCAATAACAGCCGCCTCGTATTCGTCATCAAGCTGAAAAAGCGTGAGCGGAACACCGATTTCGTTATTAAGATTGCCCTCGTTTTTGAGCGTTTTAAACCTGGATGAAAGCACGGCGTGGGTCATTTCCTTCGTAGTGGTTTTCCCGACGCTTCCCGTGATACCAACGACAGGAATGTCAAACAGCCGCCTGTAATACCCCGCCAGATCAAGAAGCGCGAGCCTTGTGCTTTTGACAATCAACTGCCTGTCGCCGAGACCGCAGTCATTCTCGCACACAACGGCCACCGCGCCGAGCTCAACCGCCTTTGCCGCGTAGGAATGGCCGTCAAAATTTTCGCCTTTAATAGCAAAGAATATACAGCCGGGCGTTATTTTTCTTGTGTCGGTGCAGACGCTTGTTATAACGCCGTCGGCGCAAGTCGATGCGCCGATTGCTTCCCCCGCTTGCTTTATTGTAAGCTGTTTCATAATTAATCCCTGTTATCCTCATTTTTATGCAAAAAGTAATTCGCTATTTCTTCACGCTCATCAAAGTGAATTTTGCCGCTGTTCAATATTTGATAGGTTTCGTGCCCCTTGCCTGCAAGCAGCACCACATCGTTTTGCCTTGCCATGTCAAGCGCCGCTGCTATCGCCTTGCGCCGCTCGGGGATAACAATAACCTCTGCCTTACCCTGTGCGCCGGCAAGAATCTCATCAATTATCTGCTCGGGGGGCTCGCTTCGCGGATTGTCAGAGGTTATAACCGCAACATCAGATAATTCACAGGCGATTTTGCCCATCAGAGGGCGCTTTGTTTTATCTCTGTCGCCACCGCAGCCGAAGACCGTGATGACTCTTCCCTTCGTAATCGAGTTAACGCAGCCAAGCAGATTCTCAAGGCCGTCGGGTGAGTGGGCGTAGTCGATAATTACGGTGTAGTCCGCCGGTGTGGGAACAACCTCCATTCGCCCGGGTATCCCTTTGCAAAGCGTCAAGCTCTCTAATACATCAAACAGGTCAAAGCCGAGCTCCGATAAGCAAACGGCGGCGCCCATGGAATTATAAACAGAGAATATCCCGGGTACCGCGAACTTGACGCGGCCTATAAATCCATTGCCGACAATCTCATATTTAACGCCGGCGGGGTCAATTCTTATATTCTTCGCCGTGTAATCACAGCTGTCGCTGAGAGCGGAGAAGGTGGCAACGCGGCAGGTAAGACCCTCAATCATATACGCGGCCGCCTCGTCGTCGATATTGACTACGGCTAAATCCGTGTTTTCAAATAATCTGCGCTTTGCCGCGCGGTAGTTATCAAATGTGCCGTGATAATCGAGATGGTCACGGGTCAGGTTCGTGAATATTGCCGCGGCAAAGTGAACGCCCTCAACCCTTCTCTGGTCAAGCGCCTGGGAGGAAACCTCCATAACGCAATATTCGCAGCCCTCGAGCACCATTTCGTTAAATAGCGAAAAAAGATCATAAGGGTCGGGAGTTGTGAGCGCCGCCGGGTATTCGCGAGAGGCGACCATATTCTTAATTGTGCCTACAAGCCCGACTTTGAAGCCCAGATGCTCCAAAATCCCTTTGAGAATAAAGCTGGTTGTTGTCTTGCCGTTTGTGCCGGTGACTCCGATAAGCTTAAGCTTTGAGGCGGGGTTGCCAAAAAACGCGGAGCACAGCAGGGTATAGGCGGCTCGTGTATTCTCAACCAGAATCTGATTGTCTAAACCCATATCCTTTTGACATACCACAGCCGCGGCATGCTGACTCAAAGCATCTGCCGCCGCGGTGTGGCCGTCAAAATGTGCGCCCTCTATGCAAACAAAAACACAGTTTTTTTCAATTCTCTTTGAATTATCGGTTATAACCGATACCTCGCAGTCACTGTAAGCGCCTGTGAAATCAATATCTTTAAGAAGTTGTGAAAGTTTCATTTTTGCCTCTTTCTTGTTCACAATTAAGCAAGATCATTTACGTCTTGATTTGATTTGAAGTAAACGGTAATTGTTCTGCCGTATTCCACCGTTTCGCCCTTTGCAATGCTTTGGTCATATGAGACCAATTCGACTTCCTTAAGAGCATTACCAGAAATTTTGATATTAAGCCCTGCGTCAAGCGCTTCTCTGCTTGCCTGAGCCACTGTCAAGCCGCTCAGGTCAGGCACGGTTACCGTCAACCGATCTGAGGCTTCTTGGGTATAAAGCACGACAATGCCGCCCTGCGGGATACTTTGCTCATAGGAGGGTATCTGATCAATGACGCTCTTGCCTTTACCGACTACCTTAACCTCAAAGCCGAGGTCGTCAAGATACTCCTTTGCCTCGTCAATATTTTGGTTAACCACATTGGGCATAATTTTATCGAGGTTCTTAAGCTCTTCGTCGCTGTATTGGCGCTCAACGCCCAGGTATTCAAGCGTGGGCTCAAGAACGCTTGCCGCGACGGGGGCGCATATCTGACCGCCGTTAATCTGCCCCACCGGGTTGTCGATAAGAACAATTATCGCGACCTCGGGGTCGTTTGCCGGCGCAAAGCCCGCAAAGGAGGCCACATATTGGCCAAGGCTGCGCAGCTTTTGAGACGTACCTGTTTTACCTGCCACGCGGTAGCCCGCAATATACGCGTTTTTACCTGTGCCCATGCTTACAACCGCCTCCATCATTCCTGTCACGGTTGCCGCTGTTTCTTTTGAGATAACCTGCCTTCTGACCGTCGGCTCTGTTTCAGAAATAATGCTGCCGTTTTCATCGAGCTTCTTGTCAACAAGGTACGGAGTCATCAGCTTGCCGCCATTGGCGATTGCGGAAATCGCGCAAAGCATCTGCATAGGCGTTACCTGGAAAGACTGACCGAAGGATGAGCTTGAAAGCTCAACTATGCCCATACTGTTAAGGGTATGATAGTTGACTCCGGCGACGGGCTGCGCCTCGGCGGGTAAATCAATACCCGTTTTTTCGGTGAATCCGAAGGCTTCAAAGTATTCACAGAATTTTTCTTTGCCAAGTTTTTGCCCGATTGTAATAAAGAACGGGTTGCAGGAATTCATAAGCCCTTGCACAAGCACCTGATGACCGTGACCTGTGCGCTTATGGCAGCGGATGGTTTCGGACGCTACCCTGATAGAACCCGAACACGTGTAAGTCATATCGGTGGTGATTGCGTTCTCCTCTAAAGCCGCGGAAAGGGTGATTGTTTTAAAAACCGAACCGGGCTCATAGGTGTCGCTGACCATAAAGTTACGCCATTTTGTATAAAGCGCATTATTTCGTGCCTGGCTGCGCGCAGACAAATCGGCGATAAGATTCAGCTCTGACTCGGTCCCCTCGTCGAGCGTCTGAGGGTTATTCAAATCGAAGCTGTCAAGGCACGACATTGCAAGAATTGCTCCTGTCTTGACATTCATTACCGCCGCGTAAGCGCCCTTACACTTTGAGTTGACATATGCGGTTCTCAGGCTGTCCTCAAGATAGCGCTGAATCACCTCGTCAATGGTGAGCACAAGGCTTGTGCCCTGCACGGCGTCATAAACCGTTTCAAACTCCTGAGACATTACATCGCTTCTGCCGTTTTGCGCCGTTATTATTCTGCCCGGAGTTCCTGTAAGAATCGAGTCATATTTAAGCTCAATGCCCGAGCGCCCTATATCGTCCGTGCCGGTAAAGCCGATTACGCAGCTGGCAAGCGAGGAATACGGATAGTAGCGTTTGACATCGGGGTCTATGCCGACAATCGTGCTGACATAAATGCTTTTTTTCGTGCTATTCTGCGTTCCATCCTCTGCAACAGTAGTTTTAACATAATTTATTTTTTTAGAAAGGATTTTGTTTATTGCTTCTTTTTCTTCGAGCTCTACCTGCCTTTTGACAACCATGTAGGCGTATTTGCTCAAATCAGCCTTTGTCTTGACGGTATCATAGCTTATTGAAAGAGTATCCGAGAGGAGCTTGCAGATTTCTTCCTTAACATCGTCAGTAGGTATTTTGCTGGGGTTTATGTATACTTTCCAGACCGAGGCGCTTTGCGCGAGCACCGTGCCATTTGCGTCATAGATTATTCCGCGCGCGGCGGCAAGCTCTGTATCGTGGAGCTGATTCTCTTCAGCCTTCTCTTTGTAATCCTCGCTTTCGATAATCTGAATTCGCGCCAGGTTAATTGAAGACGCTCCGAAAACGCCGAAGGTGAGCAGCAGCAGAACGGTAATAGCCCTGTAATACAAGCGTTTTCTTGATGAAATTTTCATTGCCTTACCGCCTTTTACAAAAAAATAACCGCACACGCGCGCGTATAAAAAGAAGAAAAGCCGCAACCGCACAAACGGCACAGGTCATCAGATTAATCGTGATACTATCTGATAACGCAGTTATGACCGCTAACGACAACAGCCTTTTGATAAAAATATAGCACCCGTCGGCAGCATCGTTTACAATATATGCCGCAGGTTACCCGCCATATGCTAATATTACGGGTTGATTTGCGCGGCCTGCTGAGCAGGCTTTTCGCCATTGCACAGGATAACCTCATCCTTTTCGCTGTTATCAAAATAGCGAATCTGGCAGCGCTCAAGCTTTTGCATACCGAGAACATTTTCGGCATAATACTCAACTTTTTCACGCGAAACGCTTGCATTAAGCTGCATCATCAGCCTTGTGTGTTCGCTTTCGGATTCGCTGATGAGAGCTTGATATTTGCTTTCCTCTCGCTCAAGCATAGTGAGATTAACGCGCGAAAAAAGTATTGCTCCGAAAAGAATAAGAAGAATTGTCGCCGTGCCGAAAACCCGCACAGCGTGTATGGCTTCAGCTATTGCCTCACGGCGAAGCTGCTGCTTTGACCTCGGGCGCGCTTTTACAACGTGCGGCCTGGGCGGCTGCGGCGCTGCGGGGCGCTCGGGTTTTTGTATCGGCAGTATGTCAAACATAGACAGATCATACGCTGCCGAGCCCAAGTCAGCCATCTTCTTTCTCCCTCTCATGCAATTTGATTGCCGTTCTCAGCTTTGCACTACGGCTTCTGGGGTTAAGCTCTACCTCTTCAGGCGACGGCGAAGCAGCCTTGAGCATCCTCGCGGCGGCAGTTTTGCCGCAAACGCAGACAGGAAAACTCTTTGGACAGACGCAGCCCTGCGTGAGCAAATGCAGGGCATTTTTTACCGCTCTGTCCTCAAGCGAGTGAAATGTGATAACGCTCAGTCTGCCGCCATCCAAGAGACAGTCGAACATATCACCCACCGCTTGCTCAAGGCCATCCAGCTCGCCGTTAACATAAATTCTTAAAGCCTGAAAGGTTCGCCTTGCGGGGTGCCCGTTTCGCCTCGCGGCGGCGGGCATCGCCGATGAAATAATATCTGAAAGCGCCAGCGTTGTCTCAATGGGCTTGTCCTGCCTTGCCCTGACAATCGCACGCGCAATAGACGGCGCGAATTTTTCTTCACCATATTGGTAGATTATCCTGCGAAGCTCCTGCTCGCTGAGATTATTCACCGCGTCGGCGGCGCTCATGCCTTGAAGGCTCATGCGCATATCGAGCGGCGCGTCGCTATGAAACGAAAACCCTCTTTCGGCATTATCAAGCTGATATGAGCTGACACCAAGGTCGGCGAGAATCCCGTCAACCCCATTGATGCCGAGGTCCGATAATATATGTTTTAAATTAAAGAAGTTGTCATGTACAATAGTAACAGCGGGGTTTGAGGCAAATTTTTCCTTTAGCACGGCAACAGCTTCTGGGTCGCGGTCAATCGCGATGAGCCTGCCGCCGATAAGGTGTGAAGCAATCTCGCCCGAATGTCCGCCGCCGCCCGCGGTGCAATCCACATAAACGCCGTCACTTTTTATATTCAGCGAATTAACGCTTTCCTCAAAAAGAACGGGTATGTGATGAAAGTCCATAGTTCCTCCGCAGCCCTTAATAGCTCAAGTCCTCAAGGTTGAATAATCCCTCTGCCCTTGCGTTTTCGAGCATAGCGTCAAAGTTTTCTCTGTTCCAAATTTCAATTCGTGAGCCGGCGCCCATGATAAAGACCTCTTTATCAAGACCTGCAAACTCGCAGAAATTCTGTTTTACGGTTATTCTGCCCTGCTTGTCCTGCTCAACATCGTCGGAATTCATATAGATAAGGCGCTGAATTGTGGTAAGCTTCGCGCCGCTCGCGGTTTCCTTGATGCGGTTGACAAGCGCGAGCCATTCCTCGGTCGGGTAAAGGTACAGGCACTTCTCGCCGCTGATAGGCATGCTGATGGTAAAGCTCTCGCCGAGCATCTCTCTGAACTTAGAGGGAATAAACAATCTGCTCTTTTGGTCAAAATTGTGCCAATACTGCCCGCGGAAATCCACTTGCATTGTTTTCCCTCCGTTTCTTTGAGATTTGAACACAATTGAATGAAAAAGCGCTCCTTTTGATGAAAAGCCTCACCTTTTTGCACCTTTTCACTCTACTTTGCTCCATTATAACCACTTCATACCCCAATTGCAATACCTTTTCTAAAAAAAATCAGAAATTTTTGTATATTTATTCGCATTTATTAATGAAATTTTAAAAAATAGTGCCTTCTGATTTTTTGACCGCAAGATGTTGTGGCGACGCAAAAATGCCCCTGCCGACAAGGATTCGGCAGGGGCATGATAACGGTTAGGTTTGAATCATAAGTTTAAATTTTTTTGTTTGGATTATTAACAAGCCTGTTGAGTGCAAAAAACGAGGCGCGGAAAAATTCCACGCCTCGCAACTTGTTATATGTATTACTCGGCATCATCGGCATTTTGCCAGTTGTGCCAAACATTCTGAATATCATCGTTATCGTCAAACATTTCAAGCATTTTTGCCATGTTTTTGATATCATCGGGGTTTGTGAGTGTCGTGTATGTGGAGGGCACATACTCAGCCTCTGCCGAAAGGAATGTATAACCCTTTTTCTCCAGCGCCTCGCTTATCGCGCCACAATCATAAGGGTCAGTGCGGATTTCATAAATACCGTCATCGGTTAGGAAGTCGGTAGCGCCCGCTTCAAGAGCATCCTCCATGAGCTTTTCTTCGTCGATGCCCTCTTGCTCGATAACAATAACGCCCTGCCGGCTGAACATAAAGCTCACGCAGCCGCTTTGGCCCATGTTGCCGCCATATTTATCAAAATGATGGCGAACATCGCCGGCGGTACGGTTACGGTTATCGGTTAACGCCTCAACCATGACTGCAATGCCTGAAGGGCCGTAACCCTCATAGACTATCTCTTCGTATTCAACGCCGTTGCCCTCGCCCGCAGCCTTCTTGATTATGCGCTCAATGTTGTCGTTGGGAACATTGTTTGCCTTTGCCTTTGCGATTACATCCTTGAGCTTTGAGTTTGAAGACGGATCGGGACCGCCCTGACGCACCACAACGGCAATTTCTCGACCGATTTTGGTGAAAACCTTGGCGCGCTGATTATCGGTTTTTTCTTTTTTGCGTTTAATCGTACTCCATTTTGAATGCCCTGACATATAACAACCTCGCTTTTTGTCAACATATATTAAAGTCTATTATACCCCTATAAATAATAAGTGTCAAGGGTAACATCACAGCGTCTTGTTGAAGCCCTTGCCCAGAATCTCGTTTGCCTCGCTGACTATTATAAATGTTTCGCTGTCAATCTCATTGATTATCTTATTGATTGTGCCGATTTCGTTTCTGCGGGCAACGCAAATAAGCATATTCTTTTGCTCGCCCGTGTAGCCGCCCACAACAGGCACAACCGATACGCCGCGTTGAGATTTCATTGTGATAGCCCTGGTTATCTCGTCAGCCTTCGATGTTATAATCATCATCATTTTGCCGTTACCCGTGCCGTAAATGAGACCGTCAATTACCTTAGTACACACAAAGATAACGATAACAGCGTAAAGAGCGCTCTCGAGGCTGCGGAAGGTTATCGCGGAGAGCGTGACAATAACCGCATCCGCAATAAGAATAACTTTTCCGATAGAAATATGCTGCCATCGCTTATGAATTAAACGCGCAATAATATCGGTGCCTCCGCTTGTTGCGCCCGTAATAATAACCAGCCCG
This sequence comes from uncultured Clostridium sp., assembly GCA_964448835.1. Taxonomy (GTDB): domain Bacteria; phylum Bacillota; class Clostridia; order Oscillospirales; family Acutalibacteraceae; genus CAG-177. The sequence goes on along the minus strand of CAYUXK010000043.1, from coordinate 2,105 downwards.
AGACCGAATCCCGTTAAAAGCCCGCAAAAAAGTGAGGCAAGAATTTTATCGCCCTCGTAGGCGGGCATAAACACTGAAAAAACATCCAGCACCACCGACAAAATTACCGTTACCCACAGCGTTTTCAGCACGAAGTGCTTACCAATATAGAAATAAGCGAGCACGAGCAGCGGCACATTCAAGACAAAGTTTGTAATGCCTACAGGTGTTCCGATAACCTTGTTAATCAGAATTGCCAGACCTGTAATTCCGCTTTGGGCAATGGAATTGGGCACGGCAAAGGTATTGACCGCCATTGCGTAAATTGAGCAGCCCAATATCCACAGCAGATTATTTTTAATAAAAAGCAACACCTGCTTGCGCGTCGGCTTTGTAAATCTGGCATTAGTTTTGTTCATAGTCGTTATTCCTCCGCCCGATATGCACAAATCATCTCAAAAAGTTCTTTAATTCTTTCTGTATTACCGCTTAAATGAAGCCAGCCGAAAAGCGCCTCAAGCCCCGTCGCGCTGTGATAATCCGCACTTGAGGCGTGCTTGGGCACCGCACCCGGGTGAGCGTTTCGCCCGCGTTTATATATCTCAACCTCTTCGGGTGAAAGAGCGGGCATTATCACCTGAGCCGCTCTTGCCTGAGAAGCCGCGCAGACCTCGTCGCTCGCGTGGGAATGAAGCGCGCCGACAGGCCTGTTTGCCTCAAGCACAAGCTTCTCACGCACTAACAGGTCAAACACCGTATCGCCCACAAAAGCGAGCGTGAGCGGACTTAATAAAGCGGGTTTTTCAACGCAATTATTCAACAAAATCGAACTCCAAATCATAAATTGAAACCGTGTCGCCCTCTTCGATACCTTTCTCTCTGAGAGCGTCAATAATACCCGAGGATACAAGTGTGCGCTGTAAATACTGCAGGCTCTCATAGTCGTCAAGGTCGGTCATTTGCAAGATTTTAAGAAGCCAGGGCGCTTGAACAAAATAGACATCGTCCTCAACGGTAATTGTAAAGCCGCTGTCTTTCTTCTTTTCGAATAATTCGACCGGTATGCTCTGAGTTTCGTAGCGCTTAATCGGCGGCAGAGTTATAAGCTTGTTCCAGACCGCCATAACAAGCTCTCGCGTGCCCTCGGCGATGGGGGCGCACATGGTATGGAATTCATAGCCCCTGCCCTCAAAATATTCTTTCAATCGCTCAACCTCGCCGTCAGGAGCAAGGTCAATTTTGTTCGCTGCCACTATCTGCGGACACTCGGCAAGCTCGGGATTGAACTTCTCAAGCTCGGTGTTGATTTTATTGAAATCCTCAATCGGGTCCCTGCCCTCGCTCCCCGCCGCGTCAACTATGTGCACAAGCATACGGCAGCGCTCAACATGGCGCAAGAACTCATGTCCAAGCCCCACGCCGTCACTCGCGCCCTCGATAAGCCCGGGGATATCCGCCATAACAAACGAGCTGCCCTCGGCAATGGAAACAACACCCAAAACGGGCGTAAGAGTTGTGAAATGGTAATCGGCAATAATCGGCTTTGCCTCGCTGACTACCGAAACAAGCGTTGATTTGCCGACATTCGGGAACCCGATAAGACCCACATCGGCAAGCAGCTTAAGCTCAAGCGTTACCTCCCATTCCTCGCCGGGAGTGCCGTTTTTTGCAAAGCGAGGAGCTTGGCGCGTGGGAGTCGCGAAATGTGTATTACCCCAGCCGCCCCTGCCGCCCTTCGCGGCAATAAAAGGCTCGTCGCTGAGCATATCGCTCATAACTGCGCCGCTCTCAACCTCACGAATTATTGTGCCGCGCGGTACGCGGATAATCAAATCCTCACCGCTTTTGCCGTTTTTGCGCGAGCCCGAGCCGTTCTCGCCGCTTGGAGCTGCATACTTGCGCTTATAGCGGAAATCGGCAAGCGTAGACAGATTATCGTCAACCTGAAAAACAACGCTTCCCCCTTTGCCACCGTCACCGCCGTCGGGGCCGCCTGCAGCAACATATTTTTCGCGGCGGAAGCTGACGGCGCCATTGCCGCCATTGCCCGCTTTTATTTTTATTTTAGCAGAATCAACAAACATACTGTATTATTCCCAACATTAATTTATTACGCTTATCGCCAT
>CAYUXK010000042.1:0-18249 GCA_964448835.1 uncultured Clostridium sp. | reverse complement strand
CTTTTTTTGACGGGTTCAATAAAAAGTTGACAATGCAGTAATAGATGGTATAATAATACAGATATTTATTACATTAGGAGTGATATTTTTTATGCCACTGGTTACCACGAAAAAAATGTTTGAGGATGCTTACAAGGGCGGCTACGCGGTTGGCGCGTTTAATGTTAACAACATGGAGATCATCCAGGGTATCGTTCAGGCCGGCGAAAAGCTTAACGCTCCCCTTATTCTGCAGGTTTCCGCAGGCGCCCGCAAATACGCGAACCATGTTTATCTTGTTAAGCTTGTTGAGGCGGCTGTTGAAACAACCGGTCTGCCCATCGCGCTTCATCTTGACCACGGTCCCGACTTTGAAACCTGCAAAAGCTGCATTGACGGCGGCTTTACCTCTGTTATGATTGACGGCTCGCATCTGTCATATGAAGAGAATGTTGCCGTTACCAAGAAGGTTGTTGACTACGCCCACGCGCGCGGAGTTGTTGTTGAGGGCGAGCTTGGCAGGCTCGCGGGCATTGAGGATGACGTAAAAGTAACGGACGAGGATTCCTCCTACACCAACCCCGATGAGGTTTATGATTTTGTTACCCGCACGGGCGTTGATTCTCTTGCAATCGCGATTGGTACAAGCCACGGCGCTTTTAAATTCAAGCCCGGTCAGGACCCCAAAATCCGCATAGATATTCTTGAAGAGGTTGAGAAAAAGCTTCCCGGCTTCCCGATAGTTCTTCACGGCGCTTCCTCGGTTGTTCCCGAGTTTGTTGATGAAATCAACAAATACGGCGGCAAGATGGATAACGCAATCGGCATACCCGAGAGCGAGCTTCGCAAGGCGGCGTCAAAGGCTGTGTGCAAGATCAACATTGATTCCGACCTTCGTCTGGCAATGACGGCGGCCGTTCGCAAATACATGGCGGAGAATCCCTCCCACTTTGACCCCAGGCAGTACCTCGCCCCCGCCCGCACGGCAATCCAGGGCATGGTTGAGCATAAGATTCAGGCAGTTCTCGGCTGCGCAGGCAAGGCTTAAAAATTCAATGAGGAGGAGCAATGATGGCCTTTTTGTATTCATTTCTGTCTTCGCTTCTTTCAGTACTTTTTACAATAAGCACCCCGTTCTCGATTCTCACAGGGCAAACGCTTAAGGCGACCAACCCCGATAACATCAAGCTGTGTTTTTCCGCTATTTCCGATACGCATTTAACCGAGAGCCCCGTTCGTGACACAATGCTCAAGCAGGGGTTCAAGGATATGTCGCGAGAGGATTCACCGCTTGACGCTGTCGTTATGCCGGGCGACCTGACCGACCACGGCGAAAAGGTTATGTTTGACCACTTCTTTGCCGACGCAAGCGAGCTGCGCGTTGCGAATTTAATTGCTACGACCGGCAATCACGACACCTGGAGCGAAGACGGCATCGAAGCGGGTATGGGCTATTTTGTTGACGGCTATAACGCCTACACGGGCAGAAGCATAACCAAGCCCTATTATTCAACGCTTGTTAACGGCTACACATTCATCACGCTTGCAAGCGAGGGCGACTCCACTACGCCCGATATTTCCGACGCTCAGGTTCTCTGGCTCAGCGACGAAATGAGCAAAGCTGCCCAGGCCGGACTTCCGATTTTTGTTGTTTGCCACTTTCTGATTAACGGCGTAAACGGGCAGGAAGAGCTTTGGGAGGACGGCGGAATCGGCGCTCAGAGCGATGCCATTCGCGCCATTCTTAAGCAATACGACAATGTATTCTTTATCTCTGGTCATATGCACTCGGGGCTTATGGGCAGCACGACTCAAAAAATCAAAGGCTATTCAAGCATTGAGAGCGACGGCTCGCTGCATTTTATCAATGTGCCATGCTATACTTATCTGAATACCTCGGCAGGCAATCCCTTGAGCGGCTGCGGATATTTGTTTGAGGTTTACGACGATTATGTTCTCATTCGCGCGCGCAACTATGCCATGTCGTACTGGCTCGAGATGTATGATACAAGATTAGAGCTTGTGTGATATAATAATAATTAACGCTCCGAAAATCAATGATTTTCGGAGCGTTTTCACTTTTCCGGGGGAAAGTTTTATTGATTGGTAATCTCCCACTCGATTGTGTCGGGGTCAAAGGCATAGTGACGCACATGGGTGGCGAGCTTAATCGAGCAGATATCCATCACATGGAAAAGAGCGCCGTCCTCGGTTGGCAGAATCGTCATGCCCTCGCCCTCGGAGCCTTCAAAAAGATTGCGCTCAAAAGCAAGCTGAACCTCGCCCGTGGCCGGGTTAATCGCAAAAACACTCTGCGCTCCGCGGCTCACCGAGAGGTAAAGAATCCCGTCATACATTTCGCCGCCCTGAACCTTGTGGGGAGTGTCCGTGAGCGTAATCGGCGCGAGCGGTTCCATGGTTTCGGCATCGTAAACATTGAGCACCTCGGGGTAATCCCTGCGCGCGGAATAGATAACGCCCCTCTCGGGGTCTGCCACACACCAGGGCACACCGTTTTCGTGCAGCTCAAGCGGCAGCGGATAGGCTTTGATGAACTCAAGCGTCTCGCTGTCAAATGTGCAGATATAAAGATGCTCGAAAACCTTGCTGTCCTCAATCGGGCAATAGAGCTTGCCGTCATAGTAAGTTATGCCGCCGATGTGCTTGCAGCCAAGGTCAAGAAGCTCCTGCGGAATCGCAATGAGCTTTTGGCATACTATCGTTTCACAGTCAAGCTCTGTCTTGAGCAGACCGTAATTTGAGCTGAAAAAGAAATGCTCGCCGTCAGTGGTCATACCCTGCGCTCTGAACAGCGCATCAAGAAGAACAAAGGTCTGGGTACTGACGGGCTCATAATATCCTTCCTTCGGCGGTGATTCTGCCGCATTGAGAACGAGCACAAGCCACGCGAAAAACAACGCCGCTCCCTTACGGAGAATGTTCAAAATAACATACATTGTCTACACCCTCACCCATACAAGCATATCGCTTTCTCCGCGGTTTGCAAAGGCAAAATAGGGGATAAATTTCAGCGTGATATTTTCGCTTTCGTCGCTGTAAGCGCGGTAAAGCGAGTCGAAGCTCCTTGGTCTTGAGCCCTGCACCTCAATAATGAGACCTGTTTTATCGTCCGGAATTACCGTCGCCTTAAGCTCGCGGTCAATCTTTAGAGCGCGCAGGGGTACGGGGTTATCCACGCCCTCAATGCAAAAAACAATCGGGCCGCGCTGCAAGGCCGCCCTGCCGGCGACGTTAGCAACGGCGGGGTTAGCCTGCACAAGAAACGGCGTCATATCAAAATTAAGCGCGATTTCGGTTTTGCCGGTAACGGGAACATAGACATAGCCCTTGACGGGTTCCGACGTGAATGGCGCGCCGTTAACCGTCACGGTGTATTTGCCGCACCAACCGGGTATGCGAAGCGCGAGCGTTTTAACCTCGCCGCTGATACTGATAAGCATTTTTCCGTCAAAAGGATACGCGCCCTTTTGCGTTATCGATATGCCGTCAAAATCGGTTTTACTTTCCATATAATGATGCAAAAAGACTGTGTCATCCTGCTTTGAATAAAGAAAATCCGCAATCGAGGCAACGAAGCGTGTAAAATTCGGCGGGCAGCAGGAGCAGTCAAAAACCTCAACGCGCTCGGTTATGGGCAAATGCTGCTTCGCGCAGCGGTAATTCAATGTCATTTCGCGCTCGTGATGGTTTAATTCAAGCGGATTCTCATAGAAAAACGCGCGCCCGTCAAGCGAGTTGCCCGAAAGTATGCCGTTGTAAATTGCCCTCTCGGCAACATCGGCGTAGGCGGAATCCGCCTTGAGTAAGCTCATCCTGCGCGCGAATAGCGCGAGTCCGATTGCCGCGCAGGTTTCGGAATAAGCGAGGGCGTTGGGTAAATCATAATCGGTGCTGAACGCCTCGCCGATAAGCGAGGAGCCTATGCCGCCCGTGACATACATTCTTCTGTTGGCTATGCTGTCAAAAAGCTTCTCGCAGGCATCGGAAAGCCGGCTGTCGCCGTTAATCCTTGCCAAGTCCGCCATAGCGCTGTAAAGATAAACGGCTCTGACGCTGTGCCCCACAGCGGTATCCATTTCGCGCACGGGCACATGGCTCTGGTTATAGGCCTGGCTGATAAAAAACGGGCTTTCCTCGTCCTTTTCACTTTTGCCGCGGGTGTCTACAAACCACTCGCTGAGCTCAAGATAACGCCTTTCGCCCGTGCATTGCCAAAGCTTAACAAGTGCAAGCTCGATTTCTTCGTGCCCGGGTGTGGAAAACTCGGCGGAATCCTCAATTTTAAATACCTTCTCTATGTAGTCGGCGTATTTGCACATACATTTGAGGAATTTATCCTTGCCTGTCGCCTCAAAATAAGCGACAGCTGCCTCCATCAGATGCCCCGCGCAGTAAAGCTCGTGCGCCATTCGGTTGGTGAAACGGTTGTCAGGCTCGCAGACGGTGAAATATATGTTGAAATACCCGTCATCTCCCTGATTTTTTTCAATAAGGTCAACAAGGTCGTCAACGGTTTTTTCAAGCTGCTTGTCGGTGTGATGCTCAAGAATATATGCAGCACCTTCAATCCATTTAGCGACATCGGAATCCCAAAAAATGTGGGGTTGGTTTTTGTCGCCCTCTTTCCAGTCGAAGCGAAAAGCGTCAAACCGCCCGGTTTCGGCAAAGCGGTTATATACCGTGGGTAAGGTAACAGTGCGGTTAAGCTCCTGCCTGCCGCCCCAAAAACCGCCAAGCACGGTGTTTTTGAAAGAAACTGCCTGCATAAAAATCACGCCTTTCTTTTTTTGCTGTGCTTCTTGTTTGCCTTCATCTTAGCTCTGTTTTCCTTCTCCTTCGCAGCTTCTTCATCGCCGAGCTCCACGAGTATGAAAAGAAGATTCCAAAGCAAAATGCCGAAAAAGCAGATGAGTATGGCGTTTCTGAATGTACCCAGAACAAGAACATCAATACCGATTTTAACTATGTTGCCTATCAGCGACACAATAACGCCGTCCGAAAACAGCTTTAACAGGCTTATCGTTCCGTCAATGAACGGAGCCGCTATTTGATTGAAGAAATGCTTCATCACAAAAACGGCAACAATGCCCAGAAACGCGCCGACGATGGGAACATAGCGGTTTCTTGAAAGCGCCGACCAGAAAACGAGGAACAGCGCGATAACAAGCACAATCGCGAAGCAGATAATAAAGGCGATTATCAAATTCTCGACAGGGTCGAGAGCGCTGGGCCATTTGAACGCCTCTTTTGCTTCGTCGCCGAAGCCGAGAATTTTGCTTATAGAGTCCCTACCGGTAACAATGTCAACAACCCTTTTAAGCGTTATGTTCCATTCCATTGCCGCGCTTTCAATAAGGCCGGTACTAACTTGAGTGTAAATGAACTCCATAAAGTACGCGGCGGGGAAAACTGCCGCAGCAAGCAGAGCGCTCACCACTCTTCTTACAATTTCCAGAACATCAACCTTTTTTTCCATTTTTGTCATTTCCTTTCACTATCATTTGCCCCAGGAGGAATTGAGCGCAACCGTGCGGTTAAACACAAGGCTGCCGGGGGCGCTGCTTTTATCAACGCAAAAATAGCCCTGGCGCATAAACTGGAAGGTGTCGCCCGGCATGGCGTCTTTGAGCCCTCCCTCAATCAGGCATCCGCCCAGCTCAGTAAGAGAATCGGGATTAAGGTTCTTAAGAAAGTCGCCTCCCTCGTCGCCCGAGGGGTTTTCGGTGTTGAATAAACGGTCATACAGGTTTACCCTGCAGGGAACGCAGTCATCAGCGCTCACCCAGTGCAGAGTGCCCTTGACACGCCTGCCGTCGGCGGAGTCGCCGCCCTTGGTTTCAGGGTCATAGGTGCAGTGAAGCGCGGTCACTTCGCCGTTTTCATCTGTGTCGTAGCCTGTGCAGGTAACAAAATACGCGCTCTTGAGGCGCACCTCGTTGCCCGGATAAAGGCGGAAATATTTCTTCACGGGCTCCTTCATGAAGTCCTCTTGCTCAACGAAAATCTCGCGTGAGAAATTAACCGTTCGCGTGCCGAGCTCTGGCTTGTCGGGATTGATCTCAACCTCGATTGCCTCGGTTTTGCCCTCGGGATAGTTGTCAATTATAACCTTAAGCGGGCGAAGCACAGCCATGGCGCGGGGAGCGTTCGCGTTAAGGTTATCCCTCACGCACGCCTCAAGCAGGCCGAAATCGACCACGCTGTATGCCTTTGAAACGCCGATGCGGCCGATAAAATCGCGGATTGCCTCCGGTGGGTAGCCCCTGCGCCTAAGGCCGCAAAGCGTTACCATTCTCGGGTCATCCCAGCCGCTGACTATGCCCTTTTTGACCATTTCAAGGCATTTGCGCTTGCTTGTAACGGTGTAGTTGATGTTAAGGCGCGCGAACTCAATCTGGCGCGGAGGCTCCTCAAAGCCGATTTCGTTGATAAACCACTCATAAAGCGGGCGGTTGTTTTCAAATTCAAGCGTGCAGAGCGAGTAGGTAACGCCCTCCTTCGCATCCGAAAGCGGATGAACGAAATCATACATCGGGTAAACACACCACTTGTCGCCCGTCTGGTGGTGGGGGATATGCATAATCCTATAAATAGCGGGGTCTCTCATCGTAATATTGGGCGACGCCATATCTATTTTTGCCCTCAAAACCTTTGCGCCGTCGGGGAATTCGCCGTTTGTCATTCTGACAAAAAGGTCAAGATTCTCCTCAACGGAGCGCTCACGGTAGGGACTGTTGCGCCCGGGCTCGGTGAGAGTGCCGCGGTATTCGCGCATTTCGTCGGCGGAAAGGTCGCAAACATACGCCTTGCCCGCTTTAATGAGCTTTATTGCGCATTCATAGACAAAATCGAAATAATCCGAGGCGTAAAGGAGCTTGTTCCACTTATAACCCAGCCACTCGATATCCTCTTTGATTGCTTCGATATACTCGGTATCCTCCTTTGAGGGGTTGCTGTCATCAAGGCGCAGGTTGCACACGCCGCCGTATTTCTCGGCGGTTGAGAAATCAACGCATATGGCCTTCGCGTGACCGATGTGCAGATAGCCGTTAGGCTCGGGCGGAAAACGGGTTTGCACCCGTGTATTAATTCCGTTTGCCAAGTCCTGGTCAATAAAATCATATATAAAATTTGAGGAAGTATTTATTTCGTCCATTAAGACCATCCCTTCTTTGCCGCGGCGAGGCGCCTGAGCACTTCCTTTTCGCCGAGTACGCGTGTGATTGAGTAAAGGTCGGGTGTGTTTTGTCGCGAGGTGAGCGCAATTCGAATAACGGTTGAAACATCACCGACATGACCTTTATACAAATTGGGATTTTGCTTATATTCCTTAACATTCGGGGTGTAGCCGAGCGGCTCGCACAGCGACTTAATTCGCTCAAACCACATATCCTTATCATCGGCGAAGTTAAACTCACCGGCATACCTGTCAACAATCGCCGCCGCGTCGCCGGGAGCTATATTATCGGGCAGGGTGAAATCGGGCGTATAAAGCTCATCGAAAAAGTACGCGAAATAATCGGGAATCTCGCTCCACTTGGCAATATCCTTGCGGGGCTTTGCTCCCTCGCGGTCAATGTTGACAATTGCCGTCGAGCGCTCGGGATTACGCGTAAACATTTTATAAAAATCCTCATCATATTGCTCTGCCCACTGAGCTGTACTTTCGTAAACGGTGTCGGCGCTCATGAGCGAAATGATGTTTTTGGATATATCGTCAAGTTTGACAAGGTCAAAAATCGCGCCGCTCGCGCTCATCTTCTTAACATTAAACGGGAATTCGCTTATCGGAGCGGTTCGGTTGATTTTTCGCCAATCCTCAAAGTTCGAGTTGGCAAGGGTAATGAGGTACTCCAGAACGCTTTCCTTCGGGTAGCCCTCCTCAGTATAAAAGCCGACCGCAAGCTCAGGGTCCTTGCGCTTACTCAGTTTGCGCTTTGACTCGCCCTCCATTTTCATAAGCGGTGATATGTGGATATATTTGGGCGCCTTGAAGCCGAGCAGGCGAAAAAGCTGAATGTGGATTGGCAGCGAGGCTATCCATTCATCGCCGCGGACAACATGCGTTGTGCGCATCAAGTGGTCATCAACAGCGTGAGCGAAATGATATGTGGGGATTCCGTCCTGCTTGAGAAGCACCAAATCCTGAATATTCTCAGGCATTTCAATTTTGCCCTTGATAAGGTCATCCACAAATATTTTGCGGCTCTCGTCGCCATCGGAGCGCAGACGAATAACATAGGGCTTGCCCGCCTTTATGTTGGCCCGCTGCTGCTCAAGAGTCAGCTCGCGGCAGGTGGCGTATTCGCCGTAATAGCCGGGGGTTACGCCGTCTTTTTCCTGCTGCTCGCGCATTAGGGAAAGCTCCTGCTCGGCGCAAAAGCAGGGATAAGCGTAGCCTTTAATTACAAGGTCCTTTACATAAGTATGATAAATCTCCTTGCGCTTACTTTGCTGGTAAGGGCCGTAGCTGCCCTTCTCCTCAGTTTCGCCCATCATTCCCTCATCGGGCGAGATACCGAAGGCGCTTAAATCCTTCAGTATCTGTGTGATGCCGTTCTCAACCTCGCGCTTTTTATCCGTATCCTCAATGCGCAGGTAAAAAATTCCCTTTGTTGTATCGGCGTTCAGCTTGTCGATAAAAGCAGAGTACATATTGCCCATATGCATAAAGCCCGTCGGCGACGGAGCAAACCTTGTTACCCTCGCGCCCTCAGGCAAATTCCTCGGCGGGTAAATCGCCTCGTAATCCTCGGTTGTCTTATCAACCGAAGGAAAAAGAAGCTCCGCAAGCTCCAAATAATCGTTCAATCCGATACACTCCCATTTTTTTACAAAATAATCTTAACCTATATTATGGCAGAAATGTATTGAACTATCAAGACTTAATTTTTAATATTTTTAACAGCATTTCATACGCAACGAAATACTCGCGCAGATAGCTTTTAGCGCTTGTGGGCGCCTTTGCCGCAACACGGCCGATATTCTCTTTACCGCAGTGCTTTGCGATTATCGCGGCGCGGTGCATATGGTAGCCGCTCGAAAGCGCGGCGATTTTTACATCTTCAATCGGCTTACCCGAATGGGCGGCGATGATTTTAAAGGAGTTGATGAAATTCTCGTATGTCGTTGTCGCCTCCCTTTCGGGCAGAATCCGGCTTTCATCAACGCCCGCAGCAATAAGCCCGCGCGCTATGATATCCGCCTCGGAAACCTCTTGCCCCTCGCGAAAGCAGCCGCCTGTAGGCACGGCAATAACATTAGGGCGAACGCAAAGATATTCCGCCGCGCAGCTGATTCTGTCCTTGAGCGTATCACCCGGAGTGTCTGCGCCGATTACCTTGCCACCCAGAATTATCAGGTAATCACATTCGTCACAGAAGCCCCGCAATTCATCGGCAACCACAAACGAAAGATAGCACGCCATACTGCCCCCAAAAACCGCCGCGGTGCCGCAAAGCGCCTTTGATAACTTATTCATATTTTCTCCTTTATTATAAGACTTAAAATTTTATGATTACAGCCTGCTGATCTATAAACTTATAACTTGACTGAAACAAAAAATAATACTTGAAAAATCCTAAATCAAGCTGTATAATACCCTCATATGGACGCATAGCTCAGCTGGTCAGAGCGCTCGCCTCACACGCGAGAGGTCCACGGTTCGAGCCCGTGTGTGTCCACCAAAGCATTAAAGGCACTCCTCATTTACCCTGAGGAGCGCCTTTATTATTGTTGTTATTACTCAATTACGATTCGCGTGTCATCCTCACGCGACTTCTCGCTGCTATAGCAATCAATAAAGGTCGCGCGATAGTACTCATCTATTTTATCAACAATCATCAGCAAATCTTTGTCTTTTTCCTGAATGTTATCAAAAAAGTTTTTTGCGTTGGACATAGCGTCCTCATAATCCTTAGGGGTATTGTAGAAGTAATATGTCAGCTTGTAATCACCGATAGCATCTTCGTCAAAATATATTACCTCATACTGGTACCAGTTGCTTTTTGTCACGCACATGACAATCTTTTTGTTGGGAACGGTTTTGCCGATTTCGTTGGCAATGACATCTCTCTGGGCGGCTACGCTTGACAGCTTCTCGGCCGCGGCAGCGCTTGACGCTTCCGCTGATGAAAGCTCCTGCTCATAAGAGAGCGTGGTCGCTATATCGTCTTTGCCCGAGCAGGAGGCAAGGAGCACCACCGCGGTCAGAGCGGCAATCGCGGCAAATAGCTTTTTCATACACGGTTCATCCTTTCTTATGTTTAGCTATGTATATCTTATATTTATTTTGCTGTTTATTCAATCCCTATCACAAAAAATTCACACTTATTACACTCGGATATAACATTTCGGTCAATGTTTTAGTTTAAAAAGCGCTTTACAATTTGCTGTCTATGACATATTTATGATTAACCTTTGCTATTGTTGTATGAATTATGATCTCGCTATAAAAACTAAAGGCCGCATCAAGACTCATTTGAGAATTGATGCAGCCCGAAAAAACTAAAATTAAAGGGTTTTTGCCAGCTCTTTAATATAATCCTTGAAGCCCTCGCCGATTTCGGGATGCTTGAGAGCGACCTCGCAGTTCGCCTTCATGATTCCCAGCTTGTTGCCCATATCGTAACGGTTGCCGATGAAATCATAGGCAAGCAGCTCGCCGTTTGCGCCGAGCTCGCTCATAACATCCGTTAAATAAAGCTCCTGGCCGTCGGGCATTTCGGCAAGTCCCTTTTCGAGCATACCGAAAACCTTGGCGGGTAAAACAACCCTGCCGAGAATCGCAAACAGCGACATAACCTGGTCATCGGTGGGCTTCTCGATAATCTTGTGGCAGTTCATCGCGCGCGTCTCGCCCTGGATGGGTGTAACGCCGAGTGTGCAGTAAAGCTTGATGAGCTCGCGCGGCACAGACTGCACACCAACAACGCCCTTGTTATATTTCTCATAAGCGCGGCAAAGTTGAGCAGTTACTGGGTCCTCCGAAATAATTACATCGTCGCCGTACATAACCGCAAACGGCTCGTCACCGATAAAGGATTTGCCGCACCAAATCGCGTGGCCGAGACCTTTGGTTTCTTTTTGACGAATGAAATATATGTTGGCAAGGTTTGAAACCGCCCTGACCTCCTCATAAATCGAGGCCTTTGAGGGGTTCTTCGCGAGCGCCGCTTCAAGCTCGAAGGCATGGTCAAAATGGTCCTCCATAACGCCCTTGCCGCGGTTTGTGATGATAAGGATATCCTCAATACCCGCCCTGACGGCTTCCTCAACGATATACTGAATCGCGGGCTTGTCAACAATATTGAGCATCTCCTTGGGGACTGCCTTTGACGCGGGCAAAACCCTTGTGCCAAGCCCCGCGGCGGGGATAATAGCTTTTCTTACTTTCATTTATTTAGTCCTCCTAATGTTATAGTGTTATAATTTTATCCGACAGATAAAGCATCGCCTGGTATAAAATTTCATAGCCGAAAAATCCCAGCCCAAGGCCGAGTATCGAAGTCCCCGCGTTCTGAAGCAATAAAACGCGGAACATCTGAGAGTCGGCGCTTGTCTGGTGCAGGATTTTTAAATCTGCAAGCATCTTTTTATAATATTCCTTGTTTGCAATTGTTGCGCATACAACACGAAGCAAAAAATTAACGCCGAAAAAGAGATACACCGGCTTCATAGCGTCAACAAGCTCGCTCTCTATCTCAAGAAGCCGCTCGTCGGTTGTTGACTCGCTGTTTAATTCATCGTAATACTGCGTATAAACGCCCTGAAATTCCTCAAGAGGAATCGCGGTAATCAAGGTTAATGTGGCAAGCACCACGGCAAAGAAAATACCGAGCTTATTCATCCGCCTGTAGAAAAACCAAAACGGAGCTAAAAAGAACGCCGCCCAGTTCCACGAAAGGCTGCCGCCGCCGTCAGAAAATTTTCTGAAGCGCAGAAGATAACGGTCAACAGAGGAGCGCACATACATCGCGATATCCTGCGCTTTTTCACCGCCGATATATTCATCGGGGCTGACATTGAAAGCCTCTTGAAAAAACGGCGGCGGAGCGCCCGCTCCGAGCGGCGCGCCGCAGTATTCGCAGTGGAGAGCGTCGGGCTTGTTGGACGCGTTACATAATGGGCAGGTTTGCCTTGCCGGCGCGGCAGGCTCCTGCTCGGGCGGGCTGCTCTGGCCGTGCCAGACATAGCCCTCGGCGTGCATCGACGCGTTAACGCAGCTGTTATCCTTTTGCCAGCAGGCGCGGTGCTGCGGTGTTGCGCAGGAGGGGCAAACCACCACATCGTCACCCTCGGCTATCGCCTGCCCGCAACCGGGGCAAACTTCATTTTCATAAAGCATTTTAATTGACCTCTCGTATTTACGAAGATGTTTTAAGAATAATATAATTAGTATTGTACATAATTCTTGAACAAATTTCAATCAATAAGGAAAAAATAATTACAAATTCTTTACATTTCGTCGGTTTTTATATATAATAGAAAAGATGCTATCCAACTTTATACAGTTTTGGAGATTTTTTATGATTCAATTTGAGGAAATCCGTCTCTACCTGCTCGACTATGAAGATAAGCTTAAACAGCTTCGCGACGCTCTCGGCCTTGACGCCGCGGCAAAAGAGGTTGCTTCGCTCGAGGAGCAGACCGCAAATGAAAGCTTTTGGAACGACCTTGCGAATTCGCAGGAGGTTCTGCAAAAAATAAGGAAGCTTAAGAATAAATTAGAGGCATACAATTCCCTTGCCGCCGAATACAGCGATACCCTTACCCTCATTGAGCTCGCCGATGAGGAGGGCGACCTTGATATGCTCGAGGAATGCAAGGCGAACGCCGACAGCTTTGTTAAGAAGCTTGAGGCGATGACTCTCTCAACGCTGCTCAGCGGCGAATATGATTCAAAAAATGCCATTCTCACCTTCCACGCCGGCGCTGGCGGCACCGAGGCGCAGGACTGGAACCAGATGCTTGTGCGCATGTACCAGCACTGGGGCGAGAAGCGCGGCTTCAAGGTTACGATGATTGACTTTCTTGACGGCGACGAGGCGGGGCTTAAATCCGCCGTGCTGCTTGTTGAGGGCGAGAATGCCTATGGCTACCTTAAGGGCGAAATGGGAGTTCACCGCCTTGTCAGAATTTCACCGTTTGATGCTTCGGGCAGGCGGCACACCTCATTTGCCTCGCTTGAGGTTATGCCCGAAATCGACGACTCGGTTCAGGTTGACATTAATCCAGAGGACATTAAAATCGATTATTACCGCGCGAGCGGCGCGGGCGGCCAGAAGGTCAATAAAACCTCCTCCGCGGTCAGGCTCACCCATATACCCACCGGTATTGTAACCGCCTGCCAGGTCGAGCGCAGCCAGCACCAAAACCGCGAGGTTGCAATGAAGATGCTCACATCAAAGCTCATTGAGATTAAAGAGCGCGAGCACCTTGATAAAATCGACGATATTAAAGGCGAGCAGCGTGAAATCGCCTGGGGCAGCCAGATACGCTCTTATGTTTTTATGCCCTACACTCTCGCAAAGGATCATAGAACAAGCTTTGAAATAGGCAACATCAACGCCGTTATGGACGGTGAAATTGACGGCTTTATCAATGCCTACCTCACAATGGAATCCCTTAAAAAGGAATAATGCGCAAGAAGGTGACGGTTTGAAGATAATTGATATTTCAAAAAGCCTGCTGTCCTGCGAGGTATATCCCGGCGACCCTAAGCCCGAGGCTGAGCAGATTTCTGTTATCGGCCCGCAGTCGGACTGTAATTTATCCGTTCTTCACACATGTGTTCACACCGGCACCCATGTTGACGCTCCCCTTCATTTTGTCGACGGCGGAGCTTCCGTCGAGAAGCTGCCGCTTGAGCCTTATATCGGTCCGTGCACCGTTATCAAGGTAAAGGCAGGCATAATAACAGGCGAATATGTTGACCGCTTTTTTCCAAAGAACTGCGAAAGACTTTTGATTAAGGGCGACGGCAAGGCGTTTTTTATGGATTCCTCAGCCGAGGGGCTTGTGGATTTGGGAGTTAAGCTCATAGGTACTGACGCGCTTTCGGTAGGCTGCAAGGGTAACCAAACGAAGCCCCACATGGCTTTTCTCACAAACGGCGTTGCAGTGCTCGAGAATATTGACCTGAGCGAGGTTGAGCCGGGCGATTATTTCCTTGTCGCCGCGCCTGTCAAGCTTGACGGTATGGAGGGCGCTCCCGCGCGAGCAATGCTGATAGATGACCATATTTTTTGGTCAAGAAAAACCAACAGATAATTTAATCCGCCGCCCGTTATCAGGCGGTAGTTTAAGGATGATTCAATGAAACGGTTCTTTGATATTGTCGGAAGTTTAATTTTGATTGTATTCTTAATACCCGTTTTTGCTGTTGTGGGCTTGATTGTCTTGCTCATTGACGGCTCTCCCGTTATGTTTCGCCAGCAGCGTATAGGCAAAAACGGCGAGCTTTTTAATGTTTATAAATTCAGAACGATGAAAAACAACACCCGCAACGCCGCTACCGCAGACCTTGCGGAGAGCGAGGAGCAAATTACAAAATGCGGCCGTTTCCTTCGAAAAACAAGTCTTGATGAGCTGCCACAGGTGTTTAATGTTTTGGGCGGCTCGATGAGCTTCGTCGGCCCGCGCCCGCTTATCCCTGAAGAAAAGGAAATTCATGACCTGAGAACCAAGTACGGCGTTTATTCAGTGCGCCCGGGCATGACGGGGCTTGCGCAGGTGAGCGGCAGGGATTTGCTCACGGCAGACGAAAAAGCCCTGTTTGACAAAGAATATGTCGAAAAACAGAGCATTTTGTTTGATATTAAAATTTGTATTAAAACGGTTAAGGTGGTCTTCGCCCGCGAGAATATCAGCGAGGGCGGCGAAAACAAGCGTTAAGCGTTTAATCCATACCGAGGTATTCCTCAAAGCACTGCCCGCTTGCCTTCATCTGCTTTGCCGCTTCAACGCCTACATATCGCCAGTGCCAAGGCTCATAGGTAATCTTTGTAATGTCTTGCTTATCCTCGGGGTAGCGAAGAATGAAACCGTAATCGGCCGCGTTCTCTTTGAGCCAATTAAACTCTCTGGTATCCTCAAAATCAACATCCAGGCTGCAAATGTCCATCGCGAGCCCCGCGTTATGCTCGCTTGTGCCGGGCGGCAGGATTATTTTCGCGGCAAGGCGCGTTGCCTCGGCCTTGCTGTAGCCTTGATTAAGATAGGTATCGATTTTGTTTTCGAAATTGTTTTTTTGCCTGCTGACCGAGCGGTAGCCGCTGACCGTGGTGAGGGTTACACCGTCCTTTTTGGCGGCAAGGTACATTTCGTTATAGTGGGGCGCAACTCGATAATCAAGACGCTCCGAATCGCTGTCGCCTTCAATTGACGGGGCAGTCTTTACCGAAAAGCCCTCGGGCAAAATATAGTCGCGGTTAACCAGAAGCATATTCCACTGCTCTGTATTAATACTTGCGTAAACAGGCTTAAAGCCCGCGTAGGCATATTCGTAAGCGTTTTCGCCGGCGATTTCCTCGTTAGCCGATATTTCATCCTCAGGCGCTGTTGTTTCGTTTGACGCCGAGGAATCATTTGTTGTGGTATCGCCGGTTTGCGCCGAAGCTGTGGTTGCCGTCGTTTCGATTTGCCCTAATGAATCAGAATTGCGGTGCGATAAAATCGTCGAAATAGCATAACCGCCGACAGAAACAGCCACTATTGCGGCAAGCAAAACCGCAAGTGAGCGTTTTATCTTCATTTTTTTCCGTTTCCTTTCTCCCGGCAGTTGACATTTCCGCCGCGAAGATATAATATATTCGTTATCCTATCTATATCATAGTAGATATATATTATATCCGATTCGGAGCAATGTCAAATTAATTTTTTGTTACGGTTCTTTATATTAAATAAATTTACATAGATATCAGTCAACCCGAAAGGAGAGTTTGTTTTGAAAGCAAACGAAAGTGTTAAGAACTATCCATCCGTACGCAGAATGTACGCAAACTACGCGGCAAGAGCAATCAAGGAGGTCTGCAAAACCATCGGCCCCCGTTTTTCCGGCAGCGAGGCAGAGCTTAAAGGTCAAGAGTATATGGCCAAAGAGCTCAAAACCTGCTGCGATGAGGTTATGGTTGAGCCGTTTGAGGTTCACCCCTGGGCGTTCCTGGGCTGGGTACCGCTTTGCGTGGTATGTATGCTCACAACCTTCGCCTGTTTCTTTGTTGCTAATTTCCTCGGCATTTGGACCCTGCCGCTGAACATTGTCGGGCTTGTACTTACGGTTGTCGCGCTGTTCTTTATTGTTACCGAGTTCCTGTTTTATATGGAAACACTCGATAAATTCGCCCCCAAAAAGACCTCGCATAACGCAATCGGCATTCGCAAAGCGTCGGGCGAAGCGAAGCGCCGCATAATTCTCTCTGGTCACGCCGATTCCTCCATGGAGTGGCGCTTCACCTATTACGGCGGGCCGAAGCTTCTTGTTCCGATGATAGCCGGCGCTCTTGTCGCCATTGCTGTGTCAATTGTTGCCATCATTCTCGCGTTCGCCATGGGCGAGGATCTCCCGCGCTGGATACCGATAGTTCTTGTATGCTTCTCTCCTGTTCTTTTGGGTAACCTTTTCTTCTATGATAAAAAGCGCATCGTTGAGGGCGCTAACGATAACCTTACGGGCTGCTTCTGCTCAATAGCTGTACTTAAGTATCTTCAGGATAATAATATCCGCTTTGAGGACACCGAGGTTTGGTGCGTATGCACAGGCTCTGAGGAGGCCGGTCTTCGCGGCGCGAAAGCTTTTTGCCAGGCTCACGGCAAGGACTTTAATGATATTGAAACCGTTTATGTAGGTCTTGATACCATGCGTGATTTTGATTTCATGGCCATTTACAGCAGGGATATGACACTCACGGTTAAGAGTGACCCCGAGGTATGCAACCTTGTCAAGCAGGGTGCTCTTATCGCGGGCTATGACCTTCCCTACAAGGGCATTTTCCTTGGAGCGTCCGACGCGGCAAGGGTTACAAAATGCGGAATCAAGTCCTGCTCACTTGCCGCCATGGATCCCGCCCCCGCAAGGTATTATCACACAAGGCTTGATACCAGCGACAACCTTGACCCCAAAACCATTGAAGCGGGCATTGATATTTGCCTTGAAACGCTGTTCCTTTATGACGAAAAGGGACTTAAGGTTTAATGATTGCACGTTTGTGAATTGTTCACAACCAAAAAAGGTGAATTTTTACTGTTCCTACAAAAATATCAATGTATAAAGATATGTCTGTTATATTTATACTCTATATGATATAATTAATTTGCTGTTATCAAGTTTCAGCGGCAAGTCCGCTAAGCCGAAAGGAGATTCCCCATATGAAGAAAAAAGTTTCCGCGCTTATTGCCGTTATCCTTTCCCTCTGCTTTATGTTTGCCCTTACGGGCTGCACCGGCAGCGATGAGGACGCGACCACTACAACGGTTATCAATGTAGCAACACCCCTTCCTTGCGATATTACATCGGTTGTTGATGAAGAGGGCAACACCATCACAATGACCGAGTATACTCCCGATCAGCTTACCGCGAACACTGCCACAATCTTTGAATATTTCAATCTGCATGTCAACACGCTCAAGAGCGATGTTGCCAAGGTTGAAATGAGCCAGGAGAAGGACATCACTAAGGCTACAGACGATAACGGCGAATCAATCCCGATGAGCGATAATGAGTATGTAAACGCCGCAATCGGCACGCTAAAGAACTATATGCTCCATGAGGACGGCGCCACAGTTGAATATGGCGACAGCCTGGTTGAGTTCCTGCCCGTTAAGGGTGAAACCTGGGTCAGTCAGCTCACACTTGCGGATGTTGAAAGCGCCACCTGCGTTGACAATGCGCTTACCCGCACCGTGACAGTTAACCTCAAAATCCCCACGCTGCCCGCTACGCTCGAGAAAGCTTACGACATGGGCAATGTGGACGCTGTTCTTGAGGAGTTCAAGAAGGCGAACGCTTATATGACCGTTTCGCAGCCCACCCTTACATATAAGGACTGCCAGATTATTATAACGGCAAATGTCGAAACCGATGAAATTTCTTCGATTGAATATGTTAAGAGGGTTGATGTCGCCACTTCGGTTACCGGCACAGGCTCTCTGGCGGATATGGGCACAGTACCCGTGAACTTCCGTTATGAGAACAAGGTTAAATACTCAATTGACAGAACTGACCCCAACACCACCCTGCCGGAATAATTA
>CAYUXK010000041.1:0-18369 GCA_964448835.1 uncultured Clostridium sp. | reverse complement strand
GATTTAGGATCTTGTGCCGCAAGGTGTGCAGGTTCAAACCCTGTTGCCCGCACCATAATAGAACGCCAATATTGATACAACAGTGTCAACATTAGCGTTCTTATTTTATACCCGAAAAGTCCTCAAGCAAGGCACTTTCAGCACTTATTTCTTGCTTGTCGCTTTGGTGAGTCGTATATGACGCATATCCTCATTTTTTCTTTTCCTTTGAGCGTTTGTCATTGATTATCTTCATGTGCTCGGGAGTAATCAGCGTTACATTATTTTCCCGTGCCCAGTCAACACAGCCCTGCAGCGCCGCCTTTAGAAACACTCTGGGCACCTTGGTCATCATCTTGCACGCTTCCTCAGAGAATTTGATTTTGTCGTCCATACGGTTTGCGGCATAGACCACACCGGTCAGGTCGGCCTCACGAGCGGCGGGTACCTTCATGGCGATTGGGCGGCGAAATTTAGTATACCAGAAGTTTGTGCTGTCACGGTAACCGTAGTCCACCGGAACATGAGGAAACGAGGACGCTCTCACTCCGTTGACGATAGCGTCATTAAATCTATCCTTCATCAGTATCTTATCGATTTTCAAGATAAAGTGGCAGCCGAATTTGCTCGTGATGCCGTTAAAGCTGTTGTAAGGCGGCTCAATGCCTTCAAGCTGCCCTGCGCGGGTGCGATCCTCAAAGGCGTTCTCAAGCGTATCGTCCCATGTGCATTCCATCACCTGATACGCCTTGCTGATAATTTTCGGACGCTCTCCTTTGCACTGCCCAGACTCAAGCTTAAATTTACAGCTTGCCATCTTCTCCGCACTGGTCTCGCCGGGGAAGCCAAGACGCACTGTTTCCTTGAAATCGTCCTTGTCGTCCTCCAAAAAGTTTAAGGCGCACACTCCGCGCTTCAAAAGGTTCTGAGCGGTATTTGAGCTGTTTCGACATTCCAGTAGCATAGCGTAATAATCCTTGCCGGCGATATAGTATGGAAAGCAAAGCGAATATGAGCCAAGAGATGTTGAGCCGTCATCGGCCAGTGTAGATATAAGCACTGTCGGCATGGGAAAGAACGCCGAGGTTTGATAGAAATTGTCTACTATGCGTAAATCCTTAAATGAGCTCATGTCATTTTACCTCACTAAATCTATTTCGCGCCGGCAATAGTAAATTTGTTATCCATATGAACCGCTCGTCGCTGATTTGCGCCACATCAACGATGTTCTTAATTACTGTTATATTAACCTCTAAAATGATGAAAACTTAAGAATATTATAACAGTTATGATTGAGTATGTCTACACACTTTTCCAGAGATTCATATATAGTACTGAGAGTCTGCGCACTTTGCCACACCCCGGCGTTTTAAAGGATATTCCTCAAAATAGCGGTGCCTCAATCGCCGCCACAGCCTTGATTTTTCTTTTGGTGCCGCGCATTAAGAACGATGTCGTCTCTCATCAATTTCATAATGAAATATAGCATACATAATATTCTTATTCTTAAAAATAGGAATATTAATATTACCTTGACAATTGTTCCCTGTTGTATTAGAATACGATAAGCATAAAATACTATATAATTTGCTATTAAATGGTATGTATGCTAACCTTCGAAGTAAAATGAGCATCTGTTCAATCAAATATTGACTAAACTATAAGTAGAAGTGATGTAATGCTGAAAATAATAAGTAGTAAGATAAGCCGGCAATCATCCGGAAGAATCATTATGTTTGGTTTTGCTTCGGTAATTTTGCTTGGTTCGCTGCTCCTTATGCTCCCGTGTAGCGTGCGCGACACAGTTGACCTAAAATACATTGACGCTTTGTATACCTCAACGAGCGCCGTATGTGTAACGGGACTCATTGCTGTTGATGCCGGCGATACCTATACACCCCTCGGACAATTTATTGTAGGTGCGCTCATTCAGATAGGCGGTCTTGGCGTTACAGCCGTAGGCGCGGGCATTATCATAGCCATGGGTAAGCGAGTAAATATTAAAGAACGCAGCATTTTGCGCGAAGCGATGAACCTCGACTCCGGCAAGGGAATTGTCCGCTTTGTGCGCAGTATCTTTATTACAACGGCAGCCTTTGAGTTGACTGGCGCGGCGCTGTCTTACACCGTTTTCGTAAAGGACTATCCACCGCTAAAGGCCGCGGGCATAAGCTTATTCCACTCAGTCGCGGCGTTTAACAACGCCGGGTTTGATATACTCGGAGGCTTTAAAAACCTCATTCCTTACCGTGATAATGTTATGATTAATCTCGTCACCACGGGGCTTATCATCTTTGGCGGTCTTGGTTTTTTGGTTATCCGCGAACTGGTCACAAAAAAATTCAAATGGAAAAAGCTGTCAATGCACGCAAAGGTTGTTATTATGGTCAGCTTTTGTTTGATTATTTCGGGTACAGTACTGATCAAAATGAGTGAAGACGTAACCTGGCTCGGAGCTTACTTTCACAGCGTTTCAGCCAGAACAGCGGGTTTTTCGACTTACCCTCTCAAAAACTTCTCAAATGCCGGGCTTCTGGTGCTCACCGCGCTGATGTTTATCGGAGCGTCACCCGGTTCAACTGGCGGCGGTATCAAGACAAGCACATTTTTTGTGATATTGCAGGGCATCAAGTCTGCCGCAACTAACAAATCTGAAAAAGTCTTTCACTATGCTATACCCAAAGAAACTTTCAGAAAAGCCTCTGTGATAGCTTTTCTATCCTTAAGTGTTGTTGCTACCGGAACATATTTGTTTGCTATTTTGGAGCCCGAAGTTCCGCTTATGGATGCTTTGTTTGAAGTCACAAGCGCATTTGGAACTGTGGGTCTGTCTACCGGTATCACGCCGGGTCTCGGCTTTGGCGCTAAGCTGCTATCGATATTTATAATGTATATTGGGCGCTTGGGGCCGCTGACAATTGCATCATTTTGGTATTTTACAAGAATTGAACGCGCTAATTACCCTGAAGGTAATATTGCAATAGGATAAGGAGATTGTTATGTTTCAAAAATCTAAAAAAGAAAAAACTATTTTTGCTATAATTGGTCTGGGCAGATTTGGCTATGCCTTGGCGCTGGAGCTTGCGGCGGCAGGTTCTGAGCTGATTGTCGTTGATAAGAACGAGGAAAAGGTCAGAGAAATTCGCGAGGTAACGGAAAACGCTTTCGTTGTGAAGTCTCTTGATAAAAAAGCCCTGTTAGACACAGGCGTTCAAAACTGCGATGTCGCAATTGTATGCATCGGTGAAGAAATGAGCTCTTCAATTCTAACAACTCTCAATCTTGTTAGCATTGGTGTGCCCACCGTCATTGCAAAGGCTACAAGCAGCGAGCATGGTGAAATTCTGGAAAAGCTCGGCGCTGAGGTTGTGTACCCTGAGCGCGACATGGCAATAAGGCTCGCAGGCAGGCTTGAGACGACAAAGGTGCTGGATTATATTCAACTGAGCGAGAAAATTAATATTTCAAAGCTTATTATTCCCGAAAAGGCAATTGGCAAAACTGTTCTTGATATTGGTACACGCGAGCGCTTTGGGCTGAACATTATTGCTATCGAGAATGTAGGTACTGTTGTTGAAACGGTAGGCCCTGATTATGTGTTTTGCAGGAATGACATTCTTTATGTTTCAGGCAGAAGAGAAGGTATACTGAAATTTACTGACTGGGCGCGGGAATAATATATAAAGTATCAGACAATTATATTTGCTTTTGGATGTATTGAAGGAGCCTTCATGGATTTATCGTTTCAGTATTTTTTAAGCGCTTTAGCGTCAGAGCCTTTGCTGTTGGTATCAGTATTACTGACCTTTGGCGTTATCCTCGTGAACGGGTGGACCGACGCGCCGAATGCGATTGCAACCTGTGTTGTAACGCGCTGCATGTCAGCGCGCGCTGCAATACTGATGGCGGCGGTTTTTAA
Organism: uncultured Clostridium sp.; assembly: GCA_964448835.1. GTDB lineage: Bacteria > Bacillota > Clostridia > Oscillospirales > Acutalibacteraceae > CAG-177. The sequence goes on along the minus strand of CAYUXK010000041.1, from coordinate 14,471 downwards.
TTTTTTGGGTGTATTCATAATGAGCTTGCTCAACACCACCGTTGCCGAAACCATTACTAAAATGGTGGATTTCGGCGCAAATTCACACGAAGCGATTGTTGCGCTGTGCGCAGCGCTTTTTGCCATTGTGGTTTGGGCTACTCTCGCATGGTATTTCGGCATCCCCACAAGTGAAAGCCATTCTCTTATAGCCGGGCTCACCGGCGGAGCAGTTGCACTGCACGGCGGTTTCGGAGGAGTCAACGGTAGCGAATGGGTAAAGGTGCTTTACGGCCTTATGATTTCCGTGTTTCTCGGCTTCGCGCTTGGATGGTTTGTATGCAAATGGATAATTATTTTTTTCCGCCACGCCAAGCGTCAAAAAACTGAGGTTCTTTTTCGTTACGCTCAGATTTTCGGAGCCGCCTCAATGAGCTTTATGCACGGCGCGCAGGACGGGCAAAAATTTATGGGTGTAATTCTCATCAGTCTTTTCCTAATAAATGGACAAGGCTCCGTAGCAGCAGTTAAAATGCCTGTTTGGCTGATGCTGATTTGTTCCTTGATTATGGCCCTCGGCACTTCCATAGGAGGCAAAAAAATAATCAAATCTGTTGGCATGGATATGGTCAAGCTTGAGAAATACCAGGGCTTTTCCGCCGACATCGCTGCTTCAATAGCGCTGCTTATAAGCTCCGTTTTCGGCATCCCGGTGTCAACCACTCACGCAAAAACGACCTCGATTATGGGCGTAGGCGCCGCAAAACGTTTATCCGCAATCAACCTAACGGTTGTTAAGGAATTGGTGTTTACATGGGTTTTGACCTTTCCGGGTTGCGGAATTATCGGTTTTTTAATGGCAAAACTGTTTATGAAGATATTTTAAGATTTTGAAAGGAACCGTATATGGCAAATAAATCCGACAAATTTTATTTTGAAAACTTTATTTCCGCCGCTGAAATTGCGAGCAAGGCGGCAAATTACCTTGTCGATTGTTTAAAGGATTATCGCCCGGAGAATATGAACCTTATGCTCATTAATATGCACGAATTTGAGCACCAAGGTGATGATAAAAGGCACGAAATGTCCGCCGCGCTCGCGAAAGCTTTTGTGACGCCTATTGAGCGCGAAGATTTGGAGCTTATCAGCCAGAATATTGATGAGGTTATTGACCAAATCGAAGAAATATTACAGCGATTCTATATGGACAGAATCGCTTGTGTGCCTGCGAATGCTTTGGAATTTGCCGAGAAGCTGGTTGAAAGCTGCGAACTGATGAAGGCGATGCTTTCAGAGCTTGACCACTTTAAAAAGCCTCATAAGCTCCATGAAATGATTGTGGCGCTTAACCATATTGAGGAGGAGTGCGACGCTCTCTATCTTGAAGCGATGTATAAAGCAAGTGAGTACTCAGATGATGCTTTGGAAATATTGTTGATTCGCGAGATTTACGACAAAATGGAAAACTGCGCCGACGCGTGCGAGCATGTGGGCGACTGCGTGGAAACCGTCGTGATGAAAAACACATAAATAATATAGAAATTACAAAGCCGGAATTCTGATACATATGAGAATTCCGACTTTTTGATTATAATATCGGAGGGGCGCAATTAAATGAAATATCAGCTATAGTAATGTAACTTGATCACATATCATTCAAAAATACTATGTTAAAATTGAACATAAGAAAAGAAACCGCATAAACAATTAATAATCGGTAAATGGAGGAAACGGTTTTGTTTATTACTAAAGATATACGCTACATCGGAGTTAATGACCTTAAGATTGAACTTTTTGAGGGGCAGTACATTGTTCCTAATGGGATGACATATAATTCATATGTGGTTCTCGACGATAAAATAGCAGTTATGGACACGGTTGATGTGAATTTCACAAACGAATGGCTTGACAATCTTGCCGCTTCTCTTAACGGCAGGAAGCCTGACTACCTTGTTATTCAACATATGGAGCCCGATCATTCAGCGAATATAAACGCGTTTTTGAATGTATATCCTAATACTACAGTTGTCGCCACAGCCGCCGCCTTCACGATGATTGGCAACTTCTATGGAAGCGAGCTTTGCAATAACAGAGTAACAGTCGTTAACGGCGACACGCTTGAGCTTGGCAATCACATGCTCACATTCACACTCGCGCCAATGGTTCACTGGCCTGAGGTTATGGTCACATATGACAGCACGGATAGAGTTCTGTTTTCCGCTGACGCATTCGGCCGTTTCGGCACAGCCAATGGCGATGAGAATTGGGACGATGAGGCTCGCCGCTATTATATCGGCATTGTCGGTAAATTCGGCGCTCAGGTGCAGTCGCTTCTCAAGAAGGCGGAGTCATTTGATATATCAATTATCTGCCCTCTCCACGGGCCCGCTTTGAACGAAAACCTTAACCGTTATCTTGATTTATATAAAACATGGTCGTCCTATTCACCCGAAGACGACGGCGTGGTAATAGCGTATACCTCAATTTACGGCAATACTCGCAAAGCGGTAGAGCTGCTTGCCGAAAGTCTAAGAGCGAAGGGCTGCAAAAATGTCGTTTTACACGACCTTGCAAGGGATGATATGGCTTTGGCTGTTGCCGATGCTTTCCGTTACAGTAAGCTTGTGCTCGCAACCACCACCTATAACGGAGCCATATTCCCGTTTATGAAGCAGTTTATTGACCACCTGACCGAGCGCTCCTTTCAGAAACGCACCGTGGGTTTTATTGAAAACGGTTCGTGGGGACCTGTTGCGGCAAAAGTAATGAAAGGCGAGCTTGAGAAATGCAAAGATATTACATATCTCGACACCACGGTAACGATTAAGTCCGCCATGACAGATGAAAACAAGGCGGCTATTGAAAAAATGTCAGATAGTCTCTGCATTGAATAATTAGCTTATCGGAATGATTCAAATGAGACTTAGTCACTGTATTTGCTATCGCTTTTAAGTAGAATGTGTTTGTAACAGGATGTGAGGTGTATTTGATTTGGATTTTTTAATAACATTTCTTGAAGGTTTTATATCATTTATATCTCCTTGTTTGCTTCCGCTGCTGCCGATGTATATTTCATATTTCGCGGGCGGCGCGGATAAAAAGCATAAGGTATTTGCAAGAGCGTTTAGCTTTATACTCGGCTTCACGATTGTATTCAGTCTTTTGGGACTCTTTGCCGGGACCTTGGGAGCTTTTCTTTCAAAATATCAAACAGCTGTCAATATTGTGAGTGGTGTAATAGTTATCATCTTTGGACTGTCTTATCTGGAGGTTATCCGCATACCGTTTTTCAAGGGAATGAAGAACACAAGAGATGCAAACACAATTCTCTCTGCCTTCCTTTTCGGGGTAATTTATTCTGTCAGCCTCACCCCCTGCATTGGCGCCTTTTTAGGCTCCGCACTGATGATGGCCTCCGCCTCGGGCACGGCTTTAAGAGGCGTTCTGCTGCTAATAACCTATTCTTTGGGGCTAGGCGTACCATTTCTCATTTCGGCATTGCTTATTGAGAAGCTTAACACGGTGTTTACTTTTATAAAAAAACACTATAAAATCATTAATCTTATTTGCGGTATCTTTCTGATAATTATCGGCGTGCTTATGGCGTTCGGTCTTATGGGCGCAGCAATGTCAATATTTTCGTGAGGTGAAGAAATGAAACAAAGAATTATATTTATCATCTTGGCAGTTTCACTTGTTGTTCTGATTCCTCTTGCCGTTTTCGGCTATAATCGATTAAAGGATAACTACGATGCCTCGGTTCAAACGGAGCCTGATATCAGCACTTCGCAGTCAAAAACAAATACGGCGCCTGATTTTACGGTAACGGATTCTCAAGGCAACCCCGTCAAGCTATCGGATCATTTCGGCAAGCCTATTATCATTAACTTCTGGGCTACTTGGTGCGGCCCTTGCAGGTCTGAGCTCCCCGCCTTCAACAGCGCGTATAAAAAATACGGCAAAGATATTACATTTATGTTTGTTAACCTTACTGACGGCTACCGTGACACCGTGACGAGCGTTAAGAATTTCGTTGCCGAGCAAGGATTTAGCTTCCCCGTTTATTTTGATACTCAGTACAGCGGCTCGAATGCGTTCAGCGTATCATCAATCCCGTTAACTGTATTTATTGATAAAGACGGAAAGATTTTTAAAACCTATATGGGAACTATGAGTGAGACTAATCTTGATGAATATATAAATAGCCTTTTGGGAGGTGAACATTGATGAAAATTACATTAAATACTGACAAGGAAATTGTAGAAGCAGTCAAAGAGGGACTTAAAATGACCGGCGGGTTTTGCCCCTGCCGCAGAGAAAAAAAAGAAGAATATAAGTGCATGTGTGAAGAATTCAAGGAACAAATTAAAGACCCTGACTTCGAAGGCTTTTGCCACTGCATGCTATATTATAAATCAAAAGAATAAAGGAGAGATAAAAATGACAGCTATAAAGATAACAAAGGATAATTTCGATTCAGAGGTAATGAAATCTGATCTTCCCGTGCTGCTTGACTTTTGGGCAACCTGGTGCGGCCCGTGCCGTATGCTCGGCCCCGTTATTGAAGAAATCGCGAGCGAATACAGCGGCAAAGTGAAGGTCGGCAAAGTCAATGTGGATGATGAGCCGGAGCTTGGAGCGGCATTCAAGGTTTCCAGCATTCCCATGGTTGCGATAATGAAGGGCGGCAAGATGGTCAGCGCGGCAGTCGGCTACAGACCAAAGGAGCAGATTGCGGCAATGCTTGAGAAAGAGATTTAATTTCAGAATATGCATGGCCATTTTGACAAGCTAATTTAATAATCATGGTTTTTTCAGATATACGCGGCAACTTATTTTGAGTTGCCGCGTATTTTTATGACTTTGTTTGTCCCTTTTGCTATAATGTTTTTTATCTTAATACTTATCGTGATTTTGTTATTTTAAATCATTGTATAAATATAAAATATATGATACAATTCTATAAATGTCGCCGCGCGAATAGCAAAGGAGTCGGATATTAATGAAAATTATTACTGACAGTAAAAAGCAGTATCAGACTTTTGAAGGCTTCGGTGCCAGCGGCGCTTGGTGGGCGCAGATTGTCGGCGGCTGGGAGCACCTTGACCCTGTGAGCGGCAAGCCTGTCAGAGAGCGCATATCCCGCCTGCTTTTCAATAAAGATGAAGGAATCGGGCTCAGCATTTACCGCTACAATATCGGCGGCGGCTCAAAGCAATCCGGCAAAGGCGATTTTTCGCTCGAGCAGCGCAGAGCTGAAAGCTTTGATACCGATAACGGTTACGATTGGAGCCGCGACAAGAACGCCGTATATATGATGAATCGAGCCGTGCATGACGGAGCTGATGAGGTAATACTTTTTGTTAACTCCCCTCCCGAGCGCTTTACCAAAAACGGTATGGCTCATACCGATAAGAATAAGCCGTTTACAGAGAATTTAAGCAGAAAAAACTATATTCCCTTTGCTAAATACTGCCTTGATGTTACGGAGCATTTTATTAAGCAGGGCGTACCTGTAAAATATCTCTCCCCTGTCAATGAGCCGCTTTGGAAATGGACCGGAGGTCAAGAGGGCTGCCATTACCGCCCACGTAGCGTCGGGAAGGTATTCAAGGTTTTTTGCGAGGAGCTTGATAATCGTGATTCGCTTCGCGACTTGAAGCTTTCAGGCGCTGAAAACGGTGATATTCGCTGGTTTAATAAATCATATACAAGATGCCTTCTGCGTGATAAAAATGTTAGGGAGCGCCTTAATGCGGTTGATGTTCACTCCTACTGTATGCCTGCGCCGCTCCCGTTCTTGAATAACAGAGTTGCCTACCTAAAACGCTTTCACCGCTGGATGGATAAACGCTACCCCGATTTGCCCGTAAAGATGAGTGAGTGGACGCATATGAAGGGCGGGCGCGACAGCGGGATGGATTCCGCGCTTGTGGCGGCAAAAACAATGTACGAGGATATTACTCTCCTGAATGTAACCTCGTGGCAGCATTGGATTGCCGTATCAGAGGTTGATTATTGTGACGGGCTGATTTATATTAACCTTGATAACAAAACCTTTGAGACGACAAAACGCCTTTATGTAACCGGTAACTTTTCAAAATTTATCAGGCGTGGAGCAAAGAGAATTTACTGCGAAAGCGATGATATAAGCCTTAAGGTTCTTGCTTTTTTTGATAACATAATTACAACGGTAATTGTCATTAACCCTGAAGATTCAGAAAAAGTCATATCTCTTGATATTCCCGCTAAAAAAAAGCCGCAGATTTTTTTAACCGATGAAAATCATAACCTTGAGCAATCGGATGTGGCTAATAATAAGGAAATCAAAATACCTGCAAAGTCTGTAAGCACAATTATATTTTAACGGGAGGCATTTTTTTGAAATTATTTCAAAAGGCAAAATCGCTTATCGGTTCACTTAAAAAATACTGGGATAATCCGCCGCTCGGTCGATATATGAGCTATAAAGAGATTTTTTCGCTTTCTGTTGGCGGCATCGGGGTAAAATTTGTTGTATACTGTGTAAACAATATGATTTTATCGGTCGGCAACACTCTTATCGGCAACACAATCGGCATTGAGCCCAGGGCATTATATATAATTTATCTTATCGGCGTACTGTCAAGCTTTCCCTTGACTGCGCTCAGAGCAAAAATGATTGATAACACGCGCTCCATGAAGGGAAAATACCGCCCGTATATCATTAGAATGGGCATACCGACCGCAATACTTGGTATCGGCTTTATATGGATGCCATATGAGGGTATGTCAATGACTGTGAAATGCGTTGTTGTGCTCCTGTTCAACATAGCTTTCCAGTTTTTCTACAATTTCTTGAGTGACTCCTATGACAGCCTTATAAATGTTCTTTCGCCGAACACCGTTGAGCGTTCCGACGTTTGCTCGATAAAATCTATTATTGAGAATATCTCTCCATCCATAGCAAACATATTCTTACCCATTGCCGCGCGGCTTATCACGGGCGACAACACCCTCTATGACCTTCGCGTTTATAGAGCGCTTTATCCGCCGATGCTAATATTCGGCTTTGTTGTGTCAATTCTTGTGTATGTGAACACCGAGGAAAAAATCGTTCAGGCAAAAACCCATATTGTGCAAATCAAGTTTTCCGATGCATTCCGCGCCGTTGCCCGCAACAAGTATTTCTGGATAATTTCGCTTGCGGGTTGGCTGGGCTTTCTTGAAGGCTCATTTAACAGCATCTTGGGATGGATGTACAATTACCAGTCCGCCTGCACTGCAGGGCAATATTCGCTCATTGTGGCAATCGCCGGCAACGCCTCTTTTTGGCCAAATCTTGTTGCGCCGTATTTTATCCGCCGATACGGAAAGCGCAAAATTCTTGTATGTACAAATATTTTAAACATCGGTTTTATTATTCTGATGCTACCTGTTGTTCGTTTAACAGGCTCGTCCGGTATTATCTGGTTGCTGCTTCTATGCCATTTTGTCAACCAGTTCATCACCTCACTCGGTCATCTTATGAATCCCAGCCTGAACGCAGATATCCGCGATTATCAGCAGTACATAACAGGCGAGAGGATAGACGGTATGTTTGCCGCCGTGGGTCTTGTCGGGAATATCATTACGCTTGCAAGCAGCTTTGTTTTGCCGATGCTTTACGATAATGCAGGTCTCAATAAAGCCACGGCATTATCACTCGGCTACAATGGCACAAATGTATATGATGTCCTTTTTGACGAGGGTTATTTTGTAAAAATATGCAGTGTTTTGATAATTGCCTCGGTATTTGGCGCGGTTATGAACGTTATCCCCTATTTCTTCTATGACCTAACCGAAACCAAGCAGCGCGCAATGGTTACTGTACTGAAAATCCGTGCATTCTTTGAGGATTACGGCAACGATACGCTTACCGATGAGAAGCTGATTGAAACTATTGATATAATTAACCAGGCAAACGAGTTTGCCGAAAAGCCTGTATATGAGCTTACAAAAGACGGTATTATTGCGGCCAAAAGTACTAAAGATAAGGAAAAAATCAAACAGGCAAAGTCGGATTATAAGAAGTTAAGATTAGATAACGAAAAAATCGAAATTGCACAATTTGTTATTAATGAGCTTAACCGCTTCAATACCCCTCAAGGCATTGCAGAAATTGAAAACGCGCGACGAATAGCCGCAGCAGGTCTTGATGGATTTATGGAGATTGAGGGCTTTACCCTTAAACAAGCAAGAGCTCTGCCAAAAACCACGCCCGAAGAAAAAGAAAGCCGGCGAGACGCGATTCGTGAGGTGCAAAAAATAGCTACGGCTCGTAAAACAGCGGCAAAATACTATCCCGAAGGAATTGAGGAGTTTGACAGAAAGGTTTTTAACCTTTTATTTAAGGCAGAGGATAAAAACGAGCTTGACACTCACATAGCGCTGAAAAAAATGAAGCAAGCCAAGGAAGCCAAAGACTCCGTTTTAGCTAAACAGCTTAAAAAAGAGGTTTCGGCACTTGGTCGGCAAAAAAATGAAATTAAAATTGAAATTAAAAAGGCAACGGAGCAAAACTCAATTTTCAGCCGCGCGGCGAAGCCCTATCTTGATGCCGAAAGAATCCTCAGGCAGCGAGATAATTATATGAGCTACGCAGATGTTGCTGCCCGCTATGACGAAGCAAAGCAAAGGGTTGCTCAATTGTAATATTAAAAAATACTAAATGGAAAGGTTGCATTAACGCAGCCTTTGCCGCTTTCTGCAACATTTTATATATATTGGTTGATTTTCAAAAAACCGTTGTGTTATAATATTTTATTATAACTAAAATAATTATGGAGGGTGCAATGAGTTACGACATAAATCGGGATATTTTGCGCTTGAGCTTTCCCGTTCCTACCGCGGTTGTGGACGATCATATTCGCCTTGCAAACGAACACCAGCTCAAGGTGCTTTTATGGATTTTGCGCAATTCGCCCGAAAACCCCGATATCGGCAAAATGTGCGCCGCCCTCAAAATGAAGCCCGATGATGCCGCGGACTATTTGCGGTACTGGGTTCTCACCGGTGTGCTTTCCGGCGGTGACTGCTCTGTTGTTTCGCTGCCCGAGTCTGCCCCTTCCATCTCCCCCGCGCCTCAAAAGGCTCCGCTGCCTGATACTGTTACAGCTCCCTCGAAGCCCTCCGCTGCTGAAATCTTGACACGAATCGAAGAATCGCCCGAAATAGGCAAGCTTTTTACTGAAGCGCAAAAGATATTAGGGCGCACCATCGGCTATGACGGTCAATGCACGATGCTGCTTATTCATGACCACTACGGGCTGCCGATTGAGGTAATTTTTACGCTCATAGGCTACTGCGTTTCAGTCAATAAAACAAACTACGGCTACATCGAAGCAATCGGCAGGGATTGGGGCAATAAAGAGATTGATACCTTCGAAAAGGCGCAGGCGCAGGTTGCCTCACTTTCAAAGGTGAATACATTCTGGAAGCGCTTCACCGCAATGGCAGGTATCACAATCCCCCGCCCTACCATTTCACAAACGGCATATATTCGTCGCTGGCTTGAGGAGTTAAAGTACGGCGATGATATGATTTTTCTCGCATATGAGGAGATGGCAAACCATACTCAGAAGTTTTCAATCGGCTACATAAACAAGGTTCTTGTCAGCTGGCACGAAAAAGGCTATAAAAAGCCATCTGACATTGAAAACGCCAAAAAATCCGCTCCTGCGGCCATGGCGACGGGCAAAAAAGCCGAGGCATCCTATGACATTGGCGATTTTGAAAAGAAATCAATTGGCGGTTTAAAATACGAAAGGAACAAGAAGGTATGAATTATAACAACCAAGTTATATTGACCGTTGCCAAGGAGCTTGAACGACGCCGTATGACGGCGCAGACCTTGCAAGAGAACCGCCACGCCGAAGCTGTCGCGAAAATTCCCGAAATCACCGCTTTAGAGCATGAGCTTTCAATGACGGGGCTTTCCGTCGTTAAAGCGATTGGTATGGGCAAAGACGCGGAGCAATACATTACTGAGCTTTCAAAAATCAATTTGCTTATTCAGGGCAAAATCAAATCACTTCTGAAAGGTGCCGGACTCCCCGAGAACTATCTTGAGGTACCGTATGTCTGCAAAAAATGCAGCGATACCGGCTTTGTTGAGGGCAGATGCTGCGTTTGTCGTGAAACACTGCTTCGTCAATCCGCGCTCAATGAGCTTGGAGCTTTGTCACCCGCAAACACATGCAGCTTTGATAGTTTTAACCTTTCATACTACCCCGCAGCAAAGGATGAGAGATACGGTCTTTCGCCTCGTGAACAATTAGGCGAAATATATGAATACTGCAAAAGCTATGCGGAGGATTTCAGCCTGACATCAAAAAGTCTGTTTATGCACGGCGCGACCGGGCTGGGTAAAACTCATCTTTCGCTTGCCATTGCTCGAGCCGTCACCGAGAAGGGGTATAATGTTATCTACGGTTCATGCCCTAATCTTCTCAAACGCCTTGAGCGCGAGCATTTCGGCGGCAGGTTTAACAACGCCGACGACGGGGCTGAAGAGGAGCTACTCAACTGCGATTTGCTAATCATTGACGACCTCGGCGCTGAATTTGCCACGAGCTTTACTACAGCGGAAATTTACAACATCATTAACACACGCATTAATTGCTCGCTTCCCGTGATAATTAACACAAACCTCACAGTCAATGAGCTTGAAGAAAAGTATACTCAGCGGATCACCTCGCGCATAATCGGCTGTTATGTTTCAATGCTCTTTATCGGCAAAGATGTAAGGCAGCTAAAAAATAATTAATAATCGGAGAACTTCAATGGATATTATTGCGCAGCTTACCAACCAATTTAAGCTACAAAGCTGGCAGGTTGAAAATACCGTCAAGCTTATCGATGAGGGCAATACAATTCCCTTTATTGCCCGCTACAGAAAAGAAGCACACGGCACGCTCGACGACCAGGTAATCAGAGAGCTTGCCGAAAGGCTTGAATACCTGCGTAACCTTGATAAACGGCGCGAGGAGGTTTTTTCGGCTATTACCGCCCTCGAAAAAATGACACCTGAGCTTGCCGCCGCTCTTGAGAAGGCGGTTACTCTCGCGGAAATTGAGGATATCTACAGACCATACAGGCCTAAAAGAAAAACCCGCGCGTCAGTGGCGAAAGAAAAAGGCCTTGAGCCGCTCGCAAATCAAATCTTTGAGCAAAGGCATAATTCGCCCGACCCGCTTTCTCTCGCATCAGACTATATTGATGAAGAAAAAGGAGTCACGACCGCTGAGGAAGCGCTTTCGGGCGCGCTTGATATTATTGCCGAGAATATTTCGGACTCCGCAGATATTCGCCGCAGGCTTCGCAATCTTATTACTTTAAATGGGATTGTCAAGGTAACAGCCAATGATAAAGATGCTGAAAGCGTTTATACCATGTACTACGATTTCAGCGAGCCTGTTAATAAAATCGCGGGGCACAGAGTTCTTGCCATTGACAGAGGCGAACGCGAGAAGTTTCTTAAGGTCAGCGTTGAGTTTGACCGTATTAAAGCCTTCAATGTAATTACCTCGTTAACCCTCAACCCCTCAGGCTCTCCCTGCACCGAAGCGGTTCGCCAAGCCGGCGTTGACGCTTATGACAGGCTGATTTACCCGTCCATCGAGCGTGAAATAAGAAGTATGCTTACTCAGAGCGCCTGCGAAAGCGCAATCAAAGTATTTGCGCTTAATACAAAGGAGCTACTTCTTCAGCCGCCGGTTAAGGGCAAAACCGTTATCGGCCTTGATCCCGGCTACAGAACAGGCTGCAAGGTTGCTGTAGTTGACCGCACGGGCAAGGTGCTTGATACAGGGGTAATATACATTACCCATTCCGCCTCTCAGCGCGAACAGGCCAAGGATTTGATAAAAAGGCTGATAATTAAGCACAGGGCAAACTGTATTTCAATCGGCAACGGCACCGCTTCAAAAGAAACAGAAATGTTTGCCGCGGAAATTTTGCGTGAAATTAATGCGGATGTATCGTATATGGTTGTCAGCGAGGCCGGCGCATCGGTTTATTCGGCTTCAAAGCTTGCCGCTCAGGAATTCCCTCAATATGATGTTTCACTCAGAAGCGCCGTTTCAATCGCGCGCAGGCTGCAGGATCCTCTCGCCGAGCTTGTTAAAATTGACCCCAAGGCTATCGGCGTTGGGCAATATCAGCATGATATGCCGCCAAAGGAGCTTGACGCCGCGCTTAACGGCGTTGTTGAAGACGCTGTCAACAGTGTCGGCGTCGATTTGAACACCGCTTCAGCGCCTCTGCTTGAGCGTGTTGCGGGCATTAACGGCGCGGTTGCAAAAAATATCGTTGGTTTCCGCGAAGAAAACGGCGAGTTTGCCGATCGCACGCAGCTCAAAAAAGTTCCAAAGCTCGGCGCGAAAGCCTTTGAGCAGTGCGCGGGCTTTATGCGAGTAAATGAGAGCGCAAATGTGCTTGACCACACAGGCGTTCACCCTGAGAGCTACACCGCGGCAAAGCAGCTGATAAAGCTTTGCGGATATACTCCGGCAGATGTTTCAAACGGCAAAATCCCCGAGCTTAACGATAGAGTTGAAACCCTCGGCAAAGATAAGGTAGCGGACAAGCTCGGTATCGGCGTACCTACGCTTACAGATATTATTAAAGAGCTTATGCGCCCGGGCCGCGACCCGCGTGATGAGCTGCCGCCACCGATGCTGCGCACTGATGTTATGGATATCAATGACCTTATCCCCGGCATGGAGCTTCACGGCACAGTTCGTAATGTTATTGATTTCGGCGCGTTTATAGATATAGGCGTGCATCAAGATGGACTTGTGCATATTTCGCAAATAACTAATAAATATATTAAGCACCCCAGCGAGGTGCTCAAGGTCGGCGAGGTTGTTACCGTTTGGGTTATCTCGGTTGACAAAGCAAAAAATCGTATTGCTCTCACCATGAGAGAACCCCAAAAGAAGGAGAACAACTAAATTGTCGGATAAATTTAGGCAGGATTTAACAAGCGGCAGCGTTCCGCACCGTTTAATTCGATTTGCAGCGCCACTTTTGCTTTCAAATATACTTCAAGCATTTTATTCGGTTGCCGATATGATAATCGTCGGCAGGCTTAGCGGTACAGCGGGGATTACAGGCGTTAATATCGGAGGTCAAATAAATATACTTGTTACGGGCGTCGCTTTCGGACTTGCCGTGGGCGGAACGATACTGATATCTCAATACAGCGGCGCTAAAAAATATCATGAGCAGCGCAAAACAATAGGTACGCTGTTTACGCTCTACATGATAATGGGCGTGTTTTTTACTGTGCTTATGCTGCTTGTCGGCGACAGACTGCTGATTCTTCTAAAAACACCGACAGAAGCGATGACCGAGGCAAGAAATTATTACTTCATTTGTATGACAGGCATTATATTCATGTTTGCCTATAATGTTATCAGCGCGGTTCTGCGCGGACTCGGAGATTCAAAAAGACCGCTGTATTTTGTCGCGATTGCTACGGTTGTTAATGTGGTTTTTGACATTATACTCGTCGGCCCGTTTAATATGGGTGCCGCAGGCGCTGCATATGCCACTGTCGGCTCTCAGGCGCTTAGCGTTTTGCTCTCAATAATCTATTTAAAGAAGCAGAATTTCTTTGAAGGTTTTGAACGCAACGATTTCAGAATAGACAAGATTAAAGCAAGGCTTTTAATCAAGCTCGGCATCCCCTCCTCTGCGCAACAGGTTGTAGTATCGTTTTCATTTCTTGCCCTTACAGCTCTTGTCAATTCCTTGCCTGACGCGGTTGTTGCCTCCGCCTGTCAGGGTATAGGCGGTAAGGTTAACTCTTTCGCGATTTTGCCGGCGATTGCTATGAGTAGCGCTGTTTCGGCAATGGCTGGGCAAAACATAGGCGCGGGCGAATTTGACCGCGCAAAAAAGACTATGCTCAGCGCCATGGGGATATCGTTTATTATCAACATAATTGTGTTTGTACTCGTCGAGCTATTTGCGGGGCAAATTCTGGGGCTTTTTGATACTAACCCGCATGTTATTGCCATGGGCACTCCATATCTTCGCTTCCTTGCACTTGATTATCTCTTTGTGCCGTTTGTCTTCTGCATGAACGGACTTGCAATCGGAGCGGGCTACACAAACTTCGCTCTGCTCAACGCAACACTAAGCTCAATTATTATCAGAGTCCCTCTCGCCTACATTATTGTGAGAACAACTGACCTCGGCTTCAACGGTGTGGGACTTGCAATATGTCTTGCCACCCTAGGTTCACTTGCACTCGGCGCTGTTTTTATTGGCTCCGGCAAATGGAAAAAGCAAAAAATCTATTTATGACGTCTTACATATATTAGCGAATCATTTGCCATTTTTTAAATTTTGGTCTTGATTTTTTATAAAATGTATGCTAATATATGTGAGCGTCAAAAACGCAGACTCATTGGGGGTGTAGCTCACCTGGGAGAGCGCTTGAATGGCATTCAAGAGGTAAGGGG